>JBKPRZ010000261.1:0-7299 GCA_046734815.1 Myxococcota bacterium | reverse complement strand
CCCCCGTAGGTCACCACCCCGAACCGCCCGATCGGCCAGCTACCCAGCGGGGCATCGGCGCTCCCCACGACGTCGAACGAGTCGCCCAGGTTTCGCGAGATCGAGGCCTCGAGCTTCGAGCCCCGGAAGGACAGCCGCATGATGTAAGGCGTGCCCAGCCGGTAGTCGAACGGCCCGGTGGCCAAGGTGGTCCACCTGTGCGCGCGACGCTGGCGGATGGACCAGCTCTTGCCCTGCGCGCTCCGGCCGAGCACCAGCTCGAAGTAGTAGTGGTCGCTGTCGCCGCGCCCCACGACCCCGACCTCCCCGCGGCGATCGTCGTCGATGGTCACCTGCGCGCTGACGCGGTAGTCGCTCCAGTTGGGATTGCCCGCGTAGCTCAGCGCGTATTCCCGCCGGCTCGCCGTGTACTGGGTGGAGTCGCCCTCGTTGGTGACGTCCCACTCGCCGGCCATCGGCTCCCACGCCGGCAGGCCGTTCTCGAAATTGTCGAAGAAATACATGCGCTCGCTGGCGGGCATGTTCGTGGCCCATGGCGGCGCCGCGGGCTCGGTCCCCGCCCCCGGCAGAGGGAGCAGGGCGGGCTCTGTTTCACTGCAGCCCGCGAAGCAACCACCAAACAACAGCGAAGCTATAACCAGCTTCAACCCACCGTAACCACTGACACCAATACGCATAGCTATACCCTTTCCCGCGAATCCGCCGAAGCTTCCGGCCGTTCAGCGCGCGCCATCCTTGCGGCGCGCAGCTGAGGCAATCAAGTACAAACAGCGTGGCAGCGTGTTCGTAACGCGATCAATTCACGGACGAAAGAATCGCCGCCGTTGTTGACGCTCGGCGGGTGCAGTTTCGTTGTTATGCGCTCAGCGCCGGATTGATTGATGTTTTCTCGAAATCACCCCGGGCGCGGGCCGCGTGGCGCCGTGGGCGCGGGCGATCTCGTCGAGCGCATGCCTTCGCGGCTTCCGGCGTCGTTGGAAAATCGCCGTGGCCGAAGAGGGTGTAGCCCACCAGCGCCACCCGATGCTCCTCGCACCTGGGCAGCGCGGCGTGCTCGATGGCCCGAAGGACGCCAGGGCGGGCACCCGGCGGAAGAGCCCGAGCGGTGGGCCCGGCGTTCACCTGGCCCTCCATGGTCCAGACGATGCCCAGGAATTGCACCGGGTGGAAGATCGTGACCGCGAAGAAACCGCGCTGACAAGAACGTCACGCTCAAAAAACCGAAGATGTGAGGGCGTAATGGACCGCCAGGGGGCGCGCGGTGATCATCTGGAGAACCTCGAGCCGTCGGAGATCCGGGTGATACGTCCGTTGAACGTCCGCTGAGCGCTCGTTCGCAGTCGGCGTGCGTTTGGCGCGATTCAGGATGCGTGTGGATTCCCGGCCCCCGTGGCTCGACCCATTTGGATGTGCGCGCGGGCGACGTGCAAGCGCGGGTGCAGGGGATCTTTGCGACGGAGGCTCAGACATGGAGAAAAGGTCGTCTCTATGGTTGTTGGCGACGGCGGTGGCGGGTGTGGCGGTCGGCGGCGGGGAGCGGAGCGCCGCCGCGGGCACGACCTACCAGGTCGGACAGGGTAAGCCGTATGCAACGATCAGCGCGCTGCCGCCGCTGGTAGGCGGGGACGTGGTGGAGATCTTCTGGCAAGCGACGCCGTATGGACCGGAGCTGCTCAGGGGCGACACCTCGAACAACGGCACCATCACGTTCCGGGGCGTGAGCAGTGGCGGCCAGCGGCCGGTGTTCAGCGGCGCGACCGCCTACAACCCGAACGGGAAGCTCAACACCCTGGAATTTGCCCTCACCGATCGCATCGTGCTGGAGAACGTCGAGGTGGTGGAGGGTCCCTCCCGATGCATCTACGTGCACGCCGCGGACATCACCATCCGTGACACCCTGGTGCACCAGTGTCCCAAACACGGCATCCACGCGGCCGACACCGAGACCGGCAACCTCACGCTCGAGCGGGTCGAGCTGCACCACTGTGGCGCTGGTGATCAGAAGCACCCGATCTACATCGCCACCGACAACACCGCCCATCCGGACGCCGTGTTCCGGTTGCAACACTCGTACCTGCACGACAACAACACCGGCGACGGCACCGCGTACGGCGGCGGCCACGGGGTCAAGTCGCGTGCCGGCCGCAACGAGATCTATTACAACTGGATCGAGGGCTCCCGGTATCAGGAGCTGGATCTGATCGGCGCCGATCCCTGTTGCAACGAGGTGGTGAACGCGGTCCGCGAGGACTCGGACGTGGTGGGCAACGTCCTGCGGAAGACCGGACCGGCGCCGTACGGACACATCGCGCGCGTCGGCGGCGACGACACCGGCGAGAGCTGGGGCCGGTACCGCTTCGTGAACAACACATTCTGGATGGCCCCCTGCAACCCCGACCCGAACGTCACCTGCAAATCGCCGCTCTGGCCCTTCCAGCATTCGGAGTCGATCGAGGTGCACAACAACGTCTTCTGGCGGGACAACGGCGCACCCATCCTGATCATCCGCCAGATCGACATGGACTACCTCACGCCGCCCAAGCCCATCATCAGCGGCAGCCGGAACTGGGCCACCAACGGTTCGACGTTCTATTCGCTAGGCACCTGGAGCGGAAACATCGTCGCGCCCGCGGGCGGCACCCCCGGGTTCACCAACCTGGCGGGGCTGGACCTGCACCCGGCTGCTGGCAGCGCCCTCGTCGACCAGGGCAACACGAACCCGCAGCCGCTGGCCGGGCAGGCTTTCATCAACCCGCTGTTCCCGCCCGTGCTCGAGCCGGTGCGAGCGGCGACCGGCGCCACCGCGCGGCGGGCAGGCGCCGACCCGATCGACATCGGCGCCTTCGAGGGCGGCTCGGCCCCGCCCCCGCCGCCGCCGGACGATCCCTGCGGCGCCGCCGGGAACCTGCTGCCCGACTGCGGCTTCGAGACCACCCTCGGCGGCGGCGGCCTCACCGGCAAGGACTACAAGCTGACCTTCACCCCGGGCGCGGGCGAGGGCATCTCCCGGTCCACCGCCAACCCCATCAAGGGAGTGTCGAGCCTGCGCCTGACGATGAACAACCAGCATTACGCCGAGTGGCGCGATCAGGTCGCGGCGGACCTGACCACCAGCGGGACCTTCACCGGCGAGGGGACCATCCGCAACAACGGCAGCACCGACATCACGGTGCGCGTGAGCGTCGGTTACGGCGACAGCGGCTGGACCCACCACATGATCCACACGACGTACACCCTGACTCCGGGTCAGAGCCTGTTCGTGAAGGGCAACTCGCCCTTCACCGCCGGGGTG
Organism: Myxococcota bacterium; assembly: GCA_046734815.1. Lineage (GTDB taxonomy): Bacteria > Myxococcota_A > Polyangia > Fen-1088 > Fen-1088 > CAVYGB01. The sequence continues at coordinate 4,007 of JBKPRZ010000261.1, read as the reverse complement.
GGCAACACCTTCCTGTCCCACTGGATCCAGTGCCAGACTGTGCCCAGCTGCGATATCAGCTGGGACAAGGCGTACATGGGCTTCAGCCCACCGATGTAATCCTTCCGGGCGCGGGCGACGCCGTGCCGAAGCACAAGGCGCGGTGTCGCCCGCCCGGAACAGCGGCTGGTTGGTCTGTCCCTCGCCTCGCCCGCAGCCGGCGTTCGGATTGGCGATCGGTGGGCCGCTGGAATGCAGCCCCCGATCCTCACAGAACGCAGATCGCCGTCGGTGTCACGGACGGCCGGCGCGCGGTGACGGGATTGCAAATGCCGCGGCGTCATTCGCGCCACCAGGGTCCCCTCGCGGGTGCGGGGGGGATCCGAATGGATCATGACCTATGCCAAGCGACCGGGGCAGGACTATGCGCACGTCGCCGACACGTTCGCCCCCACGCAGTCGACGCCGAGCGATGGGTGCGGATCGCGAAGGACGCCGGCATGAAATACATCGTGACCACCGCCAAGCACCACGAAGGCTTCGCCATGTACCCGCTCGCCAGAGCGGCGCTTGCGCTGTTTGGGTTGCTCGGCAGCGTCCAGACAGCCCACGCGCAGAGGATCACCTTCGACTCGATCGCCGGCCCGATCACGCCGCGCGAGATCGACAGCTTCAAGCAGTTCATGCAGACCCGGTCACCAGGAACGACGTCCTGGGGAGGTCCGGGCCACCACAACGCCATCGCCGATGGTGCGCCCGGCCGCGACGTCGAGGCGCTGGGCCTGATGTTCGAGGCCACCGGCGACGTGGAGATTCTCGACCGGATGATCTTCTTCGTGGACGCGTTCCTGACGATGCGCAACGACGAGGCCAGCGGTCGGGTGATATGGACGGGCCGCAGAGAGCCGATCTGGCTGCCGGAAGCGCCCGACTCGCCACGCGCGGCGTACGCCGCGTCCGAGTCCGCGGATACGGTCGCGCACATCGCCTTCGCGGCGAAGCTGATCAGCCAGCAGCGCGCCCTGTGGCGGACGCAGGTGCCGGGCGGGGACCCGAACGGCTTCGGCGCGACCTATTTGCAACGGGCCAGAACGTACCTGCAGACGTGTGACCAGAGCATGGACGAATACTTCCTGAAGTGGTTCGTCGAGAGCGGCACGAACCTCATTCGCGAGCCGACGAACAATCCGCTGTGGGCTGCGGTCGCCACGAATGTCATCGCCATCAACCGGCAGATGATGTTTCAAGGAGCCTTCCAGCGGCTGGCCGAGGCGCACGAGGCTCTGGGCGATGACCCCGCGCGCGTGGCTCGGTATGACGCCGTCGCTCGCGCGTCGGTGCGTGAGTGCCTCGACGGGATGAAGAACCCGTATCAGGTCGCCGGGCACACCGTCTACCGCTGGAACTACTTCCCCGACGGCACCCACGGCATCGAGAGCACCGGACACGGCAACTACGATGTCCTCGGGGTCCACCGCGCCTTTGCGCGCGCCCGGGTCTACGGCATCACGCTCGACGAGGTGGTTCCCTTCGCCGACACCGTCAGCTACGTGATCGCGAAGGGTGACGGCACGTTTTCGTCGAACGTGGACGGCTCGGGCGCGCCGCAAAATTACCTGGCGGGCGAATGGCTGCCGGTCGGGCAGTGGAACGACTCGGCTTACGGCATCATGGCCACGGCCGACATCGCGTCGCGCGCCGCCACCTCGCCGCATATTGCCGCCTCGATCTTCTGGATGAAGCAGCGGCGAGTGGGTTTGCTCGACGGAGGTGCGCCGGCCGCCACGGCGCGCGACGCCGCCTCGGACCCGGGCGTTCCCGCAGACGCCCGCCTCGCCGAGACGCCATCCGATTCCGCTGCACCAGCGCCCGCAGGGCCTGACGGCGGCGCTGTCGTCCCCTCGCCGGCGGGTCCGGGTCCGGCGGGTGGTTGTGGATGCACCGTCGGCGCTGCGCGGTCCGTCGGCATCGTCGACGCCCTCATCGGCACCGGCCTCGCGCTGCTCGTCCTCGCTCGCCGACGCTCAGGGCGACGCCCCGGCCGCTCGTCTGCACGGCGCCGGTGACGGTCTTGGGGCCGGCGACCACCTGCCCGGTCGATGACACCAGCAGCAGCTGATTGTCCGTCGTTCGCGGCCGCTCCCCCTCCGTTGACCGACGCTGGATTGAGCGTCGGATTCGCAAAAACGCCGGCTGCTCCCTTACCGCTTCATGCCCACATAGGTGAACTTCTGCACGCGGCCGTCGCGGCCGTCGCCGGTGTAGAGGTTGCCGTGATGGTCGGTGGCGATGATGTGCAGGCCCATGAACTGGCCAGGATAGGCGCCGACATGGCCGAAGGTGCCCGCCGGGATCTCTTGCAGCGTCTGGCGGTCCAGCACCCGGATGGCCTGGTTATGGCCCTCGCAGACATAGAGGAAGCGCTGGTCCCTGTCAGCCGACAGGGCCACGCTGTTCACCGTGCCAAAGCCCTTCATGGGGATTTCCTTGGCGACGAAATTCTCGCGTATGAACTTGCCGTCCACGGTGAAGGCCTGCACCCGGTTGTTGTTCCGGTCCGCGACGTAGACGGTGCCGTCCTTGGAGATCGTCAGGCCATGCACCAGGTTGAACTGCGGAGGCACCGGATCATAGGCGCGCTTGCGGCTGACGCTGTCGTCGGGCTGCTTGCCATAGGCGCCCCACATGCGCTTGAACCGGCCGCTGTCCGCATCGAACACGATGATGCGCCGGTTGACATAGCCATCCGCGATGAAGATCTCGTTGGCGGGCGCCCAATAGACCGGCTGGGCGGGGTGGTTGAGGTTGGCGGTGTCCAGGCTGCCCTTGCTGGCGGCGGATTTGCCAATCGACAGGATGAACTGGCCGTCCATCGTGAACTTCAAGCACTGGTTGTCATCCTTGCCGCTCTTCGGGTCCCCGCCATTGCCGCAGATCCAGACATTGTCCCTGGTGTCCACCGCGATGCCGTGTTCGGACTCCGGCCAGTCGAACCTGGCCAGATCGCTCTTGCTCATGGCGAAGGGCCCGCCCCAAGCACGGATGAAATTGCCTCTGGCATCATATTCGACCACCGATGGCGCCGGGACACCGGAGGCGTCTTTGGGCGGTTCATCCAGCTGCGGTACCACGCGACGGGGGCGGTGGATGACCCAGATATTGCCGTGGCGGTCCTCGGTGATGCCGGCCACCTGCCCCAGGAAATAGCCGTGCGGCATCTGCTTGTTGAAGCTGGTATCGGCCTTGAACACCGGGTAGAGCGTCTGCGCCGCGGCCAGAGTGGGCAGGGTGGCGAGGGCAAGCGCAAACGCGAGTGCGAGTTTCCTCATGGCTGTTTCCCGCTGGCCCCTTACCAGGCCTACTCCCGCTCCGGCGGAGCGCAGGCGTGGCACCAGACGTTGCGGCCCTTGCGCCGCCACTCAGCCTCGCCGAAGAGGAATGGCTCGGTCGCGGCCTCGGGAGAGAGGACTCGGTGGACATGGGACACATCGGCGGCCTGGCCTTCGCGTCCGGCGGCTGCGAGCGATACCAGAGGCTCAACGCGGCCGATGAGGGGCGGATTCACGAAGAGTGCCAAGGAGACCCGCATGCGCGCGATCGAGGGGTTGATTACCTGGTGCGCAGTGGCGGGATAGGCGCCCCGGCTCGCGACCTGCAGCAACTCGCCACTATGCACCCAGAGGGCACCCTCGACTGGTTCCACCTGCACCCAGTCGCCACCGGGGGCTCGGATCTGCAGGCCAGGGCTGTCCTGCAAGGATAGTGTGATCCAGCTGAAGTCGACGTGCGCGGCCACTCCCCGTCGGGGTGGCGCCGCCGCCGGCTGTGGGTGGTAGCCGATGAGCTTGAGCACGAGGTACCCCTCCTGCGCCACGCCTGCAAAGGGGTTGGCCGGCAGACCGAGAGCTTCGGCCGTGCGCGCGAGGACCCGCTCGCCCAGCGCCGCTACCGCCTCCATGTAGGCCGTGATGACCCTGCGCCAGTTCTGGTCCGGCGGCCACAGGTTCGGGCCCTCGAGACGTCGGTAC
>JBKPRZ010000260.1:0-4309 GCA_046734815.1 Myxococcota bacterium | reverse complement strand
CCTTGGGACCGGCGACCACCTGCCCCGCCGATGACACCAGGAGCAGCTGATTGTCCGTCGTTCGCGGCCGATCCCCCTCCGTCGCCACGATCCGCCCGTCTGGCATCACCAGATGGAAAACCACAGACTGCTTCGGGCTCGGCTGGGCAAAGCTCCAGCGAAACTCTCCATCTTTGTCAAAGGCCAACCATGCCGAATGCGCTTCGTCCAGCCCCAGAAAACCGTCCTCACTTGCCAGTTGCAGAAACACCCGCTCGCCCGCCGGCCCCTTCAGCTGCCGCACAGGCTCGCCGGTCGAAGCCGAATGAAGCCATGAACCGGTCTCCGGCAGCAGCGGATCACCGTTGCTGGCACCATAAGTGATGACGAATCGATCGAGCATTCCCAGCCGCAGCCACACCGGAAAAGTCGGATCACTCTGGTAAAGTCGGCGCTTGAAAGCGGCGGCACCGTCAGAACCGTGGAAACCGTAAAGATAGCCGTCGTTGCAGACAGTGATGACGTTACCGCCGGGCGAGAGCAACGTATCGCCGCACTCGGGAAATTCGGCACCGATGGGCATCCCCGCCCCCACCGAACGCCACGGCCCATACCGAGCGTCCGGTGTGAAAGAGGATGCTTCCACTCCGATCACGAAAAAGAGCCCACCCGCAACGGTCGGAGCGGATATCAACTCCTGCGCGCCAGGAATCCCCGGAACACTCACTTCGCTCGTCGCCCGATCAATCAAGAACGGCACGTTCTTCGCGGAGACGACCACCTTGTCGCCGATCAATGCCGGCTTCGGTCTCATCACCACCAAAGGTGAAATTCTCTTGCTCCACAGTAACCGCGGAATGACGTCACTCGAACCATCCGGCGAATCTGAGCCAGCATCGGGAGCAGAGTCCCCGGACTCCCTGTCCGACGTGTCCCACTCCGACACCACATCTGCGATATCAGTTGAAGAGTCCTTCCACAAACCATCCGCCCGCGAGTCGGAGGTTGAAGCATCTCCAGCGCCACCGTCGCGCGTGACGACTCGATCTCCATCGCCACCGCACCCCAACACCAACGCCAATCCCAGAGCGCGCGCCAGGGGCCCCTTCATGGCGGACATCCTCCCCAGATAGAACAACTCAAGGAGTTGATCAGAACCGTCACATCGTTCTGGTCCTTCAGTTGCAGGCTGCTGATGCCATCTGCGAAGGGATGGAAGATGAGCTCCCTGTTGCTCGGCTGAGCCGCCCAATTGAACGTGTACGCCGCACGGACGCCCGTGTCCCAGTCGAGGTCGCTCACGATACTCGCACCACTGAGCCCGATTCCCCATTGATTCGTGAAGTGCTCTTCGCGAAACCCCGAGGGTGCTCGGGACAGGGGCTCACGCATCAACCGGGTCGGTCAACATGACCACCACGACGGTGTCCAGGCGGCAAGGCCTGATGGGCGGCTCGCCCGCGCCTCTACCCGTCACGATGCGCGACGGCGCGCCCCCCCTCGAACCCTTCGACCGGGGAGCGGGGACAGGGGAGCGCGCTTTGGAGGACGGGGCAGCGCGCTTTGGAGGACGGGGCAGCGCGCTTCGAAGGATCTAGCGGAAAGCTAGCGGGCGAGCTCGCCGGGGTTCTCGGGAACGCCCGGCTCGTCGAGGGCCTGCATGGACGAGCCCGGCCCCAGGTTCGGGTTGTCCCACTGCTTGAGCGACCAGACCACCTTGGGCGGCATGTCGTGGGTCAGCTCGAAGTATTGCCAGGTGTCGGCCCACTTGCCGGCATCCTTGACGTCGCTGCCGCACCAGCTGCCCACCAGCGTGTTGCCGTTCGACAGCCGCTGGGCGCCCTGGGCGAAATACATCGGATAGGGGAAGTCCTTCTTCGTGGCTTCCCACACCACCTTGGGCGGGTTGTCGTGCGTGACCTCGCGGAACCAGCCCTGCGAGTTGCCGCTGATGAGCGTGTTGCCGTTGCCCAGCCGGACCGCCGCCCAGGGGCCGGCGCCGGTGTCGTATTTCCAGACCTCGACCAGCTCGTTGCTGGGCGCGGGCATGGGCTTGTATTCGACCACCAGGTGGCTGCCGGTGCCGGTGAACGGGATCAGGAAGTTGCCGTTGGCCAGCACGCGCACGTGGCGGAACATGCCGTGCGTGCCGCCGCCGCCCGGCGGGTGGAACTCGCGCAGGATGCAGCCGTTCGGATTGGCCGAGCTGCACACCTTGGCCTTGGTCTTGTCGATGATCAGCAGCTTGGGCGGGTTGCCGTTCTGCATGACCATCGCCTTGTCCTTGCCGATCGGCTGCACCGAGTGCACCTCGCTGCCGCCGTCCTGCTTCCACTGCCAGAGGATGTCGTCGTTGGTGGCCTTGCCCTTGGCCTCGTCGACCTTGATCTCGAAGGCGCCGCTGTTCTTCAGCGGGTAAGTGACCGTGCCGTAGGTGGTGAGCGTGCAGTCGCCGAACTCGTTGCCGCCGCTGCTGTTCAGCGAATACGACCAGGTCACCTTGCCCCCGCGCACCAGGTAGATGGTGTCGCCGGGCTTGGTGGTCTTCTGCCACTCGCCACAGTAGAGGGCGTCGTGGCGGTCCAGGCCGGTGGTGGACATGGGGTTGCCCTTGCCCAGCGCCGGGCCGGTCGGCGCCACCTCGCCGACGGTCATGCCGTTGGGCGCGGGCGGGGTCGGGTTGTCGACCGGCGGCGTGGCCGGGGGGGTGGTGGACGGCGGCGTCGCCGGCGGCGGCATGGTCGACGGCGGCGTGACGGTGCCCGGGTTGTTGCCCTCGGGCGACGGCGGCGTGGTCGGCGGGGCGGCCGGCGGCTTGGTCTTGTCGGGCTCGGCCGGCTTGGGATTGGCCGGGGGCGTCCCCCCCTCGGAGCCGTTGTCCGGCCGGCAGGCGCCAGCCACCACCAACAGGGAAAGGATGCCCAGTGCCTTTTTCACGGGACATAAGTGACTCCGCCGGCGGGCCGTCACCCAGCGATCCTTGCACCGCGTGCCGCATCGGCCAGCCCGCCCGCCGGCGGGGACAGGCTATGCCCAAGGAAGCGCTTGACCGGGGGCGGGGAAAATTCTACTTTGTAGAAAGGAGCGATGTTGAAGGAGGACATTCCCGGGGCGTTCGAGCAGCTGGTGTTGCTGGCGGTGTTGCGGCTGGAGGAAAACGCGTACGGGATGACGGTGCGCCGGGAGATCGAGGCGCGCACCGGCCAGCCGGTGTCGCTGGGGGCGGTCTACACCACGCTCGAGCGGCTGGAGAAGAAGGGTTACCTCGCCTCGCGGGAGGCCGCCGGCGGGGCGTCGCGCGAGGGACGCGCCCGGCGGCTGTTCTCGGTGGACGGCACGGGGGTCGAGGCGCTCAGGCGCGCGCTGGACGTGCTGGACCGGATGCGCGTCGGGCTGCCCGTGCTCAAGCCCGCGGTGGTGCGGCGGTGAGCGGCGACGACGACCCGCCCGACCTGCTGGCCACCGTGCCCCTGGGCGGGCTGCTGGGTGCGCTGCTGCGGCTGCTGGTGGCCGCCGACCGCCGCGACGAGTTTCTCGGCGATCTGATCGAGGAAGCGAACCTGCGCTCGCCCTTCTGCTCGCGCGGCGACCTGACGTTGTGGCTGTGGGGTCAGGCGCTGAGCTCGGTACCCGCGTTGATCGGTTGGCGCATCCGCCGGCTGGCGGTGGTCCCGCCTGCGAGCCTGGTGGTGGCTGGACGCGGCGGCCGGCGCGGGCTCACCCTGCCGGTGGCGGTGTCGGTGTCGGCCCACGCGCTGTTGCTCACCGCCGTGCTGTCGGTGGTGCTGTCGCGGGTGGACGACATCCAGCTGCCCATCGATGCGACCGCGATCTTGACCGACCCTCCCGCCGACGAAGCCGTCGCGGAGAAGGCCATCGCCAGCGGACTGGCTGGAGCGACAGCCTTCGACCTGCGATCGCGCCGGCTGCGGATCGCGCGCCGGCCGCCGGCCCAGGCGCATCCGGTGGCCGCCGCCGACCCTCGCGGCCTGCCCGCCGGCGATCCGCGCGGCAGCATGCTGGCCACCGTTGCACGCGGGGGTCTGCCCGGCGTTATCGACCCTTCCGCGGCCGTCACGGCCCTGCCGCCCGCATCGGGCGGAACGAACGGCGGCCTCTCCGCCGCGAACACCACCACCACCGGCTCGGTCGCCGGCGGACCGATCGCGAGCGGCCTGGCTCTGCCCGGGGCTTACGGCGCTCGCCGGCCGCCGGGGGCCGAGGCGCGCCTGCGCCTGCCGCCGCGGGTGGGCGAGAAGCGCTGCGTGTCCTGCCCCACCCCGCAGCTGCCCCACCCCTACGCGCGGCTGGGCATCGGGCAGGAGATGCT
>JBKPRZ010000259.1:0-10620 GCA_046734815.1 Myxococcota bacterium | reverse complement strand
GGCGCGGGCACGGGAGCGGCGTCGGGGCGGGGTGGGGGGATGACCCCGATCGGCGGCGCGGCGGCGTCGGGGGGCGGCGGCGTGTAGCAGGCGGGACGGTCGCAGCCGCTTCCGGTCACGCACTGAGCGACCGTCTGGCCGCAGTTCAGGCACTCGAAGGGGGGCACGCAGGCGGCCCGGCAGGCCAGGTCGGTGCAGGCGCAGCGGGTGGTGCAGTTGATCCAGCTCTCGCAGGGGCACATCTTCAAGGTGCTCTCGCAGCGGTCGAGCAGGCAGCGGTTGTAGTTCATCACCTCGCTGGGCGGACAGGTGGCGGTGCCTACCGGGCAATACCAGCTGAGGTACGCGCCCAGCCCGTCGGGACCGGCGTCGGTGGCGGCTGTGCCCGCAGGCGCGTCGCGCACCACCGGGGCGTCGGCGAGGCGCGCGTCGGGCGATGCGGCGGGCGGGCCGTCACCTCTGGACCCCGAGCATCCGGCCGGCAGAGGGGCCAGGCCGGCGACAAGGAGAACCGCAAACAGCCGTCGCATCGGGGTGTCCTTCCCTTCTGTGGGACCGGCGCCGCAGTCTGCGGCGGCGCGGGCGGACACGCAAGAGCTTCGCTGGACGCCGTGCGCCCGCGCGTCGAGGGCGCTCAGGGACTGGCGGCGGCCCAGCTGACGGCGGCGTCGAACAGGGTCCAGCCCTCGAGCGTGAGGCTGGCGGCGGTGGAGTCGAACAGGTACATGCCCACCCGGCGGGCGGGCGCGTTGATCTCGTTGGCCATGGCCACGCCCTTCTCGTAGCCGAAGATGGCCGACCGGCTGGCGTCGGCGGCCAGCAGCCCCACGCGGACGGCGTTGATCGAGGGGAGGCCGAAGTTGATGGTTCCGGCCGCGGTCGCGAAGGTGACCACCCCGGACAGCCCGCCAGCCAGCGGGTGGGCGGGGACGGCGATGTTCAGCTGGCTCTGGCCGCTGACGTTGCCGTAGTCCACGTTGGCGGCGGGGCCGGTCAGGTTCATGTCGTCGAAGATGAAGGCCTCGTCGCTGACGACCGGTGCCTCGGTCCAGGCGAACTTGTCGGCGGTCGCGGTCGAGGCGCCGGTGGAGCTGATGAACACCAGCGCCTTGCCGTTGGCGTCTCCGCTGGCGGCGGCCGAGGCGGACTTGACCGTCACCGTGTAGCCCAGCCCCTGCAGCCGGTTGCGGATGGCGGTGTCGCCGGCGTTCAGGGTGGTGCTGCCCACCACCAGCAGCGCCGGCGGGTTGCCGGCGGTGACAATGACGTTGGTCAGGCCGGAGGCGTTCAGCTGCGTGTTGTTGTGGGCGGTGACGGCCAGGCCCACGAACACCGTGCTGGCCATGCTGATGGTGACGGCGGAGCCCTGCTGGGTCCAGGTGGTGCCATCGGTGGAGCGGAAGGCGGAGAAGCTGTTGCCGTTCCTGACCAGGCGCACCCAGTGCGGCGCCACGATGCCGGTGGTGCGGCTGCTGGTGGTGGTGCCGCCGGTGCTGGTGCGGGTCTGGAAGGTGAACCCGTTGGCGGGGGTGATGGCGGCCAGGGCGTTCTTCGCGCCAGCGGCCAGGGTCTCGCGGATCATCACGCCGGCCTTGGCGAACCCGTCGGTGTTCTGCACGCTGGCCACCCGGGCCACGATCTGGCCGTTGCCCGACAGCGGCTGGTAGACGAAGTGCATGGCGTCGGCGCCGCCCCAGATGTCGGTGCCCGAGCCGCGCACGGTGAAGGTCGTGCCGGCGTAGCTGGCCGAGCCGGCCAGGCCCACGGACCCGACGTCGGCGCTGACCCAGGGCGCGGGCAGGCTGCGGATGGTCACCGCCGCCGAGTCGGTCATGTTGCCGTCGCTGTCGAAGGCCCGCGCCTTCAGCACGTGGGGCCCCGCCGGCACGCCGATCCAGTCGAAGGCGTAGGGGCTGCTGGTGTCCTCGGCCAGCACGGTGGCTCCGTCGAGGAACTGCACCTTGGTGACCGAGCCGTTGGCGTCCGCGGCGGCGGCGGTCAGGCTGACGGTGCCGCCGGGTGTGAAGAACGATCCGTCGCTGGGGCTGGTCAAGGTGGCGGTGGCGGGGGTATCGATGGTGATGCGGAACATGCTGCGGCCGTGGGTGGCCGAGACCAGCCGATCACCCATCCAGAACAGGTCCTCGACCGGCGAGGTGGTGGGCCCGTCGTTGCTGGGTGACCAGCTGGCGCCGGCGTCGTCGCTGCCGAAGACACCGATCTCGGTGCCCACGTAGACGCGGCTGGGCTTGTACGGGTTGACGGTGACGACGTAGATGGGGGCGTCGGGCAGGTTGGCGGTCACGTCGGTCCAGCTGGTGCCGCCGTTGTCCGTCCTCCAGAGGTTGTCCGGTGAAAAACCGCCGAAGGCGGCGTAGACGCGGTTGTTGTTGAAGGGGTCCACGGCGATCGAGTTGACCACCCGATCGGGCAGCGCCGGCGAGCCGCCGTCCTTGCGCTGCCACAGCGGGCTGGCGGCGGTGCCGTTCTGGGTGACGTAGACGTCGCCGCCGTTGTGGCCCACCCAGATCGCGTTCGAATTGCCGGGGGCCACGGTGATGGCGCTGATGTTGCGGGCGCCGGGATCGTCGGGATTCAGGGTCAGCGGCGCCTTGACCGACACCATGGCGCCGTCGCGGGTGGTGCGCGGGTTGCGCGCCAGCCACAGCGCCGTGCCGCCCTTGTACAGGCGTCCGGGGTCATTGGGGTCCAGGGTCATGGGCCGGATGAAGTTGCCATCGTCGGCAGGGATGGCGAACGTCAGGGCGTCGCGGGCCACGCCGTCCGCCCCCAGCTTCATCCGGGTGGGGCCGTCCCCCTGGGTGTTGACGTAGAAATACGACGACCCGTCGAGGTCCAGGAACGGATGGGCGGCCACGTAGCCGCCGTCGCAGCAGGTGATGCTGTGCCAGCCGTTGGCGTCACCGGTGTAGGTCGGGGTGCCGTTGTCCTGCGCGCCGCCGGCGATGAAGCCGTTGACCGGCTGGGCGGCGGCGGAGAAGAACTGGGTGATGCGCAGATTGTTGTTCAGCGGCTCGGTCTGGGAAAAGTCGTCCTTGACCCGGTAGATGCCGCCATCGTTGCCCACGAACAGCAGGTGGTTGCTGGCAAACTGCGGGTGCTCGACGATGACGTGGTTGTCGGCGTGCACGCCGCCGACGCCGTTCCAGGTCACTCCGCCGTCGGTGCTGCGCGAGAGGAAGACGCCGCCGGCGACCAGGTTGCTGGGGTTGAGCGGGTCGACCCAGATCACCGAGGCGTGAAAGCCCAGGCCGCCGTTGAGGCCGGTCGCGGTCCCCACGCGGCTGTAGCTGGTTCCGCCGTTGGTGGACTTGTAGATCTCGCCGCTGTTGCGGTCGACCAGCGCGTAGACGATGGAGGGGTTGCTCTTCGCGTAGGCCAGCTCGACCCGGCACCAGCCCGCGCCGTTGGCGTCCACGGGCATGCCGGTGGCGGTGCCCCAGGTGTCGCCGCCGTCGCTGGAGTAGAAGGCCTGGCAGGTCCAGCCGCTGCCGGCCACCGCCTTCTGGCCGTTGGTGGGGTGGAAGACGACGGTCTTGATCTCCGGGTTGCCGGTGGCCGCCACCTCGGGCGTGGCGCCCCAGGTGGTGCCGCCGTTGGTGCTGCGGAACAGGCCGGTGGCGGTGCCGGCCAGCACCAGCTGTCCGTTGGTGGGGCTGACGGCGATGCGACGGACATACTGGAAGTCGGCGTTGTTGGTGGCGGGCAGCTGCGACCAGGTGGCACCGGCATCGGTGCTCTTGAAGATCCCGGCCCCGCGGAAGGCCTCGCCGGTGCCGGCGTACAGGGTGTTGATGGAGGCGGGGTCCCGGGCCATGCAATTGATGCCCAGGTTGGCCATCTGATCGTTGAGCGGGGTCCAGGTGGTGCCGGCGGTGGTGGTCTTCCAGACGCCGCCCGAGACCGCGCCCAGGTAGATGACGTTCGAGTTGGCGGGATCGATCAGGATCGAGCGCATCCGGCCGCCGATGTTGCCCGGCCCCAGCTCCTCCCAGGCGGCGGGGTTCAGGTTGCCGCCCGCCGTGCGCAGGCCGCCGCCGAAGACGCGCGGGTTGGGCGTCATGGCCTTCTTCTGCTGGATCCCGCGCAGCAGGTCGTTCGGGTCGAAGCGCCCGCGCTGGTCCTGCATGCGCCGCAGGCGGTAGGCGACGGCGCCTTCGGGGTCGTCCTCCGCTCGCCGCTCCGCCGGGCCCGCCCTGCCCGTCAGCGCCCAGGCCAGCGCCACCGCCAGCAGAGCCGATCCCAGAACCGCGACCAGCCACCCACGCGCGATAGGTTTTTTCATGTCGGGCTCCGTTCACCCGTTCAACGATCCGGACGGACGGATCCGACGACCACCGATTGGGGAAAAAATCGGGGCCCGAGGCAGACGGAGGCGGGGGCTCAGCGCGAGAGGCGGGCGAAGAAGTCCCACACCGCTGTGGTGCTGACCATGAAGTCGCTGTTGGCGCCGACGACGCCGCAGCCGAGCGCGCCGAAGCCGGTGCCGCAGCCGGGGTCGCCGTACCAGACGTGGCCGCCGCCCTGGACGGTGCAGGCGGTGACCTCGACGCCGGCCGGGCAGCCGGCGCGGGTCACGCAACTGGTGTCGCCGCCGCTGGCGGGCAGGGTGGCGGGCATGCTGGCGCCGCCGCAGGAGTTGGCGGCGGCCATGGTGGCCTGCGACGGCGCCTGCAGGTTGTACGGGACGAACAGATCCTTCGTGCCGTGGATGTCCAGCACCGAGACCGGCCGGGACGGGTTGCAGTCGAAGCCGCTGATGCCGCCCGACCCCGGGGCCACCGCGGTGAACAGATCGGACGCCTCGCAGGCCAGCCGGTAGCTCAGATAGCCGCCGTTGGAGAAACCGGTGGCGAAGACGCGACGGGGGTCGACGTTGGCGTGCTTGCCGACCTCGCCCAGGATCGCCTTGATCAGGGCGACGTCGTCCAGCCTCATCGTCTGGGCGACGCCGCAGCACGAGCCGCCGTTCCAGCTGTTGAGGTGGCCGTTGGGCATCACCAGGATGAAGTTCTGCTGGTCGGACTTGGCCGGGAAGCCCTTGCCGTCCTTGAATCCGGTGCCGTTCACGCAGAAACTGACCGCCGTCTGCATCAGCCCGTGCAGGCAGAACAGCACCGGCGTGGGGACCTTGCAGTCGTAGCCCTTCGGCAGGTGCACCTTGTATTGCCGCGTGAGCCCCTGCTGGCCCGGCACACCGCTGATGTCGAGATAACTTTCGCGCGCGAGCTCGGGCGGGTAGTCCCCCGCCCGCCAGTCACCGACACACGCCGCGCCCGGGGGCGGAGCGGGTGGCTGACCGGTCGCGCCCCCGGGGCCCGCTGGCGGCGGCGCGACCCCGGGATCCGTCGCTCCTCCCGTCGGCGGCGCGCCCGGCCCGACCATGCCGCCACCCGCCGGTGGGCCTACGGCCCCACCCGGACCCACGCCGGGCAGCGACACGTCGTCGCGGCAACCCGGAGAGAGCACCAGCAACATCACGGCGGCAACGGAGGCGGCGAGCGGCTTTGGCATGATGACCCTCCCCGCACACACAGACACCGCACCCGGCGCGAAGAGAAAACCCGGGGGGCTTTCGGGCCCCCCGAGGTCAGCGGCAGAGGCGCTTGCGCTGCGAGAGGATCGTGATCGCGTCGGCCAGCGGCGTGCTGGCGTCGACGGTCAGCCTGGGCTGCAGGCGGGCCACGATGCCCGCGCGGAACTCCTCGTAGTTCATCCACGAGCCGCTGATGGTCGGCCGGGTGCCCCCCTTCATGCCGTCGACGTGTTCGGCGTAGGTGCCGTCGGGGCGGGCGATCACCTCCAGGAAGGTGTTGGCGATCCCGACCATCACGTCGCGCGAGACGCCGTAACGGCCGCGGCGGTAGGCGTTGTAGAGCGCGTTGATGTCGCCGCTGGAGTGGGCGGTGTCCTCGACGTGAAACAGGTCGCCGGGGTTGTAGCCCCACTTGTACACGGTCACGCCGTTGACCGTGGATTTGTTGGCCTCGAGCTCGGCGATGAACGCGTCCATCGACGCCTTCACGATGACGTCGTTGGCCGCCACCCGTTCGGGCTCCTCGCCCAGCGCCAGCAAGATGTCGCCGATGCTGGCCAGCGGGCCGCTGATCATGTCCTGCTGGTTCCAGGGCATGTTGCGGCCCTGGGCCTTGGCGTAGTTGGCCCCCAGCGCGGCGTAGGCCGGATCGGTGGGCGTGACGATCCGGTTGCCCTTGTCCCGGTTGATGAAGTGGGCGAGGAAATACTCCATCGTGCGGCTGGCCTCGCGCAGGTAGGTGCGCGCCCGCTGCATGTACGTGGCGCCGTACCCGTGCGGGTCGCCGCCGCCCACGCTCTGGTCCCACAGCCCCTTGTTGCCGACGATGATCTTGACCACCGAGAGCAGCTGGTTCGCCACCGCTCCGCTCTCGGCGCCGCACACGCCCGCGTCGGGTGCGTCGTCGGCGTTGTTGGGCCAGCAGGGCTCGCGGTTGCCGGTCCACAACACGCGGCCGGTGGTGGCGTCGTTGCGCACCGACAACATGTGGTCGGTGATCTCGATGGCGTGATCCAGGAACCAGACGTCGCCGGTCAGCGCGTACAGCGAACGCATGCTGCCCAGGGCCTTGCCGGCGGTGCCGTAGGCAAAGTTGTTGCCCTTGTTGGTCCCGCTGGGGACGTAAGGCGCGGCCTTGGCCTGCGCGTTGATCTGCATCAGCTCGGCGGCGGTGGGGGGACCCAGGCGGCTGTCGCCCGTGCCGCAGACGGCCGCCGGCGTGCTGGGCGGCGGCGGCGGCTGGGGTTGCGGGGGCGGCTGCGGTTGGGGCTGCGGTTGCGGTGGCTGCGGCTGGGGCGACGCGGGTGGATAGCCGGGGGGCATCGATCCGGGCGGGACCGGCGCGGGTGGTGTGACTCCGGGGACCGGCGTCGAATCGGGCGGCGGGCGGCTGGATCCGGGGGCGGGGGCCGGCGGCAGGGACGGGCCCCGCGCTGCGGGTGAAGAAGGAGAGCAGGCCGCCAGCAATACCAGAGGCATGGCGACCGAGATCCTGCAGGTGGGCGAAAGGGCGCGCATGATGGGGATTGCCGCCGGCGGCAGGGACTCAAAAAAAATCATGCGCCGTCTTGCGCCGCATCCCGGAGAGCCGGCGGCCCATGCGCCGCCGCCGCCCGAGTTTGCCCGCTGCACGGAGGCGTTCGAGGCCGAGTTCGACTACCTGTACCGGACGGTCCTGCGCCACGGCGTGCCCCGCCAGGACGCCGAGGATGTCGTGCAGGACGTGTTCCTGGTGATGTGGCGCCGCTGGGACGAATACGATCCCACCCGACCATTGCGCCCCTGGCTGGCCGGCATCGCCAGCCGCGCGGCCCAGGGTCGCCGGCGCCGGCATGCCCCGGCGCTGGACACCGCGCTGGCCAGCGACGATGGTCTCGATCCCGAGCAGCGCCTGGACGCCAGCCGCGCCCGCGCCCTGGTGCGCGCCGCCCTGGGCGCCCTGCCCGACCGCTATCGCACGCTGGTGATCCTGCGCGACCTGGACCAGCTGACGGTCAGCGAGATCGCGAGCCTGCAGAACGTCTCCGTCGCCACCGCCTCCGCGCGCGTGCGTTCCGCGCGGCAGGCGTTCGCCCGGGCCGTCAACCGGCTGGTCAAGACCGGCGCGCTCGGCAAGCTGCTGGTCGTGCCGCCGGTGGAGTCGCTGCTGGCGATCGAGCGCGCCTGTCCGCCGCCCGGTGCGCGATCGGGAGGGCGGCGGCTGGGCTGGACGCATCCGCTGGTGGTGTCGGGCGGCGCGCTCGTGACGGCCGCGGCCCTGGTGATCACCTTCGCGCTGGCGCGGCGGCCCGCCTCCAAGGCGTCGGTGCTGCCCTCCGCGGCGTCGGCCGCGGGCGGCGTCCTGGCCGCTTCGGCTGCGCGCGACTCGCGGAGCGGCGCGCCCGGCCTGGCGACCGCCCCCGTGCCGACGAGCGAGTCGTCCGCTCGCTCCGTCCGGGCTGCGCTCGGCTCGGGCGCTGGCTCTGTCGCGGGTTCACCCGGCTTGGATTTGCTCGAGCCCCCGACGGCGCGCTACCCCTTCGACGAGCGCCCGGGCGCCACGGCCGCGCGCGATCTCTCCGGCGGCGAGAACGACTGCCGCCTGCACGGGCTGGACCCGCGGTCGGCCTGGATCGCCGGCAGGCACGGCCAGGCGGTGCACCTGGGTGGCGCCGGCTGGCTCGACTGTCCGCGGGTCGATCGCCTGACCGCGCTGACCGACGAGATCACGGTCGCCGCCTGGATCCGCCCAACGCGCTCGCGCTGGGGGATGCAGACCATCGTCGCGCGCCAGGAGGGCCACGGCCGCGCCGACGACATCTTCTTCGGCCTGCAAAACGATCGCCTGATGGTCCGCAGCCGCACCTTCCGCAAGCAGGTGGACCGCCCCCTGCCCACCGCGCACGGCCCCTGGATCCACGTCGCCGTCACCCGTGCCGCCCGCGGCACCGTCACGCTCTACGCCGACGGCACCCCGCTGGGCACCAACCGCGGCCGCCCCATGCCCATCGGCGGCGGCCGCGCGCCCCTGACCATCGGCGGCCGCCTCACCACGACCGACCCCACCCACGCCGAGGACCTCTTCGCCGGCGACCTCGACGATCTGATCATCCTCCCGCGCGCCCTCCCCGCTTCCGAGATCGCGGCCCTCGCCCGCTGACCCACACCGCCCGTCGCCGATCACGGTCACGCCCCGACGGGCTCGCCCCGCCCGCCCGTCCAGGTCAGAATGGGAGGTGAACCGAGGAGGGGAACGATGCCATCGAAGAAATACCCGTGCCCGCATTGCCGACGAGCCACGATTCCCCGGTGGCGGCGCCTCCTGCTGGGCCCCGCGCTGCCCACACGCTGTTCGTCCTGTGACCGCCGCGTGGGCGTTCCCTGGTGGTCGATAGTGTGGTCGATCCCCGCCGGTGTGATCGGCTGGGCCGTCGCCACCGTGCTGTTCGCTCGCTACCAGTCGTGGATTTCACTCACGCGCGAGCTGCTGTACATCGGCGGTCTGCTGGTCGTCTTTTTCCTTTTCATGACCGCCTGGCTCCGCTGGGTGCCGCTGGTCAGGCGCTAGACATCGTGGTTCCGTTCTCGATCCTCGACCTGGCGCCCATCGTGGAGGGCGGCGACGCGCGCTCGGCGCTGCGGAACGTGCTCGACCTGGCCCGCCACGCCGAGCGCTGGGGTTACGGCCGCATCTGGTACGCCGAGCACCACAACATGCCGGGCGTGGCCAGCGCGGCCACCGCCGTCGTGATCGCCCACGTCGCCGCGGGCACCGCAAACATCCGGGTGGGCGCCGGAGGCATCATGCTGCCCAACCACGCCCCGCTGGTCATTGCCGAGCAGTTCGGCACGCTCGAGTCGCTGCACCCCGGCCGCATCGATCTGGGGCTGGGCCGCGCGCCCGGCACCGACCACCAGACCGCCCGCGCCCTGCGCCGCAACCTCGCCCGCGGCGCCGAGGGCTTCCCCGCCGACGTCATCGAGCTGATGGCCTACCTGCACGCGCCCGATCCCGCCGCCGTGCGCGCCATCCCCGGCACGGGCACGCGCGTCCCGATCTGGATCCTGGGCTCGAGCCTCTACGGCGCCCAGCTCGCCGCCGCGCTGGGGCTGCCCTACGCCTTCGCCTCGCACTTCGCCCCGGCCGATCTGATGCCAGCGATCGAGATCTACCGCGCGCAGTTCAGACCGTCGCCGCAGCTGGATCAGCCCCGGGTCATGGTCGGCGCCAACGTCATCGCCGCCGACACCGATGCGGAGGCGCGGCTGCTGCTGACGTCGTTGCAACAGGCCTTCGTTCAGCTTCGCCGCGGCCGGCCCACCGCCCTGCCAGCGCCCGTGCCCGACTTCGAATCGCAGCTGCTCCCGGAGGAGGCCGGCGCCCTGGCGCAGACCCTGTCCTGCTCCTTCGTCGGTACGCCCGCCACGATCCGCCCGGCCCTGGAATCATTCATCGCCCGCACCCGCGCGGACGAGTTGATCTTGACCTCGCACATCCACGACCACTCCGCCCGCCTGCGCTCCTTCGAGCTGATCGCGACCCTGCGCTGAGGACTCCGCGACCCCTTCGGCCGCCGTCGGCGGCGATGGGCGGCTGCTCGCGGCGTCATGAGGACAGGCAGCGTCGATCCGGTCATGCTTGGGGAGCCGATGGGGCGCCCCGCCACGATGTCACACGCTCGCCGACCGCACCGTGCCCAGGTGGTGTCCCTGGCGGTGTCGGTGTGTGCGCACGCGCTGGCCGCGCTGCTGCTCGCGCGCGCGCACGTCGAGCCCCCGCCCGCCCCGATCCCCCCGAAGGAGTCGGCGGTCGAGGTCGCGCTGGTCGACTCACCCGTGCCCGCCGAGCCCCCGCCCGCGCCCGCCAAGACGCCGGCCGCCCCCGCCGAATCGACCGTCACCGTTCCGGCTCGCCGCGCATCCCGCCCGCGCGACGAAAGCCCGCCCCCCGCGCAACCCGCTGATCGTGCGCCCGTGCCCGGTCAGCCGTCGCCGCGGGCGCGGTCGCTGGCGCTGGACTTCGGGGCCATCGATCGGCTCGCCCGACGGGGGGTGCTGGGGCCCGGGGAGGCGGGCAAGCTGCC
>JBKPRZ010000258.1:0-14465 GCA_046734815.1 Myxococcota bacterium | reverse complement strand
GCCCCGCCCCCGCGCCCGTCACCGTCACCGCCGCTCCGCCGCCAGCCGCCCCGGTGCCGGTCCAAGCCCCCGTGGTCCCCACCGCGATTCCCGTGCCGCCCACACCAAACCTGTCGGTGCCCGCCGTCCCCACCGCGGAGGACGAAGCCGGCGCGAAGCGCGCCCGCGCGCGCCGCGGCCGCGGCCGCGAAACGCCCTGGCGTCGCATCCTGCCGGAGACCGACCTCGACCCACCGGAGCCGCCTCCCGCGCGCCTGATCGACGTCGAATCGCCGCCTCCCGCGCGCGCGATCGACCCCGAGCCGCCGCCCGCCTCGCACGGGTTCAAGCCCGTTGTCGACCCGCCCGCTGCCGCCGGGGCGGTCGATCCCGCTACGCCCCGCCCGGTCGAACCGCCGCCGCTCGCCCGCCCCGCAGAGCCCGCACCCAGGCCGACCCCGCCGCCCACGCCGCCGAAGCCCCGCCTGAACACCCAGAAGTGGTGAGACGCCGGGTCACGAGCCGTACCGAGAGGCCGAGACCGACGCTGCACGCTCCTCCCGTGCGCTGACGGATCGGCAGCGTCGTGCGCGCTCGCGGGACCGGAAGTCAATCCCGGGGCGAACCGTGTCGACTCTCACATCGACAGTCGTGTCGGACAATTCACTTCGGCATTTGCAAATTCCCAGCGTCCCGGTGCGTGCGATTTCGGTACAGCGGTTTCGAAAACGGACACGCGCGAACGGGTCGAATCGACAAAACGAAGGCCTTCATCGGCGTGTCCTGGGGAATGAAGAGTCGGACAGAGCCGTTCCTCGATGGGCACGGGGAATGCAATCACCGTTGCACCGTGAACACGAAGGAGGAGAGATTCCAATGACCAGAGCGAGCTCGTGGACGGTGGAGGGTTTGTTTCATTCCGTGGTGGGGGTGGCGATGGCCGTGTTTCTCGCTGGCGCCTGCGTGGTGGGACAGCGGGCGCCGACGGTCGGGAGCGGGCTGGTGCCGGCAGCGGTGCTGGAGAAGCTGTTGGCAAACGGCCGTCTCTGCCAGACCGTCACCGAGCACGACATCGTGGTGCCTGGATCACCCGGTTGATGTCGGCGGGACGTGACCGAGGCGTGTACGTCGCTCGGTCCGTCTCGCCCGACGGCCCGCCTCGTTGCAAGATAGTCGGATGGACCGACTCCTCGCGCGCCTGCAGCGCCGGTACGGCCGCTATGCACCCGGCAATCTGACCTACGGACTGGTGGCCGCCCAGGTGGCGGGCCTGCTGCTCGCCCTCGGCAGCCGCCACGCACTCGATTACCTGGCTTTCGACATCCACAAGATCCTGGCCGGCGAGATCTGGCGCATCGTCACCTGGCTGGCCATCCCGCCCTCGCTGTCGCCGATCTGGGCGCTGTTTGCGCTGTACTGGCTGTACGCGATGGGCACCGCCCTCGAGAGCGAGTGGGGCGCGTTCAAGTTCGCCGTCTACTGGCTGATGGGTGCGCTGGGGACGATGCTGGCCGCCGCGATCTCCGGAGCCCCCACCGACAACGCCATCTTCATCATGACCCTGTTCCTGGCCTTTGCGACCCTCTGGCCGGACTACGAGATCCGGGTGTTCTTCGTCATCCCGGTGAAGGTGAAGTGGCTCGCCTACCTGGATGCCCTCTGGCTCCTGCGCGACACCTCCAGCCGCCCGGGCCTGGAAAAGTTGTTGCCGCTATTCGGGGTGGCCAACTACCTGCTGTTCTTCGGTCCCACACTGCGCGCCCGACTGCGCGGTTTCTGGCGTGAAGCCTCGCGCGCCGGCGCCCGCACCCGCATGCGCCGGGCCCGATCCGAGTCCGCCCTGCCGACCGAGCGTTGTTGCGCCGTTTGCGGCCTGTCCAACGCGGATCCCCAGGTCGAGCTGCGCGTGTGCGACTGCGACCGCTGCGGCGGCGTCCGCCGCGACCTATGCCTCGTGCACTTTCTGGATCACTGACGAGCCGCCAGCCTCGAAACGAGGGTGCTATCGCATGAAAGCCCAACCGGAACGAAAACGGGCGAGAAGTGTGCTGGCGGGCGTGCTCTCAAGCTCCGTCGCGACGGTCAGCAATCGAAGGTGGTGGACGCGACCATCGAGCCGGCCGATCCCACGGCCGCGCGGCCGGACCTGATCGCACCGCCGGCCATGCAGCTGTGTGTTCTGCAGGCCCTTGCCGAGACCCCTTTCTCGGCTCCACCAGCAGGAACGGACGAGGAAGTCATCAAGATGCCGTTCCAGTTCGGAGGGCTCACGCCAAGGGGTCTCGCCGAGCGGAAGCAGCGCCTGGAGGCGGCGAGAACGGGCTCTCCCTGAGGCGGGAGGAAGCCTCCCGGGAGAGCATGTAGACCAGGCCGGCGCTCGGCGCGATCAGGCACCGATCGGAGGGCGCACGCCGCCGCCTTCGTGGATCACCGCCGAGAACCAGGGTCCACTCGCCGTCGAGTTCGCACCGGGACTGGATCTCGTCCATCTCATCGATGGTCGGCACTTCGCGCACGGCGATTCCCGCCGCGTCGGCGGCGTCGACGTCCAGATAATCCGGGAGCGCAAAAACGCACAGCTTCGCCCGGGGAAATCTCTCCCGCAGCATCTGGAACACGAGATCGCACCGGATGGGAGGCAGTGGCAAGAGAACATTCACCCGACCCGATGCTGCCGCGCCTTCGAACCAGGCATCCAGCCTGGTCGCCAGCGCCGAACGGGATGGCTGATCGAACGACAGGTCGCTCACGCGCGGCAGATAACGGGGAAATTCGGTCATCTCGTAATAGGTCTCTTGCAGCCCGGGGATCCGATCCGAGCACTGAGCGTCGTCGAGCAGAGGCCCGCGTACCTTGTGGACCTTCCACTGGGAGGCATAGACGGACACCGCGTTCAGCTTGTCCTCGAAGACATCGGTGATGTCCTCGGCCCGACGAACGAACTTCGCACCCGCCGCACCCAGCGCGCGCAGGACGATGTCCGCATGTAGCGGAAACTGGCGGGCATAAGGCAGGTCCCGGTACAGAAAGATCTTCCTGTGCTCGAGCTCCGATCGCGCCGCCAGCAGCGCTCGGAGGCAGGCCTGGCGGGTCCTCACGTGGTCCAGATGGGGACCGAGGCCCATCGGAATCCACAGCTCGTCGGGATCCAGGGAGCGCAGAACGGACAGCAGGCGCTCGCTCGAGGCGGTCACCTCCTGTTCGGTCGGACCGAATGCTCCCCAGCCGTGGAGGTTGAAGTGGAAGGTGGGAAGCGTGTCCGGGCCCAACGGCATCCCCATCTCCACGATGGAGTCGTTTTCCTCCATGGCCTGGAAGCTGGCACCACACAGCCGGGCGGCAATCCGGGACTCGGCCGTGCGCAGCTCTGTCACCGTGGCCACGTCCGAGAAGTCGGTCCGACCGGACAGCAGGTAACTCGTGTAGGACGACCAGCGCGTGAGCGAAAGGATCGTGCTGCGCTGGCGACCCGAGCGATTGAGGAGACGTCCGCCGACACTGAGAATGGCGTCGTCCATGTGGGGCTCGATCACCACCGCGTGGGGTCCGGAGGCTGGGCCCGGCAGCGGCGTGACGAGCTTGACGATGCCGGCCCTTGCCCACCGCTCTATCGAGTCGGAAATGCCGGGCAGGCTGTTCTCCAGCTCCGCGATTGTCCTCGTTCCATCGATGGCATCGAACCGCGCCGCTTCCACCGCATCCACCAAGGTGACCGTTTCTCGACGGGAGACGAGAAAGAAGATCTGGTTCTGTCGACGTTGGTAGTGCGGCAGGACGACCGGAATGCGGTGAGGATCGCGGATCGTGGACGGGATGGCAGGCACTTTTGCCTTTTATTGCCCCGGCCGCGGCCGGTCACTGTCAGAAAAATCTGACCCCTCTCCGGTGATCCCGGACGCGGTCGCCAGTCCGGTTCGTGCGCATGATGGCGATGTCGATCGAAGGCGGCGATGCCAGATCTACCCCTCATCAGTTGCCTGATGGTGACAGCGGCGCGAGAGGACCGCTTTCGCTGGATCGTGGCTTCAGTCGCCGATTACTGCCGCCAGACCCACCCCCACCGCGAGCTCGTGATGGTGCTGGATCAGCCTGCTCCGGCGGATCGCCAGCGGCTGGAAGAGCACGTGGCGAGCCTGCACCGCCCGGACATCCGCATGGTGGCTTCGCCACCGGGGTCCACCCTGGGAGCCTTGCGGAACCTGTCGATGGACGCGGCGGGCGGGGACTTCATCTGCGTCTGGGACGACGACGACGGCCACCATCCCCGGCGGATCGAGCTGCAACTCGCGCACCTGCGCCAGACCGGGGCGGCGGCCGTCTGCCTGTCGGATTGTCTGCACCTCTTCGTCGAGGAGCGGCGCTGTTACTGGGTGAACTGGGCGCTCACCCGCTACCGCGGCCTGCCGGGGACCCTGCTGGCGCGACGAGATCACGGCCTGCGGTACGCCGCGAGTGGACGATTTGCGCAAAAGGGAGAGGACACCGATCTGCTCGAACGGCTGATGCAGACGGGCGCGACCAGTTCCCTTGCCGCCCCTCCCTTTCTCTACCTCTATCGGTTTCACGGAGCGAACACCTTCCAGCACCAGCATCACGCCATGCTCGCCGAGAAGTTCTGCGAGGGAGGCGCGCATCTGCGGGGCCGGCAGGTGGAGGTTCACCGCTGCCTTCAGGAACTGGACGCGGGCCTGGACGAGACGATGGTGGTCGATCGGGACGGGGTGGCGTTCCGGGTGTCGCGCGACCGGCAAGGTCCGGTCACGGACGAGGACGCGAGCGCTTTTCACCGCAACGCACTTCGCCTCGTCCCGTTCGGTCGCGAGGCGGCGCTGGCCAGCTTGCCGGGGGTCGAGGAGCCGGTGGTGGTGCACCGGGCGATGGCCGAGATGGTGGCGAGCTGCTCGCCATTTGCCACCGTCGAGGCTCACGCCCATCGGATCTGCAACGACCCACGTTTTCCGGGGCTTGCCGCGGCAGACGTGCGCGAGGCGCTGCAGGACGCGGCCGATCGAGGCCTGCTGGTCTCGGCGGCCCAGGTCCTGCAATCCGGTTCGCCCCAGGCCGAAGGGCCCACGATCCGCTCGATCGGTGTGGTCACGAAGGGACGGCCGGAGGCCCTGGTGCGGTGTCTGCGCGGTTTCGAGGAGAATCTCCGGCGTTCGGGCCGGTCCGCCGGGTTCACGGTCGTGGACAGCACGCCGGAGCCCGACGCCGGCGACGTGCGCCGGGCGGTGAGCGAGCTGCGAGAGCAGACCGGAGCCACCTTCGTGTACCAGGACCGGGTCGGGAAGACGGCGTTCGCGCACGACCTGGCCCGGGCCGCGGGGGTGGATCCACGCCTGGCGGAGTTCGCCCTTCTGGGCCTCCCGGGGCTGGACCACGACGTGGGTGCCAACCGGAATGCCATGATCCTGCTGCACGCCGGCCGGACCGTCTTCTGCGTCGACGACGACATGGAGTGCGACCTCCGCGGACCGATGGACCCGGTCGATGCCGTGGCGGTCACCGGCGAGGAAGCCCCGGTGCCGGTCACGTTGCATCGGAGCTTCTCGCTGGCGCGCGCGGCCCTGGCTCCGCTCCCTGGCTGCGTCTTCGACGGGCACGAGGGGCTGCTCGGTCGAACCGTGGCCGATGCGCTGGCCGGGACGCCGCCCGGACGGATCGCGCTCGGCTCCTGTCCACCCGCGCTGCTGACCAGCCTGCTGCGGAGGGAGACCCGGGTGATCGCCAGTTTCGGCGGTCATTACGGCGACGCCGGCGCCAGATATCCTGCCTTCTTCTTGTGGTCGGGCCCGACCGTGCGGCAGCAGATCGCGGGTGGCGCCGATGACTATCGAGCGCTGGTGCGCAGCCGCCAGATCACCCGTCTGACGCCGTGGCTGGTCATCACGGGGAGCAGCTTCTCGATGTGCGGTCACGTGGCGCTGGATTGCCGCACGCTGCTCCCGCCGTTCTTCCCGAACCTGCGTGGGGAGGACCACCTCTTCGGGCAGGTTCTGCGTGCCTGCTTCGACGAGGCCCTCTTCGCACACGTTCCCCAGGCGCTCGCCCACTCGCCCTGGGAGTCGCGCGGGCCCTACGATCACCTGTGGGATCCAGCACCCAATCTGCAGCTGCTGGCGGTGCTCGGTCAGTGTCTGGATCTCGCACAGGGCCCGGCCCAGATCGCCTCCTCTGGCGAACGGCGGTTACGCATGCTGGGGCGCTGCCTGCAGGAGCTGGCGCTGATGCCGGCGCAGGACTTCCGACAAGTGGTGCGCGAGCGCGTGAACGCCCTGGCCGGGCGCACGCTGGCCCGCAACGAACGGCTGATCGAGGAGGCCAGCGGCGCGCCCGAGCACTGGATTGCCGATCTCCGTCTACACGGCGAGCACCTGTTGCAGCTGCTGCGCAACCCGGACCGCGACGCCCCCGCCGAGTTCCTGGCCGGCCGGACGGCCGCCGATGCGTCGGCGCTGCTCCAGCGGTCGCTCGACAGTTACGGCCGGCTGCTCGAGGTCTGGCCCGAGCTGTTCCAGGCGGCGCGAAGTCATCCCCAATTTCAGATTGAGTAAAAATAAATTTAGTGCACCATGGTAAGGCCATGGCGACCCGCGCGGATACCTCCACGCCGCAAACAGGTGAGCTGGCGGACCCCTGCGCGCGCGTACTCGATGAATTCGTCAGGACGTTTCGCCTGAACGAACGCATGGCGCGCATCCTGCGCCTCTCCCTCTGCGCCGCCACCAACAAGGAGATCGCCTACGCCCTGCAGATCGACGTGCGCACCCTGTCCACGCACTGGGCTCGCATCTACGCCCGGACCGGCACCCGCAGCAGCCAGGAGTTCCGGGCACTCCTGTTCCATTACGCGGTCACGTCAGCCAATCCTTCGCCCCCTTTTCCTGCCCCCACGGCGGGGGCGGTCGCAACGACGGGGGTGGTCGCACCCTCGCCGTCTGGCCGGCTCGACCTCTCGGACCACGACGTGTTCGCAGCGCGAACGTGTCCCGCAGAACGCAAAGCCTGATCATCTCCCGGGCTCGGGCTTCGCACTCGAACGGCACGAGGGACTCGGTACGACGATGTGATGCTGCGACGAAGGAGATGTGATACTGCGACGAAGGAACAGATGAGCAAACCGCCTTCGTTCGAGGTGATCTCCATCGGGGTGGTCCGGTCGGCGCTGACCGATCCGGCCGCGGCACCCCGCCAGGGCTTCGAGGGCGCTCCCGACGCCTGGATCGAGCTCGACCCCGCGGTGGCCCCCGCCATCCACGGGCTGGCCGTGGGACAGGATCTCGTCCTGCTCAGCTGGCTCGATCGCGCCGACCGCGGCGTCTTGCAGGTTCATCCGCGCGACGATCCCCGCCGCCCCCTGACGGGCGTGTTCGCCACCCGTTCCGCCGATCGCCCCAACCCGATCGGCCTGCACCCCGTGAAGCTCCTCGCCATCGAGGGCACCCGCCTGAAAGTCACCCCGCTCGAGGCCATCGACGGCACCCCCATCCTGGACCTCAAGCCCGCGCTATGATCGGCGCGGACGCCGCCTGCGCCGGGCCAGGATCCACGCGCACGCCAGCGCGAGCGGAACGGTGGCGATCGGTGAGCTTCCCGAAGTGCGGGCGCCGATGGCGCAGCCGTGGGCGTCGCCCGTCGCCGGCGACCAGGGGGTCCCCGGGGGCTGGGCGTTGCATTCGACGTCGGTGGTGACCGCCTCGCCGGTGTGGGCGACGGCGAAGATCCGGTGCGGTCCCCGGCAGCCGGACGCCTCGCGGACGTAGACCTCGGGTGAGCCGCAGACCCCCGGCCAGCCGATCGTCCAGGGCACGGAGCTGCCGGACCCGAGCGGCAGGACGAAGAACATCACCGGTCGAGCGTCGGTCTCGAAGACGACGTGGGTGTCCTGGCCGGTGTCGAAACAGTCCATCGCCTGCCAGGCCTGTTCGCACACCGGTGACAGCTCGCGCTCGGGCAGGGCGGTGATCCGGTTGATCGCCAGCGTCCGGGGCAAGCTCGCCGGCGCGGGGCCGTCCCCGGTGGTGAAGGTCCAGCTCAGGGTGCTCTCCGGTTCGCTGCCGTACCCTTCGACCTTGATGGTCACCGTGTAGCGGGTGCGTGGCTCGAGGGCGAGACCCCGTCCGTACGGCGGGCCGTCGCCCGGTGGGTCCGCCGGCGGGGCCTTGCCATTGACCTCCAGCGTGCTCCGGCGTCCCGACAGCGCGGTCAGATAGAACAGGCGCGCGTTGGTGGGGACGTCGACCGCGCCATCAGGCGGGTAGGACCAGACCAGCCTGGGCGGCTGGGCCACGCAGGAGGCATCCGCGCCGTCCGCGCGTAGAAAGGTCAGGGCCGCGGCGCCGAGCGCCAGCAGCGCGGTCCACGATTGGCGGTCGAAACGATGTGTCGAGGTCTTCCCGTGCGCGGTCATCGCCTTCCTCCCGGCGCAGTCGAGCACCCGATCGGCCAGGCGCGCATCCTAGCGCGGGTGGACCCATCTTTCCGGCATGTCGCCGGGGCGGGTGTGGATCGGGACCAGTGGGTGGAACTACCGTCACTGGCGCGGGAAATTCTACCCCCAGGGATGGGTGCAGAAACGCGAGCTGGCTTTCATTGGCAGCCGGTTCTCGTCGGTGGAGGTGAACGGGACCTTCTACTCGCTGACCCGGCCGACGGCCTGCGCGGCGTGGCGGCAGATGGTGCCCGACCGGTTCTGCTTCGCGATCAAGGGCAGCCGCTACATCACGCACATGCTCAAGCTGGCGAAGTTCGAGACGCCGCTGGGCAACTTCTTTGCGCAGGGGATCTTGCTGCTGGGCAAGCAGCTGGGGCCCATCCTGTGGCAGCTTCCGCCACGGCTGAGGTTCGACCGGGAACGGGCGCGGAGGTTCCTGGAGGCGCTCCCCCGCGACATGGCGGGGGCCGAACGGTGGGCGCGCCGGCACGATGCGCGCACGACCGGGCGCGCGGCCCTGACCGCGCCCGACGGACGGCGCCTGCGGCTGCGCTACGCGATCGAGCCGCGCCACGAGAGCTGGCTGTCGGACGAGGCGCTGGCGGAGCTGCAGGCTCAGGATGTCGCCCTGGTGGCGGCGGATACGGCCGGGCGACACCCCTTCTCGCTCGCGCGCACGGCCGGGTTCGCGTACATCCGGCTGCACGGGTCGACCCAGCTTTATGCCAGCCGCTACGAGGATCCCGAGATCGACACCTGGGCCCAGCGCGTGCGGGCGCTGCGCGACGCGGGCGTCGACGTGCACGTCTACTTCGACAACGACGCGCAGGCGCACGCGCCCCACGATGCGCTCAGGCTGATGGAGAAGGTCGAGGGCGCGCCGGCGCTCGCGGAGGTGTCGCCGTGAATGCGGCCTACTCGGCGTAGCAGTAGTTGGTGGGGCGGCAGACGTTGTAGCCGGTGTCGCCGACGGCCAGGCAGCAGCCGCTCCAGCAGCGCAGCTGGTTGGCGCAGATGCGGGCGCAGCCGTAGACGCCGTCCTTGTCCTGCACGCACAGCTCGACCTCGGTGCACTTGCCGGCGCAGGGGTCCAGCACGGCGGTGTGACCACCACCGTCGGCGGTCAACAACGTCGCGTCACCCTCGCAGGAGGCGAAGAACAGCAGCGCCAGCACCGACAGCAAGGCCCGCAGGTGCTGCCGCCAGCGCGCGGCAGGAGCTTCGCAGCGCACCGGGGACGACATCGCCGTGGCCGACATATATGAACTTAGGTGTAGTGAGGTTTGTTACCTCTGTCCACGGCGAAAAATGTCGCGGCCGTCGGTGCGGCGTCGGTGCGCGCGTCAGAACCGCAGCGACAGCGCCAGCCCGCCCTCGCCGGGGCCGACCCACGGCGTGGCCAGCGCGTCGTAGCGCTGCGGGTCCTCGCCGCTGGCCAGCAGGTAGATGCCGACGCCGGTTGCCAGCAGCCCCACGGCGGTGCCGATCACGCCGATGAGGCGGGTGCGCTGGCGGTCGCTGACCGCGGCGGTGGCCTGGCGCAGGCGGGCGTCGCATTCGGCCACCGCCTCGGACGTGGTCAGCAGCGAGCGATCGCAGGAGCCCCCGCTCATGTACGTCTGATCCCGGCGCTCCTCTTCCAGACGCGCCTCCATGTCCCCCAGGACCAGCTGCCGGCTGACGGCCAGGGTGGCCGAGCCGAGGGTCAGCCCGGTGCCGGCGGCGACGGCGGCGATGGCCCAGCGGCGGGCCGACCGCCGGCGCTGCAGATACGCCGCGTAGTTCTCGAGGGTGGGCCGCAGGGTCACGTGCACCTGCGCGCTGGCGCCGGCCAGGACCTCCACCATGCGCTCGACCGGCTGGAAGCCGGCCCGCTCGACCCGGAGCAGGTGGGTGCCCCAGGGCAGACCGTCGATGGCCGCCGTGAAGCTGCCGGGGACCCGACCGCCGCCGCGGTAGATGGTCCGCGGCTGGCCGTCGACCATCAGCACGGCGTCATCCTCGCTGACCGCCACCGCCAGGGTGCCGGTGTCGGCCGCGGGGACGCCCGGGTCCTGGTACATCTCGATGGCGACGTCGCTGCGCCGGGCCGCGGCCACCGCCAGCGAGCGGCGCACGTTGCTGTAGCCGCGCCGGCGCAGCTCGAGCACGTGATCGCCTGGCGGCACCGCCAGCGGACCGGCCAGGGGGGTCTTGCCGACCCGCGCGCCGTCGAGGAACACGTCGGCGGCGGGGACGTTCGAGCGCACCGCCACCTGCGCCAGGGCGGCCTCGCTGGGCTGAAGGTCGAGGGCCAGCTCCTGCAAGGCGCCGCCGGCCACCGTGACCTCGCGGCGGGCGGGGACGTAGCCGGCGGCCACCGCACCGACGACGTGGGTGCCGCTGGCCAGACGCAGCGGCGCCTGCAGCGGGGTGCGGCCGGCGGGGGCGCCGCCGATGTCGATCGCGGCCGGAACGTTGGTGATCACCGTGAGCTGGGCGATGCGCAGCGCCTGCTGCTCGCGCTTGCTGCGTGCCTGGATCAACACGTCGGGCGGCAGCGGACCGGTCTCGATCAACATGCGGTCCAGCGTGTCGGTCGCCTCCACCGGACGCCCCATGGCCGCGTAGGCCAGGCCCATCTGATACAGGGTCAGGCGCGCGGGAGCCAGCTCGTAGGCGCGCCTCAGCTCGGACAGGGCCGAGGCCGGGTCCCCCTCGTCGATCATCCGCAGGGCGCGGCGGGACCGGACCTCCGCCTCGACGCGAGCCGGCGGCTCCTGCGCCAGCGCCGGTCCGGTCACGATCAGGATGGCGGCGGCCAGCACCGCCGCCCCGGGGAGGCGCCGGACAGACCGGGAGAAGGCCGAAAAAAGGTGGTCCATGCGGGGGACCTCGGTCGCGGTTTGGGGCCGCTGGTCGGAATCTTTTTCCAGGGACGCAAGAATAAGCCGCCCCGGCGGCGAGGCCAGGCCGTTGTGTGAACGGATGAAGAATCATCCGGGCGCGCCAGCCGTGACCCGATCACCGCGCGATCCATCACTAGGACCTCGGCCGTGCGACGATCCGGCCGGGGCCCGGCCTCGACGGCGATCACACCTCAATTGAACCGTATTCAGGAGCCCGACCGTGAGGCCGGAGGCGCTGATCGGTCCGCTCGACCCGTCGGGAACGCCCCCGGTATGACTTGCCGGGTTCCCTGCGAAATGAGCCCCGTTTTGCACGCGATTTGTGTGCCTACCAAGTGGTAAGTCCTGGTAGATAGGACCCTCGTCGGGGACGGGAGTGTCGATGCGACGCAAGGCAAGCTCACGCCTGGCTCTCTTGCTGCTGTGCCTGATGGGCGCGGCCAGGACCGCGGGCGCGGCGCCGCTGCGCTCGCTCGCGTTCTATTCGGACGCCGATCCGCCCACCGATGCGCTGGTGATGTTCGACGACGTCGTGCTCGAGCCGATGAAGACGACGCCCGCGCAGGTGGCCAGCCTGAGCAAGGAGGGGGTCGTCGTCCTGGCCGCCCTCCCCCTGCCGCCGGACACGGATCTTTCCATCGGCGCGCTGACGGCACAGGGCTACGCCGGGTTCGTGATCGACGCGTGCCAGGAGACGCCCGAGCGCTCGCGCGCCCTGTTCGAGGAGGTGCGCCGGAGCGCGCCGACCGCCCGCCTCATGTGGCGCTGCCCGCAGGAGCGTCCGCCGCCGCGGCTGCGCGAGCTGGACAGCGTGGTGGTCGAGGACGTGTTCTCCGATCGGGACGCCGCCGGCGCGCGGCAGCCGCTGACCGAGGTGGCCCGGCGGCAGCGGATGGCCTCGCTGAAGGCCTCCTACCTCGACCGGGGGGTGGCGGTGGTGGCGCTGGAGCGGCTGCGGCCGGGCCAGCGGGTGGCAGCGCGCGAGCTGGCGCGCGAGCTGGCCCGCGGCGGCCTGGTGCCCTGGGTGACCACCGGACCGCACGGCCTGGGCGTGGGGCTGGTCGAGCCCGCGCCCCGCCGCATCCTGGGCCTTTACGATTCGACCACCCAGCCGTTCCTGCCCTTCACCACCTTGCACCGGATGCTGGCGCTGCCGCTCGAGTACCTGGGCTACGTGCTGGAATACCGGGACGCGCGCCAGGGGCTGCCGGCCGGCGATCTGGCCGCGCGCTACGCCGGCGTGGTCAGCTGGTTCGCCGGGCCGCTGGCCGGATCCCTGGAATACGCCGAGTGGCTCGAGCGGCAGATCGACAGCGGCGTGAGGGTGGCGATCTTCGGCAACCTCGGCGCCGCCGCCAAGCCCAGCCTGCTGGAACGCCTGGGGCTGTCCAGCGAGCGGCGCACCCTGGTGCCGCCGGTGACCATCGTCGGCAAGGACGAGCTGATCGGCGCCGAGGCCGACCCGCTGCCGCTGACCCGCGGCCTGCCGCCCTGGTCGATGCGCGCCGGCCCCGGCGACGGCAACACCCGCCACCTGGAGGTGCGCGACGCCAAGGGGCGGATCCTGGATCCGGTGGTCACCGGCCCCTGGGGCGGGTTCGCCTTCGATCCCTACGTGCTGGCGCGCGGACCGCGGGCCAGCTTCCGCTGGGTGATCGATCCCTTCCAGTTCCTGCAGAGCGCGCTGGGGATCTCGGCCATGCCCGCGCCCGACGTCACCACCGAGAACGGCCGCCGCATCCTGCTGGTGCAGATCGATGGGGACGGCTTTCACGGCCGGTCCACCCTGCCCCAGCGCCCCTTCTCGGGCGAGGTGATCCTGCGCGATTTCCTGCAGGTGTTCCGGGTGCCGACCACCGTGTCGTTCGTCGAGGGCGAGATCGGCCCCCAGGGGCTGAACCCGGGGCTGTCGGCCGAGCTGGAGCCGATCGCGCGCGAGATCGCCGGGCTGCCCCACGTCGAGCTGGCCACCCACACCTTCTCGCATCCGTTCGACTGGCTGCGCGCCAGCGGTGATCCGGACCTGGATCGCGAGCGCGAGGAGGAGAGCACCGGACAGGTGCACCTGCCCATCCCCGGCTACCACTACTCGGCGGAACGGGAGGTGCGCGGCTCGGTCGAATACCTCAACAGCCGCATCGCCGTGCCCGGCAAGCAGGTCAAGGCGGTCCTCTGGAGCGGCAACGCCCTGCCCGACGAGCGGGCGGTGCGGGCAGCGGCGGTGCTGGGGCTGACCAACATCAACGGCGTCAACTGCGACGAGCCGCTGGACGGGCCGGCGCTGACCCAGGTGCCCTCGCTGTACCGGCCGGTGGGCACCCAGGTGCAGATCTACGCCCCCGCCCACAACGAGAACGTCTACATCGAGACCTTCCGCAACGGCAGCCCCCTTTACGGCTTCCGCAAGGTGATCAAGCTGTTCGAGTTCACCGAGCGGCCCCGGCGGCTCAAGCCGATCGACATCTACTATCACTTCTATTCGGGCGCCTCGGAGGCGGCCACCGCCTCGCTGCGCGAGGTGTACCGCTGGGCCATCAAGCAAGAGACCTTGCCCCTGCACCTCAGCGAATACGCCGCCCGCGCCGCCGCCTACCCCGCCGGCCGCCTGGCCCGCCGGATCGACGGCAGCTGGGAGCTGCGTGCTCTGTCGGGCGTGCGCAGCCTCCGCCTGCCCGAGGCGCTGGGGTGGCCGGACTTCAAGCGCTCGCAGAACGTGATCGGCGTGCGCGCTGGCCCCGACGGGCGTTTCGTCAGCGTGTTGCCGGGGGTGCCGGTGGTGCTGGCGCTGTCGCCGCAGCCGCCGCGCGAACCTTATTTGCTGTCCTCCAACGCGCAGGTGGTCTCCTGGACGCGCGACGGGGCGGTGCTGCGCTTCCGGCTGCGCGGGCACCTGCCGGTGGAGGTGGCGGTGGGCAGCTGCGCCCCGCTGGTCAAGCCCTGGCTGCAGACGTCGGTCGCGGTCGAGGTGGACCGCGGCGCGCGCGTGACCAGCCTGCGCTTCCCGGACACCGACACCCAGGACGTGGTCCTCAACTGCGAGCGATGAGCCGGGTCGTCAATCTCCACGCGATCCCGCTCGTGCTGCTGCTCGGGCTGGCCACCCGCGCCGGCGCGGCGGAGCCGCCGGTGGCGGCGCGGGTGCGGGCGGGGCGGGTGTCGCGGAC
>JBKPRZ010000257.1:0-7368 GCA_046734815.1 Myxococcota bacterium | reverse complement strand
ACCGCCCCGGCCGGGGCAGCGACCACATCTCCTTCAACGACCAGGCCCTGCCGGGGGTGCGGTTCATCGAGGCGATCGAGAACACCGCCCACCAGCACAACGGCAACGACACCATCGCCAACATGACCGCCGCCTATCCTCCGCGGGTGGCCCGGGTGATGGTCGCCGTCGCCGCCAGCCTGGCCCGCGCGCCGGCCGCCCCCCGCTCGCTGTCGGTCACCGGCAGCGCCACCGGCAACGTGGCGGCCAGCTGGTCGCCGCCCTCGGGCGGCGGCGTGGACCACTACGTCCTGGCCGCCCGTCCCATCAACAGCAACTTCTACGTCAAGCGCGTCTCCGTCACCGGCACGTCGAAGGTGCTGACCGCCGCCGATCTCGGGATCAGCGGCGGCCAGGCCTTCTTCATCTCGGCGGCGGCGGTGGACGCCGCCGGCCACGAATCGCTGTACAGCTACCCCGAGTTCCGCTGCCAGTCGGTCTGCGAGGTCCAGCCGGGATCGCTGGACGTCACCGACACCATCTGACCGATCGACCGATCACCGATTCAGTCGCCGAGGCCCTTCCAGCCCTCGATGGACAGGATCACGCCGTGGCCGCTGATGTTGTGCTGGACGCTGATGTAGAACCTGCGGCCGGACGGATCGAAGAAGCCGCCCGTCCACTCGGCGGTCAGGTCGTTGAGCGAGGCCACCCGCAGGCACCCGTCCGACAGCAGGTCGTCGTCCGCCCCATCCTCCAGGCACGAGAAGACGTCGTTGTTGCCCTGCAGCTGATCGCCGTCCTCCATGAGCAGCCAGTTTCCCTTGTGGGGCTGGTAGGCGATGTTGTCGGTCATGGCCATGGCGGGCGTGCCGACCACGAAGGTCTGCACCTCGGGCACGCCGGTGTTGGCGGTCGCCTCGGCCACGGTCCCGTCGGTGATGCAGATGGCGCCGCCGTACAGGCGGTCGTCGACCTCGTTGCCGGTGTTGATGGCGCAGAAGCGGACCTTGCCGGCCGCCAGCGCGATCGGATCGACCTCGGAATCCTCCGGGCGGTAGTAGCCGGTCAGCTTCAGCTGCACGGCAGCGGCGCGCAGGTCCAGGTTGACCGGGTTGGGAATCGGCACCCAGGTGCCCCGGCCGGTCTCGGTGCCCTGGCCGTAGTCGGTGTTGCCGGAACGTTTGCCCAGCCGTAACCCGTAAACCGCCCCGGCGGCCAGCGGCGACTGCCCCAGATTGTCGATGGGGGCAGGACCGGCGTAAAGCGCGCTGGGGATGAACTTGAAGTATGCGCCGCCCATGGTCCCGTTGCCCGGCCGCTGCTCGTCGCCGTAATAGACGATGCCGTTGGGCAGGATCGCCAGACCCTCGAACGACAGCCGCCCCAGGGTGTAGCGCGTGGTCACGTTCTCGGCGCCCGAGCCGCCCTCGCCGTTGGTGAAGGTGCCGGCCACCCGGTCGAACAGCACGTTGGTGACCGCCAGCGGGTTGATGATCTCGATGACCTGCCCGACGTTGCCCGCCTCCTCACCGGCCAGGATGGTGCCCCAGGGGGTGCGGCGGATCGGATCGCAGCTGGAAAGCCCGGTGATCATGGTCTCGACCGCTCCGTCCTTCAGGCGGATGCGTTGCACGCCCGGCTGGGCCACGCCCTCCTCGTTGCAGGCGATGATGTGGGTGGGCGACCGGGCCGGCCACAGCGCCATCTGATCGATGTTCGGCGCCAGGTTCGGGGCAGCCGAGACCACCCGCGCGCGCAGCCCCCTGGCCAGAGTCACCAGCTTGGTGGGATCGGCGTTGGCGGTGGCGGCGTCGATGCTGAGGGTCGAGGAGGCCAGCAGTCCCTCGTGCACCCCGAACAGCTCGTGCGCCCGCGCGTCCATCTCCTGATCGCGCCACAGCCCGAAATCGACGATCTCGGTCGCCACGGCCACGCCTCCCAGCAGGATGGCGCCCAGGCCGCCGATCCAGGCCAGCCGGCGGATCGTGCGCTTCTTGTCGGTCTTGTGCTCGTTCTTCATGGACGTCCCCCCAGAATGTGCGTGGGGACTGTACCGGGCCGGACGGTTGCGACCGGGCACAACTCTGTCGCAACGTTGGAGACGGTCGGCGTCCGCCGGTTGCGGCGCTGTTACAGCCTGGCGACGGACCGGTGAGACGAATGTCTCAGCGAATCTCGCGCAGCGCGCGCTCGAGCACCTCGTCGCGGCCGGCGCGCACGCCCGTGATGGTGGGGCGGACCAGGATGTGGGGCTGCAGACCCACCCGCTGCAGCTGGCGGCCGTCGGCGTGCCGCACGTCGTGACCGGTAAAGGTGATCCGCACGGCGCCCGGGAGCATGAACGAGGTGATGTCGCCGTTGGCGCCCGCGCTGGGACTGCCCACGAAACGGGTGCCGCAGGCGGCCTCCAGGAACAGGCCGGTGTGCTCGGCCTGGCTGATGGTGCGCTCGTCGATCAGCGTGACCACCGGCTTGCGGTAGATCCAGCCCTGCGTGGGCGGCAGCGCCTGCAGGAACGACAGCCGCGTCCCCTCCTCCTCGGTGGCGCCGCCCACCAGCGGGCGCTGGAAGGCGGCCCCCCAGCGCGCCTGCTTCACGTTCAGCCGCGGCGCCAGCACCCAGGCGGTGCCGTGCGGATAGCCGCGCAGGTCCAGCACCAGCCCGCGCGTCTCCTTCAGCCGCTCGAGGGCCGCCGCCGCGTCCTCCGACTTCAGCCGGTCGAGGTCCAGGTAGCCGACGTTGCCGGGCAGCACCTTCACCACCTCGCCGCCGCGGTGAGGGTGGGCCGTGGCCCAGCGGCGGGGCAGCCGCACCTCCCGGACCTGCCCGCCGGCGTTCCGGATCGACAGCAGCGCGGTCGAGCCCTCGGCTCCGCCCAGCAGGCGGCCGGCGACGTACAGCTGATGGGCGGCCTGGTTCGAGCCGGACACGTACCGACCCAGGCGCCGCATGCGCTGATCGGCTGGCTCACCGTCAACCGCCAGCACGACGTCGCCCACGGCGATGCCGGCGGCGCGGGCGGCGGCGGGATCGTGGATCTCCTCCACCACCGGCACGCCCTCGATCACCCGCACCGCGATGGGGGGCTGGGCGACCCCGAAGAAGCTGTCGAGGGCCGCGCTGTGCACCCAGGTGTGGCCGTCGGGGACGAAGGTCGACATCTCGGCGATGGCCAGCCCGTACTCCTGGGCGTCGCGGGCGGCCTCGACCTGCGGGAGGAACCGCGCGAGCACGGTGTGGTCCCAGTCGTCGCCGATGAGCGCCATGTACGGATAGAAGAAATGGATCACGCTCCAGAAGCGGGCCACCGCCAGCAGGCGGTGGGCGGCATCCGGATGTTCGGGCTCGTCGTAGGTCGGGTCAGGCGCCCAGCCGCCGGCCGGCGGGGTGGCGCTCCGGTGCGGCCGCGCCCGCCTGCCGCTGTCCAGCCAGGCCAGCGCCGCCTTCATCGCGTCGCCGCCCGGCGGAACGGTCACGTCCGCGTGCAGCTCGGCGCCCACCAGCTGCTGCACGCGCACCACCGCGGCCAGCCCCTCGCCCAGGTCGACCGCCACCTGCTTGACCACCGCCTCGTCCGTCAGCGCGCCCTCTGCCACCAGCGCGCCGTCCCCGGCGGCCTGCACCGCCAGGGCGATCGGCAAGACGGGCCCGTCCTTGCTCACCAGGAACGCCACCCGCTTGGCCGCCGCTCCGGTGGGTGGACGAAAGCGTTCGGGCAGTGACACCACCAGGCTGGACTGGTATCCGCCCGAGCTGCCGCCCACCTGCGGGCGGTAGCCGGCGTGGCGCACCGACCGCAGCGCCGGCCCCTGGACCTGGCGGCTGGCCAGCGCCCCGTAGAAGGGAAGGCCGTCCAGGTCCCAGTCCTGCCCGGTCACGCGCATGTCCACCACCACGCGACGGGCTGCCGCCAGCTGGCGCTCGATGTCGCGGGCCTCGTCGCGGGTCGGCTGCACGCCGTGCAGGGCGGTGAGGTCGACCAGCACGGTCTTGCCTCCCTCCAGCTCGGCCAGAAGCTTGGGGTCCTTGCGCGCGTCCGGCTTCGGCGGCGTCAGGTCCGCCGGCCGGAACACGTGGGTGGCCGGATCCCTCAGCCCTTGCAGCATCGAGGTGACCGCCGCCGAGTACTCGTCGGTGGTGCGCGCCGCCCGCACGCGCGGCGCCGCCGCCATGAGCGCCGCATCCCACTCGCCTGCCCGCGAGAACGACTCCGGATGGAGGAACTTGACCGTCCCCCACAGCTCGATCAGGCGCGCCATCCGGTCCGGCGCCGGCGGCGGCTTCGTCGTGGTCGTCGTCGTCGCCAGCAGCACGAACAGCAGAGCTCTCAACATCCGCGGGGCCTCCGTTGCACGGACGCCGACGGTGCCACCATCAGCCCCGCCTGCCCAGGAGCGGTGTCACACGGTCCCAGGGGATCACGCTGCGGTGCGGGCGATGTGGGCGAGCTTGGCTTCGAGAGGGAGGCGGTAGAAGAAGCGGAGCTCGGCCAGCATGTCGGTCACGCGGGCGGCGGTGAGGTAGCGGCGTTCCAGCGTGTCGGCGTAGCGGTGGGCCTGGTGGCTGGCGGTGGCGTAGCGGGCGCGCTCGTCGCCGTCCAGGTCGTCGGCGAAGTGGAACTTCTCGTACAGGCGGGCGCGCAGCTCGGTGGGGCGGCGGGAGGACTGCTCGTCCAGCAGCAGGCAGCTGACGAACTTGTCCACCTCGGCCTGCAGCTCCAGCTCCAGCGCGGTGACCGGGCGGTTGGCGGCCGCGCACAGGGCCACGTAGATGAAATGGCTCACGCCCTCGACCGCCAGGCAGAAGTCGGCGAAGTTGTGGTCCCCCAGGCCGTCGTGCGGATCGTTGGCGGCCAGGTTCTCCAGGGCCGAGTCATCGAGGTAAAGGCCGATGGCCAGCTCGCCCGGATGATGCGACAGCAACAGCTGCTCGCGCGGGCGGCGGCCGCCGTTGCCCAGGGCGCGCCCGCGTTCGTCGTCGGTCACCACGAACAGCCGCACGTCCAGCTGGGTCTCCACCCGGTAAAGCGCCTCCAGCCCGCGCTGCAGGCGTGCAAGCACGCTGGGCCTCTCCTCGGGCACCACTATTGCGGGCGTCCCGGTTCGGGGAGGATCACGCCCAGCGCGGCCAGGCGTCCGGCGGCCCAGCGGCTGCCGTCGCGGCGGTAACGCTCGTACAGCTTGAGCACGTCGTGGGCGCTGCGCGTGGGGGTGCAGGCGCGGCTGAGCACGGTCAGCACGCCCACGAAGCGGGCGAAGTTGCGCGCCAGCCGCTCGTACACCTCGCCGAAGGGATCGGCGCTCCAGCCCTCGCCGGTCCGGGCCAGCTCGCCGTAGGCGCAGCCGCCCAGCCCGATGTAGTAGTCGATGTCGACCAGGCGCCGGGCGAAGCTGTCGGACCAGAAGCCGGAGACGAACAGCGAGGTGTCGCCGACCTCGCGCAGCTGCCGGCGGCGGTCCGCGGGGGCGGCCTCGCGCGCGGCCAGCAGCTTCATCCCCAGCGGGGAATCATCCACCGGCTGAGCGCCGTACGCGGCCAGCAACTGGACCAGGTAGTACTCGGTCCGGGCGTCTGCCTCGACGCGTTGGTCTTTGAGCGCTTCGCTCAGCTTCTCCCAGAAGAACGACTCCAGTGTCTCCGTTTGCTGCATGAGGCCCTTATCTCCGCGAGAACCCCTCCTCGATGACTGGAACCCTCGGAGGGTCCCGATCTCCAATTTAGGAATTTTCCCAATAGATTCAAGTACATACGTCGGAAACAATCAGCAGCAGGGGGCCCCGAGTGCTGCTGACGCGGTCGAAACCCGTTGACGGCCGGGCGGTTGTGCTTAGAACTGGCGCCTAGCAGTCACCCGGCACGAGTGCTAGGTGGGTGGGCCTGACGAGAGGACCCACACCGTTGCTCAATGGAGGGAAAGCAGATGAAAGTTCGACCGTTACACGACCGGATCCTCGTCCGACGCGTGGCAGAGGAAGAGAAGACCAAGGGCGGGATCATCATCCCCGACACCGCCAAGGAGAAGCCCAGCGAGGGTGAAGTGGTCGCCGTGGGCAGCGGCAAGGTCAACGAGAAGGGTCAGGTGCGCGCGCTGGAAGTGAAGGCTGGCGACCGGATCCTGTTCGGCAAGTACAGCGGCAACGAGATCAAGCTCGAGGGTGTCGAGCACATCATTTTGCGCGAGGACGAGATCCTCGGCGTGATCGAGAAGTAAGGAGACGGTCCCATGGGAGCCAAAGAGATTCTGTTCGACGAGAAGGGGCGGGAGAAGATCCTCGAGGGGGTCAACGTCCTCGCCGATGCGGTGAAGGCGACTCTCGGCCCGCGCGGCCGCAACGTCGTGATCGAGAAGTCCTGGGGGTCGCCGACGGTGACCAAGGACGGCGTCACGGTGGCCAAGGAGATCGAGCTGGAAGACAAGTTCCAGAACATGGGCGCCCAGATGGTCAAGGAGGTTGCCTCCAAGACCTCGGACGTCGCCGGCGACGGGACCACCACCGCCACGGTGCTGGCCCAGGCGATCTTCCGCGAGGGCGCGCGCATGGTGGCGGCCGGCCACAGCCCCATCGAGCTCAAGCGCGGCATCGACAAGGCGGTCGAGAAGCTGGTCGAGGAGCTGAAGAAGATGGCCAAGCAGACCAAGGGGCAGAAGGACATCGCCCAGGTCGGCACCATCAGCGCCAACGGCGACGAGTACATCGGCAAGCTGATCGCCGACGCCATGGACAAGGTGGGCAAGGAAGGGGTCATCACCATCGAGGAAGCCAAGTCGATGGACACCACCCTGGACGTGGTCGAGGGCATGCAGTTCGACCGCGGCTACCTGTCGCCCTACTTCGTCACCGACGCCGACCGCATGGAGGCGATCCTCGAGGACCCCTACATCCTGATCTACGAGAAGCGGCTGTCGGCCATGAAGGACATGTTGCCGCTGCTCGAGCAGGTGGCCCGCGGGGGCAAGCCGCTGCTGATCATCGCTGAAGAGGTGGAGGGCGAGGCCCTGGCCACCCTGGTGGTCAACAAGCTGCGCGGCACCCTGAACGTCTGCGCGGTCAAGGCGCCGGGCTTCGGCGACCGCCGCAAGGAGATGCTCAAGGACATCGCCGTGCTCACCGGCGGCCAGGCCATCACCGAGGATCTGGGGCTGAAGCTGGAGAACCTGACCCTCAAGGAGCTGGGCCGGGCCAAGCGGCTCACGGTGGACAAGGACAACACCACCGTGGTCGACGGCGCGGGCAAGAAGCAGGAGATCGAGGCGCGGATGAAGCAGATCCGCACCCAGATCGAGGAGACCACCAGCGACTACGACCGCGAGAAGCTGCAGGAGCGGCTGGCCAAGCTGGCCGGCGGCGTGGCGGTGATCAAGGTCGGCGCGGCCACCGAGACCGA
>JBKPRZ010000256.1:0-6844 GCA_046734815.1 Myxococcota bacterium | reverse complement strand
TCGGCGGGGAGATCGAAGGCGATGAACAGACGGGGCATCGGTTTGCCGCCGGCGATGCTACCCCCTCCGGGCGCCGCCTTCGAGCCGGCTGCGCGCGACCTGGCGCCGGCGTCGCAGGGGCGTCCCCACGTGCGGATCGGGTGCCGAGCGCGCCGGCTGATCTCCTCGTGTGGGTGCCGCCGCTTCGCTGGACACTACCCTGCGTGGTTGTGCGACACGGGCGTCGCCGATGTCGCCCTCGACGTTGGCGCCCGGCGTACGCGTCACCTAGCATGAAGGCGGGGTGGACGCGCGGCTCGAGACGGTGCTGGGGATTCCCTCCGCCTACCGGTTGTTCAGCTTCCTGGTGGGAGGCGATCGGAACCGGGACATTTTCGCCCGCGAGCACATCCGGGCGCAGCGCGGGCAGCGGGTGCTGGACGTGGGCTGCGGGCCAGCCACCATCCTGGCCCACCAGCCCGAGGTGGACTACGTCGGGTTCGACGCCAACCCGGACTACATCGCTTCCGCCGCCGCTCGTTTCGGCGCGCGCGGGCGCTTCCACTGCCAGCGAATCAGCGCCGAATCGCTGAGCGCCCATGCCGGGTTCGACATCGTGCTGGCGCTGGGGGTGGTCCACCACCTGGACGACGCCGAAGCGGAGCATCTGTTCAAGCTGGCGCACGCGGCGCTGAAGCCGGGCGGCCGGCTGGTCACCCTGGACGGCTGCTTCGTGCCGGGGCAGTCGGCGCTCGCGCGGCTGCTGCTGGCGGCCGACCGGGGCCAGTACGTCCGCGACCAGACCGGGTACCTGGCCATCGCCGGCCGCGTCTTCGCCCAGGTGCGGCCGGTGGTGCGCCACGACCTGATGCGCATCCCCTACACCCACCTGATCCTGGAGTGCCAGCGGTGAAGGCGCCGGTGCGCTGGGCGCCGCTGGCCCTGGGCGCCTTCCTGATCTTCACCTTCTTCCGTCTGGACTTCATCCTGTCTTACGGCGCCCGCTTCGGCCGGCAGCTGTACTGGCTGAGCCGCGAGGAGCTCGCCTTCTGGGCGGCGCACCTGCTGCTGATGTTGCCCGGCGCGGCGCTGGTGTCGATCGGGCTGGCCGGGCCGCTGACGCCGGTGCTGCGCGCGCTGGTGACCGGGTTCCAGCGGCTGGACGGGCGGGGCCGGCTGGCGGCGGCGGCCGCGTTCGGCGTTTTGCTGTTCGCCCTGGCCCAGCTGGGGCGGCAGCTGCTGCTGCTGGACCTGCCGGTCACCGACGACGAGAACATGGTCCTGTTCGGCGCGCGCATGGTGGCGCGCGGCGACCTGCACGTCCCGGTGCTGCAGCCGCCCGACGCCTACACCGATCTGTTCCTCTATTTCCGCGACGGCCATGTGTCGGCGATCGATTTCCCGGGTGGCGTCCTGTTTCGGGCCGCCAGCCTGCTGACCGGCCTGGGCCCGGTGCTGTATGCGCTGGCGGCGGCGGCCGCCGGCGTCGCGGTGGTGGGCGCGGCGCTGCGGTTCACCAGCCTGCCCGCCGCGCTGGGTGCGGGGCTCATCTGGGTCTGCTCGCCCATGGTGTTCAGCCTGTCGCTGACCACCCACACGCAGGCCGTCTCCCGGTTCTTCCTCGCGCTGACCATGTACCTGGCCGCCCGCACGCTGGCCCCGCGCCCGGGCGAACGATCCGCGCGGGCGGCGCTGGGGATGGGCCTGTGCGCGGGAGGGGCGTTCCTCAGCCGGCCGATCGAGACCGGCATGTTGCTGCTGCCGCTGGCGCTGTGGCTGCTGCTGCGGGCGGTCCGCGGAGGGGCGGACGAGCGGCGGGTGCTGCTGATGGCGCTGGCCGGGCTGGTGCCCGCGCTGGTCGTCTTCGGCTGGTACAACCACGGGGTCACCGGACGTTTCCTGGTGCAGGCGCGCTTCGCGCCCGAGGCCCGTCCGAACGAGGGTGCGGTGCTCACCCTGTGGCAGCGCCTGCCGGTGCACCTCTGCTTCGAGACCTTGATGCTGTCGATCTGGTTCCTGGGGCCGATCGGGATCGGGCTGGCCCTCGTCGGCACCCGGCCCGCGCAGCCGCTGTCGGTAGCGCTGGCGGTCGGGTTGTTGCTGGATCTGTCGATCACCCTGACCCATCAGTTCACGGGTGTGCACGTGGTGGGCCCCATCCACTTCTCGGAGACGCCGGTCTTTCTCACCCTGCTGGCGGCGCTGGGGCTCGAGCGGCTGTTCGCTGGCCTGCGTGCCCGCGGCATCCCGGGCGCGGCACCCGCCTGGGTGCTGCTGGGGACGGTGCTGCTGGGCTACGGCGCCTTCGATGCCATCCACGGCCGGACCTTGCGGTCGCAGGCGGAAGCCCAGCAATACCCGCAGGACGAGCTGGCCCGCCGGG
This sequence comes from Myxococcota bacterium, assembly GCA_046734815.1. Taxonomy (GTDB): domain Bacteria; phylum Myxococcota_A; class Polyangia; order Fen-1088; family Fen-1088; genus CAVYGB01. Next base: position 4,482 of record JBKPRZ010000256.1, on the reverse strand, counting down.
ACATCCACCACGCGGTGGTGCTGGCCGATACTCTGGCGACCCTGTACCAGCGCCACCCCACCGGATCCTGGGTCCAGCAGTTCCCGCACCCCGATCCGTATCTGCGCGACGACGTGATCTTCGCCCGCGCCGACGCCGACCTGCGCGCCCTGCGCGCGCGCTTTCCCGACCGCCGCTTCTACCGTCTGCGCATCTCGCGCACCGGTCCCGCCGTCTCGATCGATCCTCTGTAGGCTGGCGCTCCGCTCTAGAGAAAAGACTCGACGCCGTCGATCACCCGGTCCTGCTCCTCGCGGGTCAGCGTGAAGAAGCAGGGCAGGCGCACCACCCGGCCGGCCATGTCGTCGGTGATGGGCAGGGTCACGCCGTCGAAGCCCAGCTGCCGGCTCATGGGCGAGCTGTGCAGGGGGACGAAGTGGAAGATGGCCTGCACCTGGCGCTCGCCCAGATGGCGGATCAGGCCGTCGCGCGCCTGCCGGGTGGGCATGATCAGGTAGAACATGTGGGCGTTGTGCTGGGCGTGGGCCGGCGGCTGGGGAATCCGCAGCAGCCCGCGCTCGGACAGGGGCTGCAACGCCTGGGCGTAATAGCTCCACACCGCCCGGCGCTTGCGGGTGATCTCGTCCGAGGCCTCCAGCTGCGCGTACAGGAATGCGGCCACCAGCTCGGAGGGGATGTACGACGAGCCGACGTCCATCCAGGTGTACTTGTCCACCTTGCCCTCGCGGAAGCGGGTGCGGTTGGTGCCCTTCTCGCGCAGGATCAGCGCGCGTTCGAGCAGCGACTCGTCGTTGATCACCAGCGCGCCGCCCTCGCCGGAGATGAAGTTCTTGGTCTCGTGGAAGCTGTAGCAGCCGAGGTGCCCGAGGGTGCCCAGGTGGCGGCGCTCGTAGGTGGCGTTCACGCCCTGGGCGGCGTCCTCCACCACCCACAGCTGGTGCCGCTCGGCGATGTCGAGGATGGTGCCCATCTCCGCCGCCACGCCGGCGTAATGCACCGGCACGATCACCTTGGTCTTCTCGGTGATGGCGGCTTCGATCAGCCGCTCGTCGATGTTCAGGGTGTCCTCGCGGATGTCCACGAAGCGGATGCGGGCTCCGCGCAGGACGAACGCGTTGGCCGTCGAGACGAAGGTGTATGACGGCATGATCACCTCGTCGCCGGGCTGGATGTCGCACAGGAGGGCCGCCATCTCCAGCGCTGCCGTGCAGGAATGGGTCAGCAACACCCGCTGGGCGTCGAAGGTGCGCTCGAGCCACCCCTCACACAGCTTGGTGAACCGCCCGTCGCCGGCCAGCCGCCCCGCCAGCACCGCCTGGGAGATGTAGAACAGCTCCTTGCCGACGATGAACGGCTGGTTGAACGGGACCGCCGGCCCGGGCGCGGCGTCCGGCCGGCTGAGCGGCACGGGCGTGCGCTCCGGTCGCGGCAGCGGACGCGGCTTGGGCATCGGCACGGCTGGGCCAGACATCGACAGAGCGCCGGCACCGCTGTATGCGGCGGCGGGTGGGGGAAGGTGGGTGCCTTCCCCCGACCCGGGTGAGGCTCCCGCCTCAGTGACAGCGCAGGTCCGACGTGTTCTGACGGTAGGTGTTCGACGATTGCCAGCTGTTGGCCTCGTGCGCCGGGATCGTCGAGTCGTCGTTGACGTTGGTGACGTGGTAGCTGTACTGGTTCCAGATCGGGCGGGTCGGCCTCCAGCCGCCGTCCAGGTCCCCGAACACACGCAGGCCCGTCGGTCCGGTGCTGACGTAGTCGTTCGCGCCCGCGACGATCTCGGCCTGGCCGTCACCGTCGACGTCGGCGACGATGGCCTGCTCGACCCAGGTGCCGTTGGGATTGGGTATCGACAGCAGGAGGTTGCCGGTCTTGCCCTCGACCACCTGCACGTTCTGCTCGTCGGACATGACGATCTCGGTGGTCCCATCGCCGGTGAAGTCGAACATCGTCGAGCTGGTCCACCCCGTGCCCAGGTCATTGATCCGGCGCGTCCACAGGACGGTCCCGTCGGCCCGGATGACCGTGTACGAGCTGCATCCGGCCACGCCGATGTCGGCCTTGCCGTCGCCGTCGGCATCGCCGATGGCGGGCGCTCCGCCCATGCCGGCGTAGCAGAACTCACCCGATTTGCGCAGGTCGGGAAGCACGCGCGTCCAGGTCAAAGTCCCGTCGTGCTGGTACAGATGCACGCGGCCCTTGGCGGTGACGACCACTTCGGGGAAGGGGTCGGCGTCGAAGTTGCCCACCGCCGGGTAGCCGTCCTCGGCCAGGCTCTTGTTCCAGAAGATCTGTCCGTCGTTCCGGTAGACGGTGCTGCCGGTGACCACCTCGGGCCGACCGTCGAGATCCAGATCGGCCACCACCGAGAGGGGACCGCTGAAGTAGTTGTCGATCAGCGCCTTGTCGGCGCGGCCCTGATTGCCGGCCCAGACCAGAGTGCCGTCGGCGCCCGACAGCACGACCGAGCCTATGATCACCTCGGGTGCGCCGTCGCCATTCAGATCGGCGATCGAGGGAGCACCGCCGGCGATGACGCCGTAGGCGCCGGCCGGCATGGGGATCGGGGCCGAGGTCCACTTGAGCGTGCCGTCATGCTCGAAGGCGAGCAGGCGGTTGGCCTGTTCGTTGGTGGCCACCACCTCCGGTCGGCCGTCGCGGTCCAGGTCGCCGATTGCCACCGCCGAGAACCACCAGACCGGACGGGCGAAGGTCACCTTGTCCTTTCCGGTGCGGCCGTCGACCGCGCGCAGCCGTCCAGGCGCGATGTTGGGGTGGCCCGTGTAGCTGACGAACACCACCTCGGGCACGTGGTCGCCATCGAGGTCCGCGACCACCGGCGCCATGAGGACCTGGTTGTATTGCGGGTCGACCGAGCCGACGGAGGACCAGGCCCATTCCACGGTCGCGTGCATCGGGCGGTTCGGCGGAAAGACGCAGGCGGGCGTGTTGTCGCCGAAGTTGTTCGATTCGTCGGTCTCCGCGACGGTCCGGCTGTCGTCCGCGTATGCCGCGATCAGATTGCGGGCGGGAAACCGGGCCTCGCCCGAGACGCCGACGTTCACCGCGACGGATTGACCAGCGGCCAGCGCGGGCACCGAGACCTGTCCCCACTGGACGTCCGATGCCTGGTCGAAGGTCTTGTTCGAGTTGCGATCGTCGAAGACCAGCACGGTGAAGGCCTGGTCCGCGGGCGCGTGTCCGACGTTGGCGATGGTGACCGCGACCGTGCCGCTGAGTTGCATGGTGGCGGGATCGACGACCACGTTGTCGGCGACCGCCGAGACGATCAGGTCGGGAAGGCCGCTGCAGCCCGCGATCGGCGCATGGACGGCGCCGGTGACGGGATCGCAGCTGTCGACCGTGCACGGGTTCCAGTCCTCGGTCGCGATCGGGGTGCCAGCGGTGCAGATGCCCGAGTGACAGACCTCCGCGCCGTTGCACACGGTCCCGTCGGCGCAGGCGGTGCCATCCGGCCTCACCGCGCCCACCGGGCACTGGCCGGTGTACGCGTCACACGCGCCCGGCTGGTGACAGGCGTCGGCCGTGCAGACCACCGGGTCCGCGCCGACGCAGGCGCCTTGCTGGCAGCTGTCGCGGCGGGTGCACAGGTCGCCGTCGTCGCAGGCGATGCCATTGCCCCTGGCGGGGTTCGAGCAGGTGCCGCTGGCGGGGTCGCAGGTGCCGGCGTCGTGGCACTGATCGGAGGCGTTGCAGACGACGGGGCTGGCGCCGACGCAGGTGCCCTGCTGGCAGGTGTCGGTGCGGGTGCAGGCGTTGCCGTCGGAGCAGGCGACGCCGTTGGCCTTGGCCGGGTCCGAGCAGGCGCCGCTGGCGGGGTCGCAGGTGCCGGCGTCGTGGCACTGATCGGAGGCGTTGCAGACGACGGGGCTGGCGCCGATGCAGGTGCCCTGCTGGCAGGTGTCGGTGCGGGTGCAGGCGTCGCCGTCCGAGCAGGCCACGCCGTTGGCCTTGGCGGGGTCGGAGCAGGCGCCGCTGGCGGGGTCTCAGGTGCCGGCTTCGTGGCACTGATCGGAGGCAGCGCAGACGACCGGGTTGGCGCCGACGCAGGTGCCCTGCTGGCAGGAGTCGGTGCGGGTGCAGGCGTTGCCGTCGGAGCAGGCGACGCCGTTGGTCTTGGCCGGGTTGGAGCAGGCGCCGCTGGCCGGGTCGCAGGAGCCTGGATCGTGGCACTGATCGGAGGCGGTGCAGACGACCGGGTTGGCGCCGACGCAGGCGCCCTGCTGGCAGGTGTCGGTGCGGGTGCAGGCGTTGCCGTCGGAGCAGGCGACACCGTTGGTCTTGGCCGGGTTGGAGCAGACGCCGCTGGCGGGGTTACAGGTGCCGGCGTCGTGACATTGATCGGAGGCGGCGCAGACGACGGGGTTGGCGCCGACGCAAGCACCTTGCTGGCAGGTGTCGGTGCGGGTGCAGGCGTCGCCGTCCGAGCAAGCCGCGCCGTTGCCCCGGGCCGGGTTGGAGCAG
>JBKPRZ010000255.1:0-11454 GCA_046734815.1 Myxococcota bacterium | reverse complement strand
GGGCCCGGGGCCCGACGACGCGCGCGCGGCAGTCGGCCTGGAGACGTTGTCGGTGGGGCGCGGGGGCGCCGGGCGCGCGCTGACGCGCGGGAAACCGGCGCTGGGCGATTGTCGCGCGGACGGCGTGAAGGATGAATACGGCGAGTGCCTGCGGCGCCTGGAACGGAATCTCGACGGGGTCCAGGAGTGGTGGGAAAACCGCGAGGCCGGCCTCGAGCACGGGTTCCGGATCGAACGCGCCCCCGCCGGGGCGGGCGCCTGGCTGCGCGTGACGGTGCGGGTGTCGGGCGCGAGCATCGAGCTTCTGCCGGGGGATGGCGGTGCGTGGCTGCTGGGCGAACACCAGCGCTGGCGGTACAGCGGCCTGCTGGCGTGGGACGCGGACCGACGGCCGCTGCCGACGCGGATGCGGCGGTCGGGGCGGCAGCTGCTGCTGGAGGTCGATGACCGGGGGGCGCGCTACCCCGTGGTCATCGATCCGGTGCTGACCGCCAGCGCGTGGGGCTACGAGAGCAACCAGGCCACCCCGGCGCCCGATTCGCCGGCCGGCCTGGACATGGTGGTGGCCGGGGCGGGCGACGTCGACGGCGACGGCCACCAGGACGTGCTGGTGGGGTTCCCGCGCTACAACAGCGCGGCCGGCAACAACTCGGGCATCGTCTACCTGTTCCTGGGCAGCGCCACCGGTCCGTCGCTGACGCCGGCCTGGTCGTCGGAGGGCACCAACGTCGGCAACACCGCCGCCGCGCCCAGCGCGGGCGCGCTGTTCGGGCGGTCCATCGCCGCCGGTCACATCAACGGCGACGCCTTCGCCGACGTGGTCATCGGGCAGGCCGCCTGGGGCAACGGCGAGCCGCTGGAGGGCCGGGTGTACGTGTTCTTCGGGCAGGCCGGGGGCACGCCGCTGCCCGCGGTCGCCAACCAGGTGCTCGAGGGCCGATCGACAAACGCCTTCTTTGGCCGGGCGGTGGCGCTGGGCAACCTGGACGGCGTCAACGGAGACGATCTGGTGGTGGGCAGCTCGGGGTTCAACGGCGGCGCCGGCCGGGTCGAGACCTACCTGGCGGACGGGGCGGGCGTCTTCCCCGCCGACAGCGCGCCCGCCGACGCCGTCGTCGGTGCGGCTGGCTCGGGCCTGGGTGAATCGGTGGCCACCGGTGACACCAACGGCGACGGGCGCGCGGACGTCCACGCCGCCGCCCGCACGCACAGCGGATCGCAGACCGAGGAAGGGGCCCTGTATTCGCTGGTCACCAGCAGCGCCGGTCGGCTGAGCCCTCCGTTCGTCTTCCCGTCGGGCATCGCGGGCGCTCAGCTGGGACGGGTGGCCTTCGCCGGCGACGTCGACGGCGACGGGTTCGGGGACCTGGTGGGAGGCGCACCCCGGCCGGGCGCCTCCTTCGCTTCCTCGGTGTTCGTGCTCTACGGCAGCAGCGGCGGCATCACGGCGGCGAACTTCAGCCGGATCACCGACACCTGCACGGAAGCGCTGTGTGTCGCCCGGGGCAGCAGCCTGTTCGGGGCGGCGGTGGCCGGGCCGGCCGATCTGGACAAGGACGGCTTCTTCGACGTGATCGTGGGGGCACCCGGCTGGACCCAGCCGGCCGGCCAGGGCGCGGTCTTCGTGATCCGCGGATCGGCCAGCGGCCCGGTCATCGACAATCCCAACGGCATCGACACCGACAGCCGCTTCTTCGGCGCGGCGGCGGGCGACGGGCTGGGATCGACCGTGGCGGTGGCCGGCGATCTGAACGAGGACGGTTTCCCGGACCTCCTCGCGGGCGCGGGCGGATTCGAGGACGGCGCGGAGGTCGATGAGGGCAGGGCCTTCCTGCTCCTCGGCGGTCGGTCGGACGCCCGGATGCCGGGGCAGCTCTGTGCGCTCAACGGCGAGTGCCTGTCCGGCTTCTGCGTCGACGGCGTCTGCTGCAACACCATCTGCGGCGGCCTCCCCGGCGTCGAGGCGGACAACACCACCGACTGCCAGGCCTGCTCGGCGGCCACCAGCGGCGCCACCGACGGCATCTGCACGGTGGCCAAGGTCGCCACCGCGTGCACCAGCACGAACCTGTGTCTGGAGGCGTCGGTGTGCGACGAATCGGGCAGCTGCATCGGCGGTGTCCCCAAGGTGTGCCCGACCACCTCCAACCCGTGCGTCCAATCGGGCGTCTGCGATGTCACCACCGGCATGTGCAACCCGCTGAAGCCGGACGGTTTGATCTGCGACGACGGCAACGCCTGCACCGCGGCCAGCACCTGCCTGGCTGGCGTCTGCACCGGGCCCGTGACCGTGGTCTGCGCGCCGCCGGCGGTGTGCAAGCAGGCCGGTACTTGCAACACCAGCACGGGCGTCTGCGATTACCCGAACGTCGCCGACGGCACCACCTGCGACGACGCCAACCTGTGCACCAGCGGCGAGGCCTGCAAGGCGGGTGTCTGCCTGACCACGCCCGAGCTGACCTGCGGCGCCGAGACCGCCTGCCGGAACGCCGGCAGCTGCGACCCCGGCACGGGGGTCTGCTCGCAGACCAACCGCCCCGACGGCACCGGCTGCGACGACAACAACGCCTGCACCGTCGCCGACAGCTGCACCGGCGGCGCGTGCACCCCGGGAGCGCCCCGCAACTGCGACGACGGCAACCCCTGCACCGCCGACAGCTGCGCGCCCGCCACCGGCTGCGTGAACGTGATGATCTGCCCGCCGGACGCGGCGCCGCCGGTCGAGCCCGACGCCGGGGTGGACGCGGCGCCACCGGTCGAGCCCGACGCCGGGACGGACGCGGCGCCCGACACGGGCGCCGACAGCTCGGACGCGGAGCCGGATGTCCCGGCGCCACCGCCCGAGGTGGACGCGCCGCCGGCTTCCACGGACGCGCCGGTCACGGTTGTGGATGCGCCGGTCACGGTTGTGGATGCGCCGGTCACCGGCGTGGATGCGCCGGTCACGGTCGTGGATGCGCCGGTCACGGGCGTGGATGCGCCGGTCACGGGCGTGGATGCACCGGTCACGGTTGTGGATGCGCCGGTCACCGGCGTGGATGCGCCGGTCACGGTTGTGGATGCGCCGCCCACGGGCGTGGACGCAGCCGCCGATGCGACGACGGCCCACGACGCGCAGTCGGATCGCCCGGACGCCCGGCTGCCCGATGCCCCCGTCGACGCTCGTCCCGTCGACACCCGTCCGCCCGACGGCCCGGTCGTCAAGGTCGACGCCCGTCCCGATGGCGCCACCGACGCCGGGTCCACCGACGGCAGCGCCGCCGATCGTCCCCGCGACACCGGCACGTCCACGACCGACGCCCGCCGCGACGCCGCCCTCGACCCCCATCGTCCGGTTCGCGTCGGCGGCGGCGGTGGCTGCAGCTGCGACACCGGCAACAGCAGCCCGACCGGCGCCTTCCCGGCGCTGCTCGTCGCCCTGGGCCTGCTCCGCATCCGCAGGTCCCGTCGGGGGCGGCGCTAGCGAATCGCGCTGGTCTGACGCCGCGCCGCCTGCAGGTGGCGTTTCAGGAACCGCCCCGTGTGTGACGTCGGCGAGGCGGCGATGGTTTCGGGCGGCCCCGTCGCCACCACCTCGCCGCCCGCGTGGCCACCTTCGGGCCCCAGGTCTATGACGTGGTCGGCGGTCTTGATGACGTCGAGGTGATGTTCGATCAGCAGGACGGTGTGGCCCGCGTCGACCAGGCGGGCCAGGGCCTGCAGCAGGCGCTCGATGTCGGCCAGGTGCAGGCCGGTGGTGGGCTCGTCCAGGATGTAGACGGTGTGCTTGGCGCGCTGGAGCTTGCTCATCTCGGTGGCGATCTTGATCCGCTGCGCCTCACCGCCCGACAACGTCGTCGCCGACTGCCCCAGCGTCAGGTAGCCCAGCCCCAGCTGGTCCAGCACCTCGATCTTCTTGCCCACCGCCGCCTCGGCCGCGAAGAAGCGCACGCCCTCCTCGACCGACATGTTCAGCACGTCGTCGATGGTCTTGCCCCGCAAGGTGACCTCCAGGGTCTCGCTGTTGAAGCGCGCGCCCTTGCAGGCGGCGCACAGCACCTCGACGTCGGGCATGAAATAAAGCTGCGTGGTGATCACCCCCTCGCCCTGGCACTCCTCGCAGCGCCCGCCCTTGACGTTGAAGCTGAAGCGCCCCGCCTTGTAGCCGCGCTCGACCGACAGCGGCGCGCCGGTGTAGAGGTCGCGGATGTTGTCGTAAAAGCCGACGTAGGTGGCGGGGTTGGACCGGCTGTTGCGGCCGATGGGCGTCTGGTCGATGTTGACCACCCGGTGCACGTGGTCGGCGCCGTCCAGGCCGTCGTGGGCGCCGGGCAGGGTGCGGGTGTCGACCAGCCGCTTCCACAGCGCCTTGAACAGGATCTCGTTGATCAGCGTGCTCTTGCCCGATCCCGACGCGCCGGTGATGGCCACCATCTGCCCCAGCGGGATGGTCACGTCGATGCCCTTGAGGTTGTTCTCGCGCGCGCCCCGCACGGTCAGCGCCTTGCCGTTGCCCGGCCGCCGCTGCCGGGGCATGGCGATCGCCCGCCGCCCCGACAGGAACTGGCCGGTCGGCGAGGCCTTGCACGCCAGCAGATCGTCCAGGGTCCCCTGCACCACCACCTTCCCGCCGTGCACGCCCGGACCCGGTCCCATCTCCACCAGGTGGTCGGCGGCGCGGATGGTGTCCTCGTCGTGCTCGACCACGATCACCGTGTTGCCGATGTCGCGCAGGCTCTCGAGCGTGGCGATCATCTTGACGTTGTCCTTGGGGTGCAGGCCAATGCTGGGCTCGTCCAGCACGTACAACATGCCCATCAGCCCCGAGCCGATCTGGGTCGACAGCCGGATCCGCTGCGATTCGCCCCCCGAGAGGGTGCCCGAGCGCCGGTTCAGGTTCAGGTAGTCCAGCCCGATGCCCAGCAGCAGCTCCAGCCGGCCGCGGATCTCCTTGCACACCTGCGCGCCCGCGTCGGCGCCGCGCCCGGTCGGCTTGACCGTCCCCACGAACGCGTGCAGCTCGTCGAAGTGCAGCTGCCCCACCTGGAAGATGTTCCGTCCCGCCACCTCGAACAGCAGCCGGGTCGCGCGCAGGCGGGCGCCCTGGCAGTCGGGACAGGTGTGCTCGACCATCACCTTGTCCAGCCACTCCTCCATGCCCGAATTGGCCTCGCCGCGCTGGCGGTAGCGGCGGTATTGCCGCTCGATGCGCCGGGCGATGCCGTGAAAGCCGACCTGCTTGCCCTCCCAGTCGTCGCGCTTGACCTTGCTCTGCGGGGGCGACACCAGGGTGATCTTCTTCGGTTCGATGCCCTCCAGGATGGCCGACTGCACCCGGGCGGGGAGCTTGTCCCAGGGCGTGTCCAGCGAGAAGCGCAGCGCCTTGCTGAGGCTGTACATCAGCCGCCCGTCCCAGGTGTCGGGGTTGTAGCGGTAGGCCTCGCGCACGAAGCAGCCGTCGACGATGCTGCGGCGAGGGTCGGGGACCAGCAGCTCGGGGTGGGTCAGCTTGTGCACCCCCAGGCCGCCGCACGTGCGGCAGGCGCTCTCGGGGTTGTTGAACATGAAGTAGTCGGGCTGGATGTCGCCGTAGGTGAAGTGGTGGGTGGGGCTGCAAAAGCTACGGTAGAAGCGCTCGGCCTCCGCCTTGCCGACGCTGTTGTCGATCTGCTTGCCTTTCTGCTTGCCGATCTGCACCTGCAGCAGGCCATCGCCCAGCAGCAGCGCGCTGACGATGCCGGCCTTGATGGCCTTTTCCTGCTTGCGGTCGACCACGAAGCGGTCCACCAGCGCGTCCATCTGCTCGACCGCGTCGGCGTCCAGCTCGACGCTCTCGGAGATGTCCACGGGCTTGCCGTCGATGATCAACCGGCGGCAGCCCTTCTTGCGGACCTCGTTGAACACGAACTCCAGGTCCTCGCCGTACACCTTCCAGACCGGCGCGCGCAGCTCGACCTCGGTGCCGGCGGGCAAGCCCAGGATCGCCTCCAGGATCTGGCTGGAGCTGCGGCTGGGGGTGGGCTCGCCGGTGCGCGGGCAGCGGGCCTGGCCGATGGTGGCGAACAGCAGGTTCAGGTAGCTGGCGATGTCGGTCATGGTGCCGACGGTCGAGCGCGGGTTGTTGGCGATGGTCTTCTGCTCGATCGAGATCACCGGCGACAGCCCGAACACGAAGTCCACGTCCGGCTTGGCCACCTGCGAGACGAACCGCTTGGCGAAGCTGGACAGCGATTCCAGGTAGCGGCGCTGGCCCTCGGCGTAGATGGTGTCGAAGGCCAGGCTGGATTTCCCCGAGCCCGACAGGCCCGTCACCACGATCAACCGGTCGCGCGGCAGCTCCAGCGAGACGTTCTTCAGGTTGTGCACCCGCGCGCCCTGCACGGCGATGCTGGTGCGGGCCCCGGGCCGGGCTGCCGCCAGCTTGCGCTTGCGCTCAGCGGCCACGGCGCCCCTCCCTGGCCGCGCGCGCCGCCCGGATGGGCGGGACGTAGAAAAAAGCCAGCTCCTCGACCGAGACGTTGCTCTTCCTGGTCAGCTGGACGGCGGTGCTGGCCTTGCCCAGCAGGCCCAGATCGGCCAGGTACTCGCAGACGAAGGTGGCCCCCTCGATGCCGTGCTGCTTGCCGAAGTGGTGCTCGATCTCGCTGCTCGAGCGCGCCTCGCCCACCTCCTGCAGGTGGGCCAGCACCGGCGCGAACAGCCGGGCCGCGCGCCGGGCCAGGTAGTCGTCGATGGTGGCGAGGGCGGCCTGCACCGCCCGCGTCGTCTTGCGGCTGTTCAGCAGGTCGAGGTAGACGATCTTGAAAAGGGCTGGATTCAGCTTCAAGGCCTGGGGCAACACCTCCCGGTCGGCGATCTGCCGGGCGGCCACCACCTCCACCTTGGCCAGCGCCCGCGCCGCGTACAGGATGTACAGACTGGTGTATTCCAGGTCGCCCCGGGTCAGCAGCCACTTGTGCGCCTTGTACAGCGGCGGCAACGCCTCGCTGGCCGCCGCCAGCAGCTGGTGCTCGGTGTCGCGCTGGCCGATCTCGTGCAGGCCGGCGCACAGCTGGGCGATGCTGGGATCGTGGGTGTAGAGCAGCCGGCCCTTGGCCAGCAACGCGTGCGCGAACGAGTTGCGGATCGCCCCTTCCACCGTCTGCCGGAACAGCAGGCGCGGCATCAACGTCGCGTGCACGTTCACCCCGTCGGCCCACAGCGCGCGCTCGCCCTCGGGCACCTTCTTGTCGTCCAGCGTGACCAGCAGCAGGTCGATGTCGGACCGTGACCAGACGGTGTCGTGCGCCAGGCTGCCGCACAGGATGGCCGCCAGCACCGAGCGGTCCTCCTTGACCCGCTCGACCAGCCCCTCCAGGGCCTCGCTGAACTTCCGCTTCTCCGGACTCGACCGTTCGCCCATGGGTCGCCTTCCCGACGTTAGCGAAATGAAGGGGGAACTCTAACGGATCCCCGCTCGGTTTGTCCTTGCTGACCGCGCGGGCAGACCGCAATCTTGGAGGTTCCGGAGACCGCCTTGTCACAACCGACACATCCCGCGCCCATCCCCCCTCAGATCGAGGAGGCCATCGCCCGCCTGCGCCAGGCCATCACCGACGTGCAGGGCATCACCCTCGACCCGCTGACCGCTGGCTGGAAGGAGATCGAGGCCGGCGTGGTCAAGCTGCTGATGGGCGCCTTCGCCCCCGACAACCCCAACCACCAGGGCATCGCCTTCATGCTCGCCGCCGCCTTCGCCGAACGGCTGCGCCGCGACCTTCAGGCCTTCTGGTTCCCCAGCCGGTCGGCCCGCCACGGGGCGGCCCTGGGGTTCCCGGGTGCGGTGCTGGTGCTGTCCCCCTTCGACGCCGTGGATCAGGCGCTGTCCCGGGCCAAGCTGACCAGCCTGGACGACATCACCGGCGAGCTGCGCGGCCTGCTGGCCCAGGCGCGCGCCCAGCCCGAGCCGCCGCCCACCCTGGGCCCCGAAGACTACCGCCGCCTGTTCGATCCGGGCCTGGTGCAGCTGGTGGCGCTGGACCCGCGCGCGCTGGAGACCACCCTGGCCGCCAAGCCCGAGGCCGTGGTCGCCGACGTCGAGCAGGCCTTCTCCCGCCTGCCCGCGGCGGTGCCCAAGCAGGTGCGCGCCCCCACCCGCCGCCGCATCGTCGACACGTTGAAGCAGCTGGACCCGCTGCGCACCTTGGGCCAGCAGGCCGCCCGCGCCCCGCAGCTGACCGAGCTTCTGGCGCTGGTGTTCGCGGGCAAGGAGGAGAGCGGGTTCGCCCCGGCCGAGCTGTGGGCCGACCTGCTGCTGCCGCTGGCCCACATCGGTGCTCCGGAACGATTCCCCGATCTCGACGAGGACGCCATCGAGGCCTGGAAGAACGGGGCCGACCCGCTGCTGCTGTACGTGGACACCGTCCCGTACGGCCGCCCGGCCGCCGACGAGGACGGCCTGCTGGGCGCCTTTTCCGAAGATCAGGTGGCCATGCTGGACCCGGCCTTCGACGGCGCGGCCGAGCTGCGCATGTTGCGGCTGTCCTCGGACGCGCTGACCCCGCTGTTCGGCACCCTGGACCCGCAGGCGATCCGCGACGCCATCAACCGCTTCCGCGCCCACTGCGAGGCGGCGGCGGGCCCCTCGCCGGCCACGCCCGAGACGCCCGCCGGCGAGATGTCGCTGCTGGACATCACCATCACCCTGCTCGAGAACGCGACCACGCTGACCCGGGCGGTGCAGGAGCAGAAGCTGATCCCCGTGGTCCGCCACGCCACCGAATCCGAGGCCGCCTCGGACCCGATCCTGCGCGCCCTCCGCCAGGCCCACTCCGCCCCCCGCATCGTCCTGGCCTGACCGGCGGCAGCCGCTGGTCCGCCTGTGACGGGGGTGGTGTGCCCGGGCTCGCTTGACATTAGTAGCACGCGCTACTAAGCCTCGGGGTCGATGGATCGCACCGCCTGCACCGAGGCGCTCTGCGCCCTCGGCTTTAACGCCCTGGAGGCGGAGGTGTACGCGGTGCTGGTCGAGAACGCGCCCGCCACCGCCTACAAGGTGGCCCAGGAGCTGGGCAAGGCCGCGGCCAACGTCTACAAGGCGGTCGAGTCGCTGGAGCGCAAGGGGGTGGTGCTGGTGGACGGCGGCGACAACCGCCTGTGTCGGGCGGTCTCCCCCGACGAGCTGCTGCTGTCGATGCAGGAGCAGTTCCAGGGGGCCCGGGAGCGGGCGCGCCAGGCGCTGGCCCGCCTGCCCCGACCCGCCGCCGACGAACGCATCTACCAGCTGCGCTCGCGCGAGCAGGTCCTGGCCCGCGCCGCCGCCCTGCTGGAAGGGGCCGAGCGCATGGTGCTGGCCGACCTGTTTCCGGCCCCGGCGCGCGAGCTGGCCCCGCTGCTGGCCGCCGTTGCCCGCCGGGGCGTGCGGGTCTGCGTGCAGCTGTACCAGCCGGGCGCCCTCGACCGCCGCGTCCACACCTTCGTCAAGCCGACCGGCCGCGAGCTGATGGACCGCTGGCCGGGGCAGTGGCTGAACCTGGTGGCCGACGCGCGCGAGCACCTGCTGGCGCTGCTGCAACCCGACGGCAGCGGCGTGCACCAGGCGGTCTGGAGCGAGAGCAGCTACCTGTCGGTGCTCCACCACAGCGGGCTGTCCTGCGAGATCGTCGAGGGGGCGGTGGCGGCGCTGCTGCGCGATGGTGCCTCGCGCGCGGCCATCGCCCGCGAGCACCGGCGGATCAACGCCCTGGTCCGCGGCGCCGAGCTTCCCGGCTACCAGGCGGTGCTGGAACGTTTCCGCACGCACCGGCCGGCCAGCGGCCATCGCAAGTCGCAAAGGGGACAGCAAGGGAGATAGCCATGTTGCAGATCGAAGGCCTGACCAAGATCTTCCCCGGCGGGGTGATGGCGCTGAACGACGTCTCGCTGGAGATCGGCGCGGGGATGTTCGGACTGCTGGGCCCCAACGGCGCGGGCAAGACCACCTTGATGAAGGTGCTGACCGGCCTGCTGGCGCCCAGCTCGGGGCGGGTGCGGCTGGACGGCCACGACATCGTCGCCGACCCGACCCACGTGCGCGACCGGCTGGGCTACCTGCCGCAGGAGTTCGGGTTCTACCCGCACCTCACCGGCCGGCAGATGCTCGAGTTCCTGCTCCGCTGCAAGGGGGTGCGCGGGGCGCAGGGGGCACGCGCCACCGTCGACGGCCTTCTGGCGGAGGTGAACCTGGCCGAGGCGGCCGGACGCAAGGTGGGCACCTGGTCGGGGGGCATGCGCCAGCGGCTGGGCATCGCCCAGGCCATCGCCGGCGATCCCCGCCTGGTGATCGTCGACGAGCCCACCGCCGGCCTGGACCCGCAGGAGCGCCAGCGCATCTACCGCCTGCTGTCGCAGCTGGCCCACCAGCGGATCGTGATCCTGTCGACCCACATCGTCGAGGACGTGGCGGTGCTGTGCCCGCGCTTCGCGGTGCTGCGGGCCGGGCGCGTCGTCGACATCACCAGCCCGGGCCACGCCCGCCGGCGGCTGGAGGGCACCATCTACGAGGCCAGCATCTCCGAGCCGGAGCTGCCTGCCATCCACCAGCGCTTCCGGGTCACGCAGGCCTTCCTGGTCGAGGGCGAGATGCGGGTGCGCGTGCACGCCCGGGACAGCGCGGTGCCGGCCGGGTTCAGCCCGGCGCCGCCCACCCTGGAGGACGCGTTCGTGCTGATGATGGGGCCCGACACCCCCGCGCCCGCCGCCGCCCCCGCCCCCGTTGCGGCCGCGGCTCCCGCCGCCGTGCTGGGCGGGAGCGTCCCGTGAACGCCGCCCGCACCGCCGCGGTCCTGCGTCTGGATCTCGGCGAATACCGGCGCCGGCCGCTGCTCTGGGTCTGGGCACTGCTGCTGGTGGTGGTGGCCTGGCTGTTCGGTCAGGGCAACCTCACCATCGCCACCGGCGACAGCTCGGTGGGCGGCACCAAGGCCTGGATCACCTCCCAGTTCGCGCTGGCCCAGCTGATGGGCCTGGGCACCTTGCTGTTCCACGGCTTCTTCGTGGCCATCGTCAGCGGCATGCCGGTGATCCGCGACCAGGACGTCGGCATTGCCGAGCTCCTGCACAGCACGCCGCTGCGCCGGCGCGAATACGTCTGGGGCAAATACGGCGCCGCCCTGGCCGCCTGCCTGGCGCTGCTGGCGCTGCAGCTGCTGGCGACCATCGGGTTCAACCACCTGCCTGGCGCCCGCCCCGAGATCCGCGGCGGCTTCGTCCCCGGCAACTACCTGCTGCCGGCGCTGGTGTTCGCGGTGCCGCTGGTGCTGTTCATCTCGGGGACCGCCTTCGCGCTGGGCGCGGGCACGAGGAAACCGCTGGTGGTGTTCGTGTTGCCGGTGACCCTGCTGCTGCTGGCCGCCTTCCTGCTGTGGGACTGGGCGCCGGCGGGCCTGCGCCCGGCCATCAACCGCGCCCTGATGCTGGGCTGTCTCTTATACACATCTGACGCTGCCGACGAAAGTT
>JBKPRZ010000254.1:0-6194 GCA_046734815.1 Myxococcota bacterium | reverse complement strand
GCACCGGAGGGTCGACCACCACCGACGCCAAGGGCGGCGCGGGCGGCGGCTCTGCCCCCGACGCCAGCAAGGCTCCCGACCGCGGCCCCAGCGCCCCCGACACCGGCGCGGGCACCGACGGCAGCGGGAACGCCGCGCCCGTCCCGCCCGGCGGATTCGGATCCGGCCCGCTGACCGAATGCATGACTCCCTCGCTGGGGCGGCTCCAGCAGTGGCTGGCCCACGCCAACATCACGCCCACCACCGGTCTTCTGGTGAAGGAAGGCGACCACTACGTCCTCAAGGCGCACTTCTCCGGCGCCGACTGGGGCGAGCTGGTGGTGCCCCTTGGCAACGCCGGTGAAGCCGCGAACACCGACCTCAGCAAGTCGGCCGGCTTCACGGTCACCTACACGGCGGCCGCCGACCTCGGCATCCAGATCCGCGGCGCCGTGCAACCCCACGGCGGCGACCAGCACGTCGCCCTCCTGCCCGCCACCGGCGGCCAGAGCAAGACCCTCTCGTTCCGCTTCGTCCCCGAGGACTGGACCTTCCTCGCCGGTCTGGGCAAGCCGCGCGTGGCGCTGGCCGACGTGATCAAAGCGGCGACCATCTTCGACATCGTCAGCCGCACCGCCAACGACCTCACCATCTCGTACCTCCGCTTCGACAACTACGCCCCACCCTGCCACTGACACGGGCAGCAGACCGACCCGTCGAGGGCGGCGACGCAGCGTCGTCGATCGCACGAACCACGACCACGCGAGGTCACGAAGGACCCGGCGTTCGGTGCCCTAAAGGTGATTTCGCCCGCGGGGCCTTCGCCGCCGGGGGGCGGCTTTGTAGCGCTTGCGCATCTCATCGGTGTCGGCGGCTACGCGGCTGGCGAGCTCTTCGTAGGCGTGGGCGAGGGAGGACAGGGCGCGCAGGCGGGCGCCGGTGCGGGCGTCGAGGGGGAGGTCGGCGGCGAGGCGGGCGGCGACGGCTTCGGGGAGGCCGGGGATCTCGCCCACGGCCTGCACGCCGTCGTCGAGGGCGCGGCGGAGGGTGCCGGCGCCGCGGGTCTCGACCAGGTGGCGGCGGCGGGATTCGCGTAGCTCGCGGGCGGCGGCGACGAAGCTGGCGGGGCCGGGGGCGGCGAGGAAGCGGTCCAGCGCTTCCAGGGCGGGGCCCCGCGCGGCGTCCGGGATCATTTCGAATGCCTTCAGGGTGTGTTTCAGCAGGGCGCCGGCCAGGACGGCCACGTCGTCGCGCTCGCGCTCGGGGGCGGGTTCGGGCGCGGGCTCGGCTTCGCGCGCGGTCGCGGGCTCGCGTTCCGTCGCGGGCGACGGGGGCGGGTCGGGGGCGGCGGTGGCGGTCATCGCGACGACACGGCGTGGATGGGGACCAGCAACACTTCGATGCGGCGGTTCTTGGCGCGGCCGGATTCGTCGGCGTTGTCGGCGCGTGGGTGGTGCTCGCCGAAGCCGGCGGCGACGACGCGATCGGCGGGGACCCCGGCGCGGGTGAGTACGTGGGACACCGCCAGGGCGCGGGCGGTGGACAGCTCCCAGTTGGTGGCGAAGCGGCCGCCGTGGACGGGGCGGTCGTCGGTGTGGCCGCCGACCAGCACCATCTGACCGGGCTCGGCGGACAGCAGGCCGGCCAGCGAGCGGCCCATCTCGGTCATCAGGGCGTCGCCCTCGGCGGTCAGCGCGTCCGAGCCCGAGTCGAACAGCACCTCGCCCTGAAGGATCACCTTGCCGTCGTCGACGGCGATGGCGGCGTGGGGGGCCAGGGCGCGCAGGCGGCGCTCGATGCGCGCCTTCTCGCCGCGCAGCTGGGTCAGCTGCTGGTCGCGCTCGCGCAGGCCGTGCAGCAGGCCCCGCTGGGCCACCAGGGCCACCAGGATCAGCAGCACGAAGGCGGCCAGGACCAGGGTCAGGGCGTCGACGAAGGGCGGCCAGATGTTGACCGGGAACAGGGCCGCGCGGCGCGCCCGACGGATCACGACGGTGTCTCTTCGGTGGCGTCGGCGCCGAACGATTCGGCGACCGGCGCGGCGCCCAGCTCGGCGGCGGGCGGACCGGACGGGGCGCCGCTGGCCAGCTTGTGCAGCTGGGCCAGGCGATCCAGCCCGGTGCCGATGCGATCCAGCTCGCCCAGCACCACCGCGCCCAGGTCACCCTCGGGTCCGCGCGCGGCCTGCAGGGCCAGCTCGCGGCCCAGCGCCGATAGCTCGCTGGACAGCGCTGCGATCTGCGGGGCGAAGGTCTCCACGCCCGACGACATCTGCTGGGCCGCGCCCGCCAGCTTGGCGGCGGCGCCGTCGAGCGCGGCGCCCGCGCCCAGCACCGCCTTGTCGAAGGCGCCCATCACCGAATTGCCCGCCGTCTCGATGGCCGCCACCTGCGCGCGGGCGGTGCTGTCCAGCACCCCGTGCAGCTCGGCCAGGCGGGCGGCCGCCTCCTGGATCTGGGTGGCGGTCTGGCCGAAGGCCTCACGCAGCTGCTCGACCCGCTGGGCCTCGGCGGCCAGCATCGGCTGCAAGGTGCGGCCCAGCTCGGCGGTGGTGGCCTTCACCGCCTCCTCGGCGATCGCAGTCGCCCGGCGGACCGCCTGCTCGGCGGCCTCCGACGCGTGCTTGCTCACCTCCTGCGCCGCCTCGGACAGGGCGGTGTTCTGCTGCTTGCCGGTCGTCTCGACCGCGCCGGCGACCGCCTTGCCCAGCGCCTCGATCCGCTTCTCCACGCTGGCCACCGTCGACTCCAGCGACCCGCTGACCGACTTGCCCAGCGACTCGATCCGCTTCTCGACGCTGGCCACCGTCCCCTCGAGCGAGCCACCCACCACCTTGTCCAGGGCGGTGAACCGCTTCTCGACGCCGGCCACGGTCTTCTCCAGCGAACCGCCCACCAGCTTGGCCAGCGCGTCCATGCGCGTCTCCAGGCCGGCGACGGTCGCCTCCAGCGACCCGCCCACCGTGCTGCCCAGGCCGGCCAGCTGCTTCTCCATGCTGGCGGTGCTGTTCTGCAGGGCGCCGCCGACGGTGCCGCCCAGCTGCCCCACCTGCTTCTCGACGGTGGCGGCGGTGGCCTGCAGCGCCGTGGTGACGGCCGCGTTCAGCTCGCTGATCTGCTTCTCGACGGTGGCGGCGGTGGTCTCCAGCGCGCGGGCGGCGCGCTCGGCCTGCCCCCGCGAGGTCTCGGCCATGCGGGCGGCGCTCTGCTCCAGCGATTGCGCGACCGCCTCGGCCAGCAGCGAGCGCATCTCGGACATCGCCCGCACCGTGCGTTCGGCCGGGTCGTCGGCGGGCGGCCACAGCTGCGGGATCAGATGATGGGTGGTGCGGTCCTCCAGCGCTGCCAGCGCCTGCTCCTCGTGCAGCGCCAGGTCGCCCTGGGCCAGAGCCAGCGCCAGGGTGGCCAGGATCGCCACCAGGCTGGCGCCGAAGGTGACGTGCAGGCCGGCCAGCGGCGCGGCCAGCAGGGCCAGCCCGCCCGACTCCTTGTCGCCCAGCAGCGGGGCGACCTTGCTGAGGGTGGCCATCAGCCCGGCGAAGGTGCCCACCAGACCGATCAGCACGGTCGTGGCGACGAAGTAGCGGCCGATGTAGGCGCGACCGGCCTCCTCGGCGGCGGTGGCCTCGGCCAGCACCGCGCGGTCGGGGCGCACGCCGGAGGCCTGGATGGCGAACAGCCGCTCGCGCCGGGCGCGCAGCAGGGCGCTGGCCGGGACGGGTTTATCGGCGGGCTGATCCGGCGGCGTGCGCAGCGCGAGAAGCTCGTGCTCGATGCGCCAGCGGGCGCGCGCCAGGCTGACCAGCCCGACCACCAGAACGACCGCCAGCGCGATCACCGACAGCACGCCGACGGCCAGGTCGGCGCGCGCGTAGGTGACGGTGGCCTGCACGGCGGCCACGACCGCCAGCAACGCCACCAGTCCGGCCAGAACCCAGCGAATTCGACTCATGTCCACGCGCGTGCTGCCTCCGCGAAAGCCGCCCCCAGATCCAGGAAGGGTCTGCCGGCGGGCAAGAGATCGCGCTCGCGAGCGCGCAGGCGCAAGCGAATCAGCGACGAGAGCCGGCGCTCGGCGAGGGTGGTGAGCCCGCAGGCGGCCTCGAGCGCCAGCAGTCCCTCCAGCGCCACCGCCGCCACCGCGCCGGTCGAGCGGGTGCCGTCGGCGGCGGCGCCCAGCTTGCGGCGGGCGTCGGCGAGCATGCGCCCCAGCTCGACGTCCACGATGCTGACGCTGTCGGCCTGGTCCCAGGCCCGCCGCGCCTCGTCCAGCGCCGGGCCCAGCCGGTATTCGATCGAGTCGGCCAGCCGCTGCAAGCAGCCCGCGACAAGCGCGCGCAGCCGGGCGATCTCCTCGCGCACCTCGAGTCCGAGGTTGTTGCGCAGGTCGGTCGTCGGCGCGCCGCTCGCGCCGTCACGCGCCGGCGGCGAGCCGAGGTCGATCGCGCGCAGTGACGCCCAGAGGGGAATGTCCAGCTTCGGCCCGGGCAGCGCTGCGGCGGTGCGGGCCAGCTCGTGAAGTGGTCGGTGGCGAATCCTCGCGACGATAGGGGTCCCGTTCGGCCCCGTCAACCCGGGACCTGTGATCTGGATACGGGGTTGGCCGGAGCGGCGGGGTGGGGCAAGATTTCGCCCCATGAAGGGATTCGTTGCGCTGACGTGCCTGTGCGCCGCGTGGGGCGCGGCGGGTTGCAAGTCGAACGAAGACAAGCAGATCGAGAGCGCGCGCGAACAGCTTGCGCTGGCGCGCGAGCGGGCCGCCCAAGCCGAGGCGCAGCTGGCCAAGGCCGAGCTGGCCCAGGCGAAGAAGGAGCTGGACAAGGAGGGCGCCGAGCTGGGAGCCAAGGGCGCCGAGCTGGGAGCCAAGGGCGCCGAGCTGGGAGCACAGGGTGCGGCCCTGGGCATGAAGGCGGCGGCCGCAGGCATCGAGGCCGTCGGCGCGGCCCTCAGCGGCGCCGCCGCGGGCGGAAGCAGCGCCGACCTGGTGGACTTCCGGGCCCTCAAGGGCCTCCTGCCCGATGCCGTGGGCGCTCTGAAGCGCGCGAGCGCCAGCGGCGAGAAGAACGCCGCCATGGGCTTCGGCGCCTCGTGGGCCGAGGGACGCTACGGCAGCGAAGACGGCGCGCACATGAAGGTGAAGATCGCCGACTTCATGGGGGCCGGCGCGCTGGCCGCGCTGGGGATCGCGGCGGTGGAGGTCGACAAGGAGACCGAGACCGGCTTCGAGCGCACCACCACCATCGACGGCAACAAGGCCTACGAGGAATACGACAACAAGGCACAGAAGGGCGAGCTGAAGGTTCTGGTGGGCAAGCGGTTCATGATCGAGATCGAGGGGCGGCGCGTGCCCATGCAGACCATGAAGGACGCCCTCGCGAAGATCGATCTGCCCAAGCTGCAGGCGCTGCGAGCGCCGGCAAAGTAGTCGACCGAACCGCCGGCAACCTTCCTCCGGCCCGTCAGCAGTCTTCCTCCAGCTCGGCGACGTCGAACCTCGTCGTCGCCAGCACGGTGCCGTCGGGGCCGATCACCCGCACCTCGTAGCTGCCGGGCTTGACGGTGTGGCGGGACCAGCTGCGCCAGCGGCGGCCCGCGCCCACCGGCAGCACCTGGCGCGCCACCTCGACGCCGTCGCGGGTCCAGACGTGCTCGATGAACCCGGAGGGAACGCCCGCCAGCTCGCTCCAGGCAAACACCCGCTCGCCGGCCAGGTACAGGTGATCGGGCTCCTCCGGCTGCAGACGGCGGTCGACGACCTGGTATCCGATGGCAAGCTTGATGTGCGGCGCGGGCAGGACTGCCAGCTCGCCGCCGTAGGAGGTGGCGGCGATCAGGAACGCGAGACCGGTGATGGACATGGACCTTGCGAGCTCCTTTCGCGCCGGGAAATTGCACCGGGCGTGCCGCTCGCGAAGCGGCCGTGCGCGCGGGGCGCGGATCGAGTCATCTACGTTTCTGATATGTGATATGTAGATCTCATGGATGCGCGGGCGGCCTGGCTGGCAAAGGTGCGTCACGACCTGTGCAAGCGCCTGCTCTGGCCGGCGCGCGACCGGCGCGACCTGGGCGGGGCCGTGGTGCCGGGCGAGCTGGTGGTGGCGCTGACCGACGACGAGGGCGCCCCGATCGCGGCCCCTGTCCTGTGGGACAGGCTGCGCGCGCGCGCGCCGGCCGGAGCGCCGGCGGCGGCGCTGGATGCGTTCAGCGCCGCGGTCG
>JBKPRZ010000253.1:0-11983 GCA_046734815.1 Myxococcota bacterium | reverse complement strand
GCGTCGCCCGGCGCGCGCGCGCCGACATGTACCGTGCCCACCTTCACCCGGGGCCGCCCCGCCCAGTTGCAATAAACGGTGTGCTCGCCTTCCGTGACGGCCGCGTACTTCGCGGGCGACACGCTGACCTTCAGATCGTCCAGGCTGGGACTGCACACCCCGCGGCTCGCGTAGATCTCCACCGGCACGCGCCGCGGTTGCGGCGGCGGAGCCTCCACCACCGGAGGCGCAGGCTCGGGCGGGGTCTCGTCCACCGGCTCGGGCGCCGGCGCCTCCTCGGCCGCGCTCTCCGCCTTCGCCACGCGTGCCGCCGTCTTCTTGCGATCGCGATTCCGCTTGCCGAACGACGTCGTGCTCGCGTGCAGCCGCTGCGCCGGCGAGTTCGCCACCGGAACCACCGCCGCGGCGCTGGTATCCGCGGGCGCTATCCCCGCGCTCTTCGCCGCCCCCTCCGTCGCCGGCGCCTGCGCCGGCGGCGCCTTCGACTCCACCGCCGCCACCACCGGCTCGGGGCGCATCGCCCGCAACACCAGCTCGCGCACGCGCGGTCCCAGCCAGAACCCCGCGCTCGCCACCGCCGCGATCGCCGCCGCCACCCCGGTCACCTTCAGCCAGCGCCGCCGCCAGGAGATGGAGGCCACCAGCTTCTCCGCCTCGGCGTGCCGGGGCACGTAGGCCGTCGCCCGGGCCAGCTCCCCCAGCGCCCGCCCCAGCTCGCCCCGCCGGCTGTGCCGCCGCGCCTGCACCACCGCCGCGTCCGCCACCCGGGGCCGCAGCCCCGCCTCGAACCGCTCCGGGTCGCTGATCAGCGCCGGCAGCGCGCCCTCGTCCGGCTGCAGCCCGCCCGCGCGGCAGAAGGCGCGCAGGTCCGCCGCCAGCCGGTGCAGATCGGGGTACCGTTCGGTCGGTACCGCCTGCAGGCAGCGACCACAGATCTCGTCGAGCCCGGAGCCCACGTAGGCGCTCACCAGCGCCGGCCGCTTGTACAGCCCGCGCGCGATCGAGGCCACCACCAGCAGCGCGTCCTTGCCCGGGAAGGGCAGGTGCCCGGTGGCCATCTCGTACAGCAACACCCCCAGCGCCCAGACGTCCGACGCCGGTCCCACCCCGTGGCCGCGCGCCTGCTCGGGCGACATGAAGGCCGGCGATCCCACCAGCGCCCCGGTCGCCGTCATCGTCTCCAGCCCGGTGATGTGAGCCACCCCGAAGTCCGTGAGCACCACCCGGAACTTGCCGCCGCCCCGGTCCAGCATCACGTTGTCCGGCTTGACGTCGCGGTGGACGATCCCGCGCGCATGCGCCACCGCCAGCGCCTCGGCGATCGGGATCGCGATCAGCGCCGCTGCCTCGGGCAGCAGCCGCCCGCGCCGCGCGTCCAGGAACTGCCGCAGGGTCGGCCCCTGGATCAGCTCGCTGACGATGTAGGCCGGCTCGGTCTCGGTCGCCGCCACGAAGTCGAAGATCTCGACGATGCCCGGGTGCTTGACCGCTGCCACCGCCTGAGCCTCGCGCCGGAAGCGCTCGGCGGACTCGGCGCGCGCCGCCACCGCCAGGCTCATCACCTTGACCGCCACCTCGCGGCCCAGCTGGCTGTCGCGCGCGCGGAACACCGTCGCCATCGCGCCGTGGCCCACCACCTCGAGCAGCTCGTAGCGGCCCAGCCGCCCGCCCAGTCGGGGGACGACCGCCGCGCGCACGGTCTCGGTCGGACCGGCGCCCGTTGGGCCCGTTGCGTCACTGCCGGTCATGCGACCAGCTGCTTATTTTGCCCCGGCGGCCTTGGCGGCGCCGGCGGCAGATTGCGCTTGCCCCAGTTTGTCTACGACCAGCTGGGACGAAGGCTCGAAATTCTTGGCGAACTGGAAGTTCATGACCGCGCCCTTCCAGTCCTTTTTACCGAGGCAGACCATCCCCAGGCGAAAGAACTTTTTCGCCTCGGGGTGTTTGATGCTGTCTTCCGGGTTGCGCGGACCTGCCGGCTCGCGTCCAGCCATGTCCAGCCGCTTCTTCCCGGCGGCCAGGGTCTTGTTGTAAGCGGCGCGGCGCTCGGGGTGACCCAGCACACGGTACGCCTCGCAGATGCGCGCGTAGATGGTCTCCAGCTGCTCGCGCACATCGCTTTCGGGAAGGGTGTGAAAGCGGTCCGGGTGCAGCTGCGCCGCCAGCTTGTAGAACGCCCCCCGCACCGCGGACAGGTCGGCCTCGGGGGCGACGTGCAGCAGCTCGTAGTAGCTGTGCTGATCCAGGCTGGGAAAGATCCGCTGGGCGAACGCGCGCAGCGCCTGGAGGTACGACGGGGAACCGGGCGCGGCCGACATCGGCTATCCCGCCGCCTTCGGCAACGCGTCGGCGGGGATGGGTGGCGGTATCGACCGCAGCTCGACCGCCGCCTCCACCTCGGTCTCGCTCATGGTGCCGCGCACGCTGACCGCCGCCTCGGTTGCGATCCCGGTCTCGGGGTCTCTCGCGCGCACCCGCAGGATGCCGTTGGTGTCGATCTTGAAGGTCACCTCGATCTTCACCTCGCCCCGGCGGCCGGCCCGCAGCCCGTTCAAGGTCAGCTCGCCCAGGGCCGCGTTCTCCTCGAAGCGCCGCGACTCGCCCTGGCACACCTGGATCACCACCTTGGTCTGCTGGTCGGCCGAGGTGACGAAGACGCGGGTCTGCTCGACCGGCAGGGGGACGTTGCGCTCGACGATCGGCTCGGCGAAGCCGCCCGCCACCGCGATGCCCAGCGCCCGCGGGGTCACGTCCAGCAGCACGGGAGTGTGCCCCAGCTGCCCCACGTCGCCGGCCAGGCTGGCCGCCTGCACCGCCGCTCCGCAGGCCACCACCTCGTCGGGGTTGATGTCGGTGCGCGGCGGCCGGCCGAACTGGCGCTCGACCTCCTTGCGCACCAGCGGGATGCGGGTGGACCCGCCCACCATGATCACCTCGTCGATCTGCGACCGGGTCAGCTGGGCAGCGTTCAGCACCTCGTCGCAGGTCATGATCGTGCGCGCCACCAGCGGGGCGATGGCCAGCTCGAACTGCTCGCGGGTGATGTGGAAGCTCAGCGAGCGCGGCTGCCCGCTGGCGTCGGTGCCCACCTTCAACTCGCCTTTCACCTCCGCCTGGCGGCCCAGCGCGCGCTTGATCTGCTCGCCGGCCATCACCAGCCGGGCCCGCACGCCGGGGTCGGCGCTGGGGTCGAAGCCGTGTTGCAGCTGGAACTGCTCGCACAACGTCATCATCAGCGACTGGTCGACGTCGTCGCCGCCCAGGAAGCTGTCGCCCCCCGAGGCGATGACCTCGAACACCTCGCCCTCGACCTGCAAGATGGTCACGTCGAAGGTGCCGCCGCCGAAGTCGTACACCGCGATCCGCTGGGACATGCCCCGCCCCAGCCCGTAGGCCAGCGCCGCCGCGGTGGGCTCGTTGAGCACCCGCAACACGTTCAGGCCGCCGATCTTGCCGGCGTCCATGGTGGCCTGCCGCTGACCGTTGTTGAAGTTGGCCGGCACGGTGATCACCGCGCCCCCCACCGCCTGCTCCAGATGTCTCTCGGCCAGCTGGTGCAGATACGAGAGCACCAGGCTCGAGATCTCCGGGATGCTGTACAGCCGATCGGGCCCCACCACCATCACCTGCTCGTTGTTGCCCTGCTGCAGCTGATAGGGGACCCGGGCCCTCACCAGCTGGGTCTCCTCGCTGTTGAAGGTCTGTCCCATCAGCCGCTTGCCCGAATAGACGGTGTAAGTCGGGTCGGCGATCCGTCGCGCGACTGCGTCGTACGAGAACAGCTTCGACCCATCGGGCTGCAACGTCACGACCGACGGATGCAGCCGTCGGCCTTGCTGGTCGGGGACGATCACCACCTCGTCGCCCTTCACACAAGCGACCACGGAGTTCGTCGTCCCGAGATCGATCCCCAGAACGGCCATCGCTTCATTTTACCTGGTGTCACGCGCTCCGGCGCGTCCGGCTCGACGGAGGGCGCACGCCCACAGCGTCCGACACCGTCGCCGACACCGATGGGGCGACGGTCAGCTGCGCGGCGGGCGGCCGGCCAGGGCGCTGCGCACGTCCTGCTCGTCGGCATTGACCATCATCGTGATCAGCTCCCGGAATCCCACCCGGGGCTGCCAGCCCAGCTGGCGGCGGGCCTTGCTGGCGTCTCCACACAGGTGGTGCACCTCGGTGGGCCGGAAGTAGCGAGGGTCGATCTGCACGTAGGGCTTCCAGTCCAGCCCCAGGGTCCCGAAGGCCAGGTCCAGCACCTCGCGCACGGAATGCGACTCGCCGGTGGCGATGACGTAGTCGTCCGGCTGCGCCTGTTGCAGCATCAGCCACATGGCCTCGACGTAGTCCCCGGCGAACCCCCAGTCCCGCCGGGCGTCGAGGTTCCCCAGGTACAGCTGGCTGTCCAGCCCGTGTTTGATGCGCGCCGCGGCCCGCGTGATCTTGCGGGTCACGAACGGGATCCCGCGCCGGGGCGACTCGTGGTTGAAGAGGATGCCGCAGCAGATGTAAAGGCCGTAGGCTTCGCGGTAGTTCTGGCACAGCTGATGGGCGAAGGACTTGGCGCAGGCGTAGGGGCTGCGCGGCCGGAACGGCGTCTCCTCGCCCTGAGGCGGCGGCGAGGCTCCGAACATCTCGCTGGACGAGGCCTGATAAAAACGGCATCCCGGACCCAGCTCGCGCACCGCCTCGAGCAGGCGCAAGGTGCCCAGCCCCACCGTCGAGACGGTGTATTCGGGCACCTCGAAGCTGACCCGCACGTGGCTCTGGGCGCCCAGGTTGTAGATCTCGTCGGGGTGCACCCGCTTGACCAGGTTGGACAGCGAGCTGCCGTCCTCCAGGTCGCCGTAGACCAGCCGCAACCGGTAGTCCGGGCTGTGCGGGTCCTGGTACACGTCCTCCAGGCGTTCGGTGTTCAGCGAGCTCGATCGCCGGACCAGCCCGTAGACCTCGTACCCCTTGGCCAGCAGCAGCTCGGCGAGGTACGAGCCATCCTGGCCGGTGACACCGGTGATCAGCGCCTTCTTCACTTCACGAGCCCCCCTGCGCGGGCAGGTATTCACCCTCGAACCAGGCGACGGTGCGGCGCAGACCCTCGGCGAATGGCACCTCCGCGTGAAAGCCCAGCCAGCGTTCGGCCCGGCTGACGTCCAGCCGACGGCGGGGCTGCCCGTTGGGGCGGCTTGCGTCCCAGCGGAAACGCCCCCGATACCCGGTGGCGGCCGCCACCAGGGCGGCCAGGTCGCGGATGGCGATCTCCTCCCCGCTGCCGATGTTCATCGGCTCGCTCGAGTCGTAGCGCTCGGCCGCCAGCAGCAGCGCGCGGGCGGCGTCCTCGACGTACAGGAACTCGCGGGTGGGCGAGCCATCGCCCCACAACACGATCTCGTCCTGACCCGCGCGACGGGCGTTCACGCACTTGCGGATCATCGCCGGGATCACGTGCGAGGTCTCGAGATCGAAGTTGTCGCGCGGCCCGTACAGGTTCACCGGCAGCAACACCACGCTGTTGAACCCGTATTGGGCGCGGTAGGCCTGCGACTGCACCAGCAGCAGCTTCTTGGCCAGGCCGTAGGGCGCGTTGGTCTCCTCGGGGTAGCCGTTCCACAGGTCCTCTTCCCTGAACGGCACCGGCGCGTGTTTGGGGTAGGCGCAGATGGTGCCTGCCACCACCAGCTTGTCCACCCCCTGCAGGCGGCACTCCTCGAACAGCGACAGCCCCATCATGGCGTTGTCGAACAGGAAGCGCCCGGGCTGCTCGCGGTTGGCGCCGATGCCGCCCACCCGGGCGGCCAGGTGAAACACCAGCTGCGGCCGCACGTCCAGCAGCAGCCGCCGGCAGGCCTGCCGGTCCACCAGGTCGTAGTCGCGGCTGCGCGGCACCGCCAGGTCGTTCACGCCGGCGGCGCGCAGCCGTTCCACCAGGAAGCTGCCCACGAAACCGGCGCCGCCCGTCACCAGGACCCGCCGACCGGCCAGAGGCGAAGGGCTCATGATCAGCGCCCGTCGGCGCGGCCCGCCAGCACGCCCAGCACCACCGCGGTGCCGACCGCCACGCCCACCGCTGTCAACAATGGCCAGCGCGCCCTGGCCCACCCGGCGGGGTCGCTCGAGAAGGAGCTGCCATCGGGGACCTCGCGGATCACGGGCGCCACCGAGATGGCTCCCAGGGCCGGCGCCGGCACGCGGGTCACCTCCGGCTGATCCAGGCGGGCCTTGCGCGCCTGCTCGTCGAAGCGCATGACGGCGGCGTCCAGCGCGCCGGGATCGCCGGGGAAGGGCAGGGTGGTGCTGTCCCGGCGCGTGCCGGCGACCGCATCGATCAGGCGCAGCTCCAGGCTGGCCGGCCGCCCGGGCTTCAGCTCGGCCACCAGGGCGAAGGCCGCGCCCAGGCGGCGGGCGTGCGCCGCGGCCGCCTTGTCGTCCAGGGCCAGCGAGTCGGCGGCGGGCACGTCGATCACCATCGACGACTCGCTCAGCGGCACCACCGCCGCCCACGGTTTGCGGCCGGCGTCCTCCACCCGCACCCAGTGCTCGCCGTGGATGAGGTCGCCGGCGGGCAAGATGCCGGGCTTCAGCGGCCCGCCGTCGACCGAGATGAGCGCGCTCGAGGGCGCCCGCACCAGGATGCTGCCGCGCGGGCGGGCGACCACCTCCTGGGTGGCCAGCTTCCAGCTCTCGATCGCCAGCGCTGGGAACTGCCGCGGCAGCAAGGTCCGGTCACGCGCCAGCACCGCGGCCCGCAGGTACGACTGCCGCGCCTTCGGCGGCGTGATCTCCTTCAGGGGCGCCGGCAGCTCTTTCCAGTCCGCCTTCTGCGCCGCCATCCCCAGATACAGGAACAGATCCGCCAGCTCGCTGGTGGTCAGCCCGGCGCCGCCGGAGGCGTTGGCGTCGGCCACCGCCTCGTCCAGCGCCTTCTCCGCCTCGTCGAATCGCCGCTGCTCGACGGCCGTGCGCCCCACCCGCAGCAGGTCGGGCGCCCGGGGCAGCGGCGGGCCGGGCACGTCCATCACCTCCACCGGTCCCAGCCCATAGCGCTGGGCCGCGCCGACGAAACGTTTGTGGGCCTCGTCGCCCTGGGGCAGATCGGGCATTGCGGCGAAGATCGGGTGCAGGGTGGTGACCGCGCCGCTGGGCTGCGCCCCGGCGGGCCCCGCCGCTGCCCCGATCACCACCAGCGCCGCCGCGAATCTGTTCATCGGGCGAAAGATAACAGGTTGGCCGGGCGCCCGCGTGGGCCAACCCGGCCAGGACGTCCGGTCAGGCTAGGCAGCGACGGTGGCCTGGGCGTTGCGGGCCAGCTGCGCGATCTCCTCGTCGGGAACCCACTTCTTGTGGTCGCACAGGGTGATGAACTGGCGATAGACCGTCTCCACCTGGGCCGCGCTCAGGGGAAAACCCAGGTGCTGGCAGCGATCGGCCAGCGCGTGCCGCCCGCTGTGCTTGCCCAGCACCAGCCGGCTGGAGGGGACCCCCACCGACCGCGGGTCCATGATCTCGTAGGTGGTCCGCTCCTTCAGGAAGCCGTCCTGGTGGATGCCGGCTTCGTGGGCGAAGGCGTTCTTGCCCACGATGGCCTTGTTGGGCTGCGGATCGAAGCCGACCAGCTCGGCCAGCAGGCGGCTGGTGGGATACAGGTGCTCGGTGCGGATGCCGGTGCCGTAGGGATAGACGTCCTTGCGGACGCTCATCGCCATCACCACCTCTTCCAGGCTGCAGTTGCCCGCCCGCTCGCCGATGCCGTTCATGGTGCACTCGATCTGGCGCGCACCCGCCTGCACGCCGGCCAGCGAGTTGGCCACCGCCAGACCCAGGTCGTCGTGGCAGTGCACGCTGACGATGGCCCGCCCGGCCAGCGCCCGGCTGACCTGACCGATGATCTGGCCCATCTCCTGCGGGGTGGTGTAGCCGACGGTGTCGGGCAGGTTGACCGTGGTGGCGCCGGCCGCCACCACCGCCTCGGAGAAGCGCAGCAGCACGTCCATCGAGGTCCGGGTGGCGTCTTCGGCCGAGAACTCGACGTCGTCGACGTAGCGGCGCGCCTGCTCGATGGCCTTGACCGCGGTCTCCAGCGCCTCCTCGGCGGTCTTCTTCAGCTTGTGCTTGAGGTGGATGGGGCTGGTGGCGATGAACGTGTGGATGCGTGGGTTCTTGGCCTTGGCCAGCGACCGCGCCGCCGCCTCGATGTCGCCGGGGTGACAGCGGGCCAGCGCCGCCACCCGGGTGCCCTCGTACTCGCGCGAGATCTTGTCCACCGCCTCCAGGTCACCCTCGGAGGCGGCGGGGAAGCCCGCCTCCATCACGTCCACCCCCAGCTCCACCAGCTTGCGCGCCATCCGGAGCTTCTCGGCCACGGTCATGCTGCAGCCACAGGACTGTTCGCCGTCGCGCAGGGTGGTGTCGAAGATCGTGACGCGGTCGCTCATGTGTCTATCCCCTTGAAAGAATGAGCCAGGAGGATAGGAGGGTCGTCGCGATTTGAACAATTTATTCTTCTGTCCCCATCCATATGTCTCACTTATCCTATAAGTAGGTTTTATCGGTTGTCCGCTTTCAATTCCAATCGAATCCGTTGAAGCCCGAGGCCCCCCATGGATCTCCACGGTCTGCAGGTGTTCCGGGCAGTGGCCACGGAAAAGAGCTTCTCCCGGGCGGCCGGCCGCCTGGGCCGCACCCAGCCGGCCATCTCGCTGGCGGTGCAGCGCCTGGAAGAGGAGCTGGGTGAACGCCTGATCGACCGGCTGGGCCGGGAGGTGCGCCTGACCGACGCCGGGACCGTGGTGCTGGACTTCGCCCGCCGCTTCGAGAATCTGCGCCAGGAGCTGCTGACCGCCATGGCCGAGCGCCGGGACAACGCCGGCGGCCGCCTGACCATCGGGGCCAACGAATCGACCACCCTGTACCTGCTGCCGGCCCTGGCCGAATACCGCCGCCGCTACCCGCGGGTGCGGGTCCAGATCCGGCGTTCGCTGTCCAGCCGGATCCCGGCCGAGCTGATCGAAGGCGACCTCGAGCTGGGGGTGATCAGCTACGCCCCGCCCGACGATCGTCTGACCTCCCGGGTGATCTACACCGACCACCTGGCCTTCATCGTGTCGCCGCAGCACCGGCTGGCCCGTCGCAAGTCGGTGTCCATCTCCGAGCTGGGGATGGAGACCTTCATCGCCCACAACGTGATCTCGCCCTACCGGGACGTGGTCGAGCGCGAGTTCCAGCGGCTGCGGGTCACCCTGAACCGCGACGTGGAGATGCCCACCATCGAGACCATCCGCAAGCTGGTGCTGCGCAACGAGGGGGTGGCCTTCCTGCCGCGCATGTGCGTCGAGGAGGAGATCGCCCAGGGGGCCCTGCGCGAGGTGCGGGTCAAGGAGCTGCACGTCGAGCGCAAGATCCACCTGGTCCACCCCGCCCATCGCACCTTGAGCCACGCCGCCCAGGCCTTCCTGGCCGGCCTGCGCGCCTGAAATCGACAGGCGGCGTGCGGGAGCCCTTGCCGGGGGGCGGCTTTTCGGGGTCAATTAATGACCCCGCCGTGGAGGCTTGATGCGCCGTTCGCTGTTCCTCGCGCTCGCTGTCCTGCCGTTTTCGCTCGCTCTTCCGGCCCGTGCCCAGCGGATGGTGCCGGCGTACGACCCGCAGCTGCAGGTCAAGCCGCCCACCATGCGCGGGATCGACGGCAGCTCGGGCCAGCTGATGCTGCCCGAGGGCTTTGCCGAGCGGGCCGCCGCCTTCCGCCGCGCGCACCCCGGTTATTTCCCCGCCCAGGGGGACGTGACCCAGGTGGGCGAGGTGGTGGTGGTCGAGGGCAGCGACGAGGTGATCGACACCGACGGCAACCAGGTGCAGGTGAACATGCCGGCGGTCGCCCGCAAGGTGCTCGAGCGCTTCGGCGATCACTTCCAGGCCATGACCCTGTGGCTGACCTTCAACGAGACCGCCAGCTCGGACGCGGGGGCCTACGAGTTCACGGTCAAGGCCGACGTGCGTGGTCTGGGCATCAACCAGAAAGATCTCAGCGGCACCTTCGGCTCGGACGGTGTCCTGCGCTCGGTGCTCAACATGAAGCAGGTCTGGGCCGGGGTGAACCAGGACACCGAGGCGGCCTGGCGCCCGCTGCTGGAGGTGTGGGGCCAGGAGAGCGGCCACCGCTGGATGGTCTTCATGGACTTTCGCGACCAGCGCACCGGGCTGGTCTCGGACGCGCTGCTGGGGCGCGACTGCTCGCACTACAGCCGCTTCGTCGACACCCAGGGTTCGGTCCACGACGGGCTGGCCTGGACCGACAACCACGACGGCACCTTCACCGCCGGCTCGGACCGCACCTTCCAGTACGGCAACCTCGATCTTTACGGCATGGGGCTGATGCCCGCCGAGGAGATGCCCTCCTTCTTCTTCATCGACGATGTGGTGGGGTACAAGCGGGGAACCTGCCGCGAATACGCCAACGCGCCCAAACCACTGTCGGCCAAGATCTCCGGCACCCGGGTGGAAGTGACGGTCGACGACATCGTCGCCGCCAACGGCCCCCGCATCCCCTCGTCCGACGAGATGCTGCTGGGCGTGCGCCAGGACTACTTCCGGGAGGTGCAGGTGGTGGTCACCCGGCCGGGCGAGCCGGCCTCCGCCCCCCTGGCCAGCCAGGTCGCCCAGCGGATCGACCGGGCCCGCCTGCTGTGGGAAAAGTGGATGCTGGCCGCCACCCGCAACCGGATGGTGGTGTGCACCCAGGTCTCGCGCGACTGCGGTGACCCGCGCTCGGACGTGGTGGACCTGCGCTTCAACCCGGGGCAAAAGGCCCCCAGCTGGGGTCCCCTGCCGGTGGAGGTGGCGGTGGAGAACCCCGGCCAGCGCGACGCCACCGGCGTGACCGTCACCCTGGACACCGACGCCGAGGGAAAGATCGGCAGCCTGAGCCAGAAGGTGGGCAACCTGCCGGTGGGGGCTAACCGCAAGGTGACCTTCAACGTCGACCTGCGCGGCGTCCCCTGCGGGGCCGAGGTGGCGGTGAAGGCCTCCACCCAGGGCGATTTCCACTATCACCGCAAGCTGCAGCACCTGGTGCTGGGCGCCGAGAGTGCGGTCGCGGACGGCTTCGAGGGCGACAGCGGCTGGGTGGTGAACCCGGACGGCGACGACACCTCCGCGGGTGCGGTGTGGGAGCGCGGGACGCCCGAGCGCACCGAGATCATCGCCGGCAGCGCGGTCCAGCCCGATGGCGCCCACCAGGGCACCGGCGCCTGGGTGACCGGCCGGGCCGCGCGCGGCAGCCGCGACCCCTACGTGCGGGCCGGGCGCACCACCTTGCTGTCACCGGTCTTCGAGGCCAGCGCCTGGAAGGAGCCGCGGGTCCGCTACTGGGCCACCTTCGCCGGCATGAAGGCGGCCCCCGCCGGCCTGGGCGTGGTGGCCAGCGCCGACTCGCGCCTGCTGCTGCAGGCCCGGGCCATGCCCGCCGGCGACTGGGTGGAGATCGACCGCCTGCAGGACCAGCTGACCATCGGCTGGGTGCTGCGCTCGGTGCGCCTGCCCAAGGAACTGGAGGGGCACCCGATCCAGGTCCGCTTCGTCGCCGAGGACGCCAACGCACAGAACGGCGGCGTCGAGGCGGCCATCGACGACTTCGAGATCACCTCCAACCTGCCCGCCTGCTACCAGGCCCCGCCCGCCGCGCCGAAGTCGGGCGGTTGCGGTCTGGCCCCGGGCGCCCCGGCCGCCGGATCTGCGCTGGCGCTGCTGGCCGCGCTGGCGCTGCTGGCCACCCGGCGCCGGCCCCGCTGATCAGTACGTGCGCTCGACCGTCGTGTAGATCGCGGTGAAGTCGGCTAGGGGCGGCCTGTCCTTATCCGGAGTAAAGCTCACC
The DNA here is from genome assembly GCA_046734815.1 of Myxococcota bacterium. Lineage (GTDB taxonomy): Bacteria > Myxococcota_A > Polyangia > Fen-1088 > Fen-1088 > CAVYGB01. Next base: position 120 of record JBKPRZ010000253.1, on the reverse strand, counting down.
TCGTATCCGATGTTGTTCATCGTGACCTTGAACGTCTCGAAGAGCACCACGTTGGCCCGAGTCCCCGTGCCCGCGGCGCAAGTTGTTGCCGGGGGCACGAGGGAGGGGTCGGTGCTGGAC
>JBKPRZ010000252.1:0-8697 GCA_046734815.1 Myxococcota bacterium | reverse complement strand
GGCCAGCAGCACGGTGCCGATCAGCAGCGCGCTGGCCATCACCCCCAGCAAGGGCCGCAGATCCTGCGTCGCCCGGCTGCGGGCGCGCTGCCACGCCCCCGCCCAGCGCTCGGCCGGCCGGGGCTCGCGCACCGTGGGCGGCGGGCTGGGGGTCAAGGTGGTGGGCGGCACCGCTGGACGGCGGCCGGCCTCCAGCAGCGGAGCGCTCCGGAACAGCGCCGCGCCCGCGGTCTCGGCCACCCACTCGGCCACCTGCCGGTGCGAGGCCGGCCGCGCCACCCGCTCGATCGCTTCCGCCATCGCCAGGGCGGTGGGGTGACGGCGCTCGACGTCCTCGGCCAGGCCCTTGAGCACGATGCGGTCGAGGGTGGCGGGCACGTGGGGCGCCAGCGCGCTGGGCGGTCGCAGGCCGCTGCGATCGAGCACGCCCACCAGGCGCTCCAGCTCACCGGTTCCGGCAAACAGCGGCTGGGTGGTGAGAAGCTCCCAGCACAGAGCGCTGGCGGCGAAGATGTCGGCGGCGCGCGTGAGCGGCTCCTGCCGGATCTGTTCGGGCGCCAGGTAACAGGAATCGAAGGCGGCGTCGGGGCGGCGCTTGACGCCGCCGGCCTGCCAGGCCTTGCCCAGCCCGACGTCCAGCAAGCGGACCATGCCGTCGGCACCGACCAGCACGCTCTGCAGCCCCACCCCGCGGTGGAGGATCTGCAGGGGTGCGCCGGTCTGGGTGCGCGCCTCGTGGGCCGCGTGCAGCCCGTTGAGCACGTCGAGGGTCAGCGCGATCGCGATCGGCAGCGGGATGGGCCGCTGCCGCGCGCGCGCGGCGCGCATCAGGGTGGCCAGGCCGGCGCCGTCCACCTGCTCGACCACCAGGAAGATGTCCGGGCCCTCCACCACCACCTCGAGGACCGGCAACACGTTCCGGTGGCGGATGCGCGAAGCCAGGGTGGCCTGGTCGATGAACACCGACGAGAAATCGGCGTCCCGAGCCAGCTGCGGGTGCAGGTGCTTGATCGCCACCGGGCGTGGCTCACCGGCAGGTGTGAACATGCGGGCGAGGTAGACGCTGGTCATCGCGTCCGAGCCGACCAGCTGGACGATCGCGTACCGACCGACCCGGCTGCGGGGACGCTGGACCGTGGCGGCCTTCCGCACATCCGGTTCGGTTTTCGAGCTGTCGAAAGGTTCCTGTGGGTCGAACGGAGCAGACATCTCGCGTGGGCTCCCCAGGTGGGTAGGTACCCTTCAAAGCATACCCACCTATCCTCTGTACGCTCGGATACTTTTCACAAAAGGGAACAAGTCCCAGCGCGCGAGACCGCTGCGCCTACATCGGTTCTATATACGCGGGCGGTCCGCGCCGTGAGACGGCTGCAAAAAGCCGGCTCGCCGGATAACCTGCGGGCGGCATGCAGCGGCACACGGAACGGGGCGCGCGCGCACTGGCATGGGTCTGCGCCGCGGCCGCGTTCGCGTGCATAAAGCCGCTGCAGCTGGGCGGGCGCCAGTGCCCCTGCGCCGTGGGCTACGCATGCTGCGAGGCGACCGGCCTCTGCGTCCCGCCGGACCAGCTGGCCTCTTGTTCCCTGGACCCGCCCGACACGGGCGTGACCGCCGACAGCGCGAGCCCCGCTCCCCCGGGTTACCCGCCGCCGCTACCACCGCGGGCCATCATGCCCCCTCTCCCCGACGCCGACCCTCCTCCTCCGGCTCCCGATGCGGCGGTGCCGGCCGACGCGGCGGCGATGGCCTGCCCGGGCGAGCCGCGGGGCGTGCGGTATTTCCACTGGGAGGGTCTGGACCATTCCGGACAGATGGTCAGCGGCCAGGCGCCGGCCTTCTCGTTCAGCTGGCCGGAAGGCCACCCCGACCCCGCCCTGCCCACGGTCTCGGCGTGGAGCTCGGTGTTCGCGACCCAGCTGCTGCCGGCGATCAGCGGCGACTACACCTTCTTCGTCAAGGCCGACGACGGCTTCGGTCTGATGATCGATCGCCAGCCGATCCTGGACTGGGGCCAGCCCTACGACACCGGCGGGCACGTCATCGCTGCCACCGTGCCGCTGCAGGCGGGCCGCCGCTACCCCGTCCTGATGAACTACTACAACAAGGTGGGCGGCGGCGCGCTGGAGCTGACCTGGCAGCCTCCCGGCGGCAGCCGCCAGCCGATCCCGCCCTGCGAGCTTCATCTGGGGCCTCCCCGGCCCGCCAACTGCGCCGATCCGTTCGCCGGCTGTCATCCAGACGGCGCGCGCACGTGCACGCCGGAGGACCTGGGCAATGGCCTGGACATCAGCTTCTTCGCCAACCGGGATTTCACCAACCTGGTGCACACCGAGGACGTCGCTCTGCTCAGCTTCGATTATCACTGGGACTGGCTGTACAGATCGTCGACCGACCCGGCGCTGCGCACCCGGAAGTTCGCGGTCCGCTGGGAAGGCGCCTTGCGGGCACCCTTGTCCGAGACCTACACCTTCTTCCTGCTGTCGGACGCCGACACCACCGTGACCATCGGCGATCGCGTGCTGCGCGTGCGCGCCGATCCCGAAGGGATCATCCGCGAGACCAGCTTCGAGGTCCCGCTGGTGGAACGCGCGCCCTATCGGATCCGGGTCGACTACCTCCAGCGGGGCACGCCCGATACCTCGAAGCTGCAGCTGCACTGGAAGAGCGCCTCGCAGTTCAAGAACGAGATCCTCTATTGCTATCTGTACGGCAGCGCTCCCCCGGCGGTCGGGCAACCCTGACCCTCAACGCGTCGGGTCCGGCCGCCGCCGCCGCCAGTAGAGAAGCGCACTCCAGATCACCAGGAAGGGACCGGCCAGCGCGGCCGCGGCCGCCGCCAGCCCCGAGCGGTTGAGCAGCCCCAGCATCGGGTTGCCCCAGGGCTGGTCGTGCACCAGGTAGGTCCAGGTCGAGGACGGTCCCAGCAGACCGGCCTGGTTCCAGTCGATCCGCTCGCCCGCCAGCGACAGCGCCTGGAAGCGCGCGGCGACGTCCTCGACCACCAGGGTCTCCATCTCGGCGAAGGCCTGGTGGATCTCGCGGGTGAACTCGGTCAGCGGATCTTTGCCCCCGAAGCTGACCACGTGGATGCCGTCGCGGATCCGCGCCACCAGGCCCAGGTGCTCGCTCCAGGCATGATCGATGGCCAGCAGGGTCAGCCGGCGCTCCAGCCGGGTCGCCTGCTCGGCACCGAAGCGTCGCACCACCGCGACCCACCGTTCGGGGCAGCTGTCGGCCAGCAGGCCCGAAGATTCGCGCTCCTCCAGAACCGACCGACGCCAGCTCTGCAGGTGGCCTCGTTGCTGGTCGAGCCGGAGCGAATAGCGCCACAGCCGAGCGCGGATGTCGAAGGACGTGCCCTCGATGATCCGCTGGGCTCGGGCCACCTCCCGCGCGACCAGCGGATCTTCGATCGGTTCGGGTCGCGGGGGCGGGATGCGCGCGGGCGGGATCAGGCTGCGCACGCCGTAGGTCTCGATCAGCGGGTCCTCGAGGCTGATGAAAAAGCAGGTGCTGCCGGGGTCGCCCTGGCGGGCGCAGCGGCCCCGCAGCTGCAGGTCCACCCGCAGGCTGGCGTGGCGGTTGGTGCCGATCACGTACAGCCCTCCCAGCGCCGCCACCGCGTCGCGCTGGCTCTGGTCCGGGCCGCCCAGCCGGATGTCGGTGCCCCGCCCCGCCATGTTGGTCGAGATCGTCACCGCCCCGAGCGCACCGGCCCGGGCCACGATGGCCGCCTCCTCGGCGTCGTTCTTGGCGTTGAGCACGCTGACCGGCACGCCGCCGGCGCCCAGCTCGGCGGCCAGCTGCTCGGACTCGCGCACGCTGGCGGTGCCGACCAGGACTGGCCGCCCGCTGGTGTGCACCCGGGCAATCTCCTCCACCAGCGCGTGGCGCTTGGCCGCGGCGTGCGTGAACACCCGATCGGGCTCGTCCTTCCGCCGGCAGGGCGCGTGGGTGGGGATGACCACCACCGCCAGGCCATAGAACGCGGCCAGTTCCTCGGCGGCGGAGCGCGCGGTGGCGGTCATGCCGGCCAGACGCGGGTAGGAGGTCACGAAGTGCTGCACGGTCACCGATCCGAGGATCCGCCCCTCGTTGCGCGCCGCCACCTGTTCCTTGGCCTCGACCGCCGCCTGCAGGCCGTCGGGCCACTGCCGCTGCTCGGCCACCCGGCCGGTGAAGTCGTCGACCAGCTCGACCTGGCCGTCGCGCACGATGTAGTCGACGTCGCGGCGGAGCAGGTGCTGCGCGTGCAGCGCGTTCCGGGCATCGGCCAGCAGCTCCTGGTTGCCGCTCTGGTAGAGGTTGTCGCAGCCCAGGGCCTGCTCCAGTCGCCGGGCCCCCTGGTCGGTCAGGGCGATGTTGCGGCCCTGCGGGTCGGTGTCGAAGTCCAGCCCCCGCTCCAGGCGCTGCACCAGCGCGGCCATCCGCTCGGCCCCGCCGCTCTCGTGGGCGTGGGTGGCGATCACCAGCGGGATGCGGGCCTCGTCGATCAGGATCGAGTCGGCCTCGTCCACCAGCGCGAAGCGGAACGGCCGCTGCACGACCTCTTCCGGCTCCAGGCGCAGCTGGTCGCGCAGGAAATCGAACCCCGCTTCCTTGGCGGTGACGTAGGTGACCTCGGCGGCATAAGCGCGCCGGCGCTCGGCCGTCGTCATCCCCTGTTCCACGTGTGCGGCCTGCAGGCCCAGGCGGGCGTAGATCGGCCCCATCCAGGCGGCGTCGCGCCGGGCCAGGTAGTCGTTGAAGGTGAGCACGTGCGCGCCCGCGCCGGCCAGCGCCTGTAGCGCCACCGGGGCCACCGCCGCCAGGGTCTTACCCTCTCCGGTCTGCATCTCCACCGCGCGGCCCTCGGCCATGGCCAGTCCCGCGATCAGCTGCTCGTCGTAGATCGACAGGCCCAGGGCCCGCCGGGCCGCCTCGACCACCAGGGCGAACAGATCCTCGCGCAGCGCCTCGACCGGCGTGCTCGCGCGGGCGCGCGCGGCCAGCGCCCGGGCCCGCGCGGTCAGCTCGTCGTCGGGCAGCGCGCTCAGCGTCGGGCCCTGCGCGCGGATGGCCAGCAGGGGCGCCCGGTAGCGGTGGAGGTCCTGCTCGATCGGTTCGCCGCGCAGGCGGCGCCAGCGATCGCCCCAGCGCGCGGACGGAAACGCCATGGTGGTCACGGTCTGCGGCTCCATCTGCCCCTCCTCATCGTCGCTTGCCCGCCAGGGCGCGGCGCACGCTGGCCAGATCCACCAGCGGCAGCTCGCGCGCGTACAACTTCTGAAGACCGTCCAGGTAGTGGAGGTAAGCGCGGTAGCGCAGCAGCGCGGCCTCGCCCTGCAGGCGCGGCGCCACACCGGTGGCCACCACGCCCACCACCGCCAGGCTGTCGTCCAGATCCGACCGCCCCGCCTTCCCGCCCCGCGGCCGCCCGGCGCTGGCCTGCACCAGCCGGTAGCGCTGGTCGATGGCGTCTTGCCGGCGGCGGGTCTCCTGCTCCAGCGCGGTCAGGCGCTCGCGCTGGGTGTGGATCAAGCGCAAGATGTCGAAAGCATTGGCCACCACCTCCTCGGTGATCACAGCGCGGTTCCACACCTTCAACCCGGACAGCTGCTCGAGCAGCTGGGCCATCTCGGGGCTGGATTCGAGCCCGCTGGCCAGGCCGCCCAGCCGGGCGGTGACCAGGTTCCACATCGCCACCAGCGCGCGCTTGAGCTCGAACTCGCTGCCGTCCACGGTGGGATCGGCCCGCAGGACCTGCAGGTTGAGCAGCAGCGCCGCGAACCCGCCGGCGGTGGTGCGGTAGCGCCGGGACCGCCCCCCGCCCTCGGCGGCGAGCTGCCCGCGCGCCACCAGGACCTCGGCCGCCCGGCTGATGCGCTGGAAATACACCGGTCCGAGGGGCAGGTCCCCGGCCATTCGCTCCAGCTGCTCCTGCAGCTCGGAACGGCGCAGTCCCCGACCCGCCAGCCAGGGCTGGGCCAGCAGGAGGATCACCAGGTCCTGGTTGTCCAGCCAGGAGCACCAGGGGGCGACCGCGAGCACCAGCTCGGGATGGGTCAGCAGGAGGTCGGGTGTGACATCCATGTACACATCAAGGTTTATGCACGTATTTACAAGTGTCAATAGCGCGGGTGGGCCAGCTGCGCGGATGTTCGAGGCCGGAGATCACCATCGAGGACGAGGACGAGGACGAGGACGAGGACGAGGACGAGGACGAGGACGGAGGAGGCGACGGCGGCGATGACGAATCGCTAGCGGTGAACTAGTGGAAGCCGGCCTTGCGCCATTTGCGCACGGTGTCCTGCACGATGCTGCGCACGCGGGCGATGACCTGGCGGCGGTACTCGTCGGCCTTTTTCTGGTCGAAGTCCTTGGGCCAGCCTTGCCCGGGTTTGTACAGGGTGATGCTGGACGGGAAGGGAACTGCTGACCAGGCGCCGGGGGCGGGGTTGGCGGTGGCCATGTCCGGGCCGGTGTACAGATCTCGGTGGACCAGTTTGGGGTTCACCGCCTGGACGTAGGCGGTCTCGTTGATCCCAGCGTGACCACCGTCCTCGCCGAACACCTTCAGGGTGAGATCCGAGGCGGCGGCCCACCAGTTGATCACCAGGGTCTGCACGTTGTGGGCGAAGGCCACCTCCCGGGCCAGCGCCTCCAGTATGGCGGTCTGCCCGCCGCCGTGGCCGTTGAGGATGACGATCTTGTGAAAGCCGTTCTTGGCCATTCCGTCCAGCACCGCCCGCAGGTAGCCGCGGAAGACCTCCTCGGGCACGTGCATGGCTCCCGGATAAGGCGCCATCGCGCCGGTCACGCCGTAGGGGATGTGGGGGGCGATCAGGGCGTTGATGTCGTCGGCGTCGGCGATCGAGCGGGCCAGGTCCACCGGCGCGGTGTTGTCGGCGCCGTTGTTGATCACGCCGTGGGGCTCCAGCGTGCCGACGGTCAGGATGACGGTGTCGATCCGGGCCGGGACCAGCTTGCCGAACTCCATCCAGTTGAGGTCGTCCATGAAGCGGGAGGCCGGCTTCTGCGCGAAGGCAGGGCCGGCCAGCAGGGTCACCAGGGCACAGAGGAGGGTGCGCATGGCGCGATACTAGCCCTCAGCGGGGCAGGTGCCGCTTGTCGATCTTGACCAGCACGGTGTATTCGGGGTCGACCATCTCGATGATCGGCGTGCGAGCGTGCTGCGAGACGAACTGGTAGGCGTCCATCTCGCTCAGGCCGGTGCGCTCTTGCACCCACTGCACCATGTCCTTGAAGGCGACCCGGGCGGCGTCCTCCAGCGGCCGGGCCGCGCCCAGCGACATGATGAAGTCGCGGGTCTCGATGCGCGGCCAGGCGGTACGCTTCTTCTTGATGAGGTCGACCACCAGCTCGACGTTCAGCGCGCCCTCGACGGCGGTGCCGATGATCTCGCCCTCGCCCTGCGCGTAGTGGCCGTCGCCGAACGAGACCAGCGCGCCCGGGACGTTGACGCCCAGGTAGACGGTGGCGCCCGGCCGCACCTCCGGGCAATCCATGTTGCCGCCGAAGCTGTCGGGGACGATGGTCGAGCGCACCTCGCCCCCGGCGGGAGCCACGCCCAGGCAGCCGAGGAACGGGGCCATCGGCACGTCCCAGCTGCGGCGGCCGTCGGTGGAACGGGTGCGGACCACGCCGCGCACGCGGTCCACCTCGTAACGCCAGACCACCTCGGGCAGGGCCGGCCCCAGCATGGCGGTGCGGTCGGTTCCGTTGAGCGCGCCGAAGCCTGGAAACGAGGAGGAGACCGCGTAGGTGCGGGCCGGTTCCAGCTTCAGGATGCGGATGGCGAGGGTGTCGCCCGGCTCGGCCCCCTCGACGAAGAACGGACCGGTCTGGGGGTTGTCGTGCCCCGGGAGTACCACTTTCGAGGGAAGGGTCTGCGGGCCGGTGACCGCGCCGTCGAAGCAGTCCTCGGTCCAGCTGACGATGCGGGTGCCCGGCTTGATGCGGGCGACCGGCGCGGCGCCGCCGAACGTGTATTTCAGGTCCTCGTGGCGGGGCTGGTAGCGGAGGACCGGGGCCTGGGCCTGCGCGGTCGCGGCCGTGCACAGCATCAGGAAGAGCACGAACCGGGCGGGATGGTGGGCCATCGCGACTCCTTGGGCCGCACCTTATCCCGTTCCCGCGGGCTCGTGTAACATCGCGGCCGTGCGAGCGGCGAGCGCCAGCGACGCTGACCGGGAGCGCAGCGCGTGCTTCCGCGCCTTCGAGGCCGAGCTGGACTTCGTCTATCGCATGTTGCGCCGGTCGGGCGTCGCCGCTGCTGACGCCGAGGACCTGGTCCAGGAAGTGTTCCTGGTGATCTGGCGGCGCTGGGGCGACTACGACCCCGCGCGGCCGCTGCGCCCCTGGCTGGCCGGCATCACCATCCGGGTGGCACGCGTCCATTTCCGGCGCGCGCGCCGGGAGATCCCCAGCGGCCTGGTGGATCTCGAGGACCGCGGATCGCCGCTCGAGCAGCTGGACGCGGCCCGCGCCCGGGCGCTGGTCCTGCGAGTGTTGTCGCTGTTGCCCGAGCGCCAGCGGGCCATCTTGATCCTGCACGAGCTGGAGGACATCCCCATCGCCGAGCTGGCCGACAGCTTCGCGATCCCGGCCAGCACGCTGTACAGCCGTCTGACCAAGGCGCACCAGAGCTTTGCCCGCTGGGTACGCCGGCTGCAACGGCAGGTGGCGGGGCCGGAC
>JBKPRZ010000251.1:0-16121 GCA_046734815.1 Myxococcota bacterium | reverse complement strand
CGGTGCAGGTGGCCGTGCTGGTGGCCAGCGCGGTCGAGGGGGAGATCGATCTCGCGGCGGTGCCAGCCGGCGCCCTGGTGCTCGACGCCGGGCACCCGGCCAACGCGCGCCCCGCTGGCCAGCGCTACGCCCGCGCCGGGCGGGTGCTGCATGCCCACGCCTCGCCGGTCACCGACCTGCCCGCGGTGCTGTCCGACTTTGCGCCCGACGAGAGCCACGCCTGCCTGGCCGAGGCGCTGGTGCTCGCGTTCGAGGAGCGCTACGAGCCTTACTCGCGCGGGCGCGGGCAGGTCCGGCCCGATCGCGCGGCGGAGATCCTGGCGCTCGCCGGGCGCCACGGGATCCGCCCGGCCACGCTGTCGTTCGTCTGAGCGGGGCGGCGGCGCTCGTCAGATCAAGCTGTAATCCAGCAGCACGGGGCGGTGGTCGAGGTCGGGCACAGCGGTGCCGACGGCCCAGGCGGTGCTCGCCATCTCCACCTTGATGCCACCGCTGGCCACGGCGCCCAGCGGGTCGCGCCGATCGAAGCCGCCGGCGACGATGGCCAGGCCCCGCGCGCGTGCGCGGGCCAGGAGCGCGTCGCGGACGGCGCGGCCGGCCTGCACGTCGTCGGCGGCGAAATGGCGCAGGAACGCGAGCGGAATCGCCTGGCCGGCGCGCGGCAGGCGCGGCGCCTTCCGCAGCGCCGCCCAGACGCGGACCAGGCCCGCGACGACGGTCAGCGGCAGCCGGTAGCCCAGGACCAGCTCCTGTCGCAGCGGGCGCTGATCCCACAGAGCGCCGCAGGCGACCAGGCATCCGCCCCGCTCGACCACCACGGCGTCGTCGAGACAAAAGGACGGGTCGCGCGTCCACTCGGCGGCGAACTCGTCGAGCGACGGTGACGGCGCCAGCGCCCGATCGCGCCAGTGGCGGTCGAGCAGCCGCCAGATGTCGGGCAGGTCGGCGGGGCGCGCCGGGCGGGCGCGCCGGCGTGACTCGACCGGCGGCTCGCGCAGGGTCAGCCAGTACACCAGCCGCATGCGCGCGAGCGGGCGGGCCCGCGGCAGCTGCTCGCGCTGGATGAGCGCCTCGACCGCGCGGTTGCCCCCGAGCGTGGCGAAGGCCGTGACCTTCGAGTCACAGCGCCGCTCCTCGGCCGCGATGGCCGCCGCCAGCTGCATGGCCACGCCCTGGCGGCGCGACCGGGGAGCCACCCGCAGATCGCCGAGATAGCCCCAGCACAGCGGCCGCCCCGCCAGCCGCGTGGTGCGCCGGCCCAGCGAGATCGAGCCGACGATCGGCGCGGGCGCCCCGTTGCCCCCGGCGCCTTCGGCCACCCACACCATCCGCGGCGCCACGAACCGCTCCCAGTCGTCGCCGCGGGGTCCGGGCACGGTCGCGACCGTGACCATCCCGCGCATGGGCGACTGCGCGGCCAGCGCGGCCAGGCCGCGGGCGTCGTCGGGCGCGGACGGACGCACCCGGAACGGATCCATCACGCCACCCGCCCCGGAGCCGCCCCGATCGCCGGTCGCACCAGCGCCTCGGCGATCTCCCGCGGGCTGGCGACCGGCGATCGATCGAGCAGCGACAGCAGGTCGGACGCGGGCGCCCCCGCGGCCCTCCCCTCGCGCGCGAGCTTGGCGGGCGGCACCTGGTCGCGGGCCGGGTCGCCGGCAAAACCCGGCGGGACCAGCACCTCGCTGGCCAGGGTCCGTCCATCGTCCAGGTGCACCCGCACTCCGGCCGAGAAACGGATCTCCATCCGACGCAGATCGGTCTCGCGGGAGACGTACGCCCGCCGGGCGCGCGCGCTGGCGAAGGGCAGACGGGCGCGCGCCCCCACCGCGTATCGCCGCAGCAGATAACCCAGGTCGCCGCGGGGCAGCCGGAGCAGCCGGGGAAGGTCGCCCAGCGAGAGCGCCCGCGGCGTCCCGAACGCCCGGTGAAAGCGGCCCATCGTCTCGTGTGCCTCGCTCATCCCGTAGATGCCCGGCCGCCCCGGGTGGTCGATGGCGGCGTCGACCCCGCGCAGAAGGCCGATCGTGTAGGGCCAGTGATGGGACAGACGCACCCGCTCGGCCAGCGCCGCGATCCGCGGCCGCATCGGCTCGAAGGCGGTCGGCTCGAACGCCGCGCCCGTCGGCGCGGCCCCCCCGAGCAGGGTCAAGGCCACCGTCCGCCGGGTGGAGAAGTTCGTGTTCACCGGCGTGACCAGCCCGGGCGCGTGCGGCCGCGAGAACCCTTCCATCGTCACGGTCAGCAGAGTGCACGCCACCTCGACCGATCGAATGCGCTCGGCCTCCAGCGGGCGCACCTCGCCGGCCGCTATCTCCGCCGCCGCCAGGGCCGCCGCGGCCGCATGCGCGCAGGCGGCCACCGGCTTGAAGCATATCGCCTGCGTACCGAAGCTGCCGCCCAGCCGGTCCCACACCGGGGGCGCGTCCCGGTGCACACTGAGCGAGCTGATCAGCCCCAGCCCGTGCTCGACGATGTCGGAACAGGCCGAGAGCCCCTCGGCGCCCAGCCAGGCCGCGCGCACGCCGGCCACCACCGACTCGCCGATCCCCAGCACCTTGGTGTCGGGGGAAAACGAGGCCGGAAACAGCGGGTATTCCGGCCCCGACAGCGCGATGGCCAGCGCGCGCACGGTGGCGGCGCGATCCAGGCGCAGCAGCCGGCAGGCCGCCACCGCCGCCGCCAGCCGGTGCAGGTACGACTTCATGTGGCCCTGCTGGGGCCCGGCGGTCATCACCGCCCCCAGGCGCCCGGCCACCTCGTTGGCGGCGACCTGGGCCAGCAGCGCGTCGTCGTCGCTGGCGTCGGTCAGCTGCCCGAGCGCCAGGGGCACGCCCACCGCCGCCTGCCCGGTGTGCCCGGCGAACACGAAGTCGTCGTATTCCAGGGCGTTGGCCAGCACCGCGTGCAGGTAAGCGGCGTCCAGCACCGGCCGCCGTCGGCCATCGCAGACCGTGACCACGCCCGGCCCGGCCGGCGGCGCCAGAGCATCCAGCGCGGACACCACCGCGCGCCCGGCCGCGGTCCGTGCCCCTGCCCACATCGCCGCCAGGATGTCGAGCCGCTGCAGCCGCGCCAGCGCCACCACATCCTCGGGCAGGTCAGCACGCCGCAGCCCGAGCACCCAGTCCGCCGCGCGCTCGAGCTCGGTGCTGGCCCCGGCTGCGGCCATCACCCGTGCCGCTGCGGGCGGCCCGCCGCCATGCTGTCGTAGACCTCGATGAACCGGCGTGTGTACGAGACCGCGCTCAGGACGATGAACACCAGCCCGACCGCCAGCGCGCCCTGCCCGATCCGGCGCAGCACCAGCGCCAGCTGCGGCTGCCCGGCGGAAGCGGCGGCCGCCGCGAGGAAGATCAGCACGCAGGGCCAGCCCATGAAGGCGCTCTTCAGCTTGCCCACCAGGGTGCTGGGGATGTTGGCGCCGGCGCCGGCCACCCAGCGTCGCAAGCCTCCCACCCAGACCTCGCGCAGCATGTAGACCGCCGGCACCCAGGCCGGCACGCCCAGCTGGGCGAAGGCCGCGAGCAGCAGATAGCCCAGCTCGAGCAACACGTCGGAGAACTGATCGAGGATCTCGCCCAGACGGGTCACCCGCCCCGTCTTGCGCGCCAGCCATCCGTCGATGTAATCGGTCGCGCCGCCGAGCGAGCCGACGATCACGCCGACCACGATGTGGCCGGCGAAGAACAGCGCCACCGACACCCCGAACAGAACGATCCGGGACAGGGTCAGCAGGTTCGGCGGTGAGACCAGGTCGCGCGCGAACGTGCTCCGCGGACCGGCCACCCCCTGCGCGACCTGCTCCCACCGTTCGATGGTCATGACGCCCGACTCTATCCCAGGACCGGGCGTGCGCGCGGTGCTCCGGTGCAAATCTTTCCGGGGCACACCCCGATCCGGGGCGCTACTCTGCCGGCTCTTGCCGCCCCATCTGATGTCCCTGCTGCTGCTGGTTGCAGCGCCCGCCCCAACGCCGCCTGCGATCACGCGAGGGGGCGGGCCCTGCCCGGGCCCCCTTTGTGAAGAGGCGCCGTCGTTCCGGACGGGCGGACCTGACCTGGGCGTGCCGCTCGGGTGGCGGCGGCTGCGGCTGGAACCGTCGCCGTTCGTGGACGGTGGGCCGCCCGGGTTGCGGGTCGAGGGCCGGCTGGGCATCCCGAAGCTGCCCGGGCCGTCGTCGTTCGCGTCGTGGGGGGTCGGCGTGGAAGCCCCCGGCTCGCCCTTCGCGAAGTGGAAGCCGCTCAAGACCAGCTACGGCGTGCTTGTCGCACGCGTGGCCTATGGGCTCTATCTCGGCAAGGTGTCGGCGCCCAGAGGCAAGCTGCTGCTGTACGGCGAATACGAGCAGGAGTCGGTGGCCGCGCGGCGGGGCAGGGCGAAATTGCCGGGCAGCAAGTTCGGCATCGAGGGCACCTTGATGCTGACCCGCTACCTGGGTCTGCACCTCGACACCCGGGTGGGCATGCACGGCTTTTACAGCGGGCTGACCCTGCTGCTGTTTCCGTAGCTCCGGGCCTGGTGACGGTCGCTCAGTCCGATGGCGCCAGCTCCAGGGTCACCCGGCCGATCTGACGGTAGTCGGAGAAGTCGTCGCTGGCGTTCGCGGTGTGGAAGCCCGCGAACATCAGGGTGGCGCTCCGGCCATCCGGCGCAGGGGTGACGGACGGCCCGAACACCCGGCCCGCCCACCAGGACTGCGGCGCACCCGAGGCCTCCGTGGTCTGCGTGGACAGCAGCGGGTCGTTCAGGCCGCGCACCACCGTGAAGTTGCGCAGGTCCGTCGACTCGGCGTAGCCGATGAAGCGGTAAGCGTCGCTGGCCTTGTCCTCCACCACACCGCCCGAATAGAACAGCAAGTAGCGCCCCTCGCGGTCCCGCAGCAGCGAACCACGCGCGCCCAGGAAGTCGGTGCCGTCGTCCTTCAGGCCGGTGACCGGGCCCAGGTCGGTCCAGGCAATCCCGTCGCAGCTGCTGGCCAGACGCGCGGTGGTCACGTCGGACACCGCGCCCGCGCTGCCCAGCACCCGCTGCAGATACAGGATGGTGGCGCAGGGCCCCTCTTCACCGGGGACGCGGTCGATGATCCCCTCGGGGTTGAGCAAGCCGCTGGTGCGCGGGCCGACTTCCTCGAGCGGCATCTCGACGGCAGGGGCTCCGTTCAACGGCTGCGCGCGGGTCGGCGTCAGCGGCTTGACGATCAGACCGCCCACGTCCTTGACCCCCGGCGTTCGGTCCAGCGTGTAGATCAGGGTCTGATCGCCCACCTGCATGACGAACGGGTGCCCCTGCCCGTTCTCGTTGCCCTTGATCGGATCGGGCTCGGGGTTGGGGTCGAACGTCAAGGCCTGCTGCACGAAGGTCCACGACCGCCCGCCATCGTCGGAGCGCGCCGCCACCACCGCCTCGGCCAGGTTGCGCGGCCGGTAGTCGAAGTAGCCCATCAGGTTGTCGCCGTTGCCGAACACCTGCGGCCAGAAATACGGCTGAAAGCGCTGCGTGCCGGGATTGGGATTGGGAAAATCCGCGGCCGGGTCGGTCTGGGTGGCGGGGCCCTGTCCCAGGGTCCAGGGCCCACCGGTGATGGTGGCCCGCACCGGCGTGTCGGCCACCTGCCACCGGCCCACCGCCACCGTCCGTCCGGGCGGAGCCAGGAGCGAGGTGATCCCGGCCTGGCCGTCGTCGTCGCCATCGTCGTCGCCATCGTGGCCGCCATCGTGGTGGGCGCGGTTCGCCGCCACGCCGTTGCCTCCGCCAGGCGCGGACTCGGAATCGGAGGGTGGCGTCGGCGCTCCACTACAGCCAGCGACGAGAAAAACCCAGCCGAGAACCAGCGTGATCAGCGGCCTTGCGTCCATGGTCTCACTCCTGCTCGACGCTGAAGCTGCATGGACCGACAACCGTTCGCAATACGTGGGTCTTCTGTCTTCCGACGACGACGCCGCCGAGAAGTCGCTCACCGACGCTGCGGATCCGATCAGCGCAACTTGATCGCGCGCGCGGCGCAAGCTCTGCCGCGCGCGACTGTCACTCGCTCCCGCAAAAACGCCACCGGCCCGGTGCCGGCTGGGTGGCCACGACCACCGGGCCGAGGAAACGAGGGATCACCGACAGCTGCGTACGCGTGTGCGAGGTGGGGGCGGTGGTGCAGAAGCTTCCGCCGCGGGCCAGGGCCAGCATGAGCAGGAGCTGATCGGCCAGGTGCGGGCCCACCGGCTGCTCGCCGGCCAGGTAGGCCAGAGCCTCGTCGGCGGCCTGGTCGGCCACCGCCTCGGCCCGGACCTTCTTCTCGCCGAAGCCGGTGAACACCTCGGTGACCTGTTCGGCCTGCAGCTCGATCAGGACCACGTTGCCGGGTCCGGCCGTGCCGGCCCGTTCCTCCACCGAAAACGCGGCCGACTCCCAGCCGTCCAGGCGGCGGGACAGCCGGACAATCTCCCGCTCGGCGATCGAGCGGTGCAGATTCGCGACCACGGCCCGGGCGCGGCGCGCGACGATGGCCCCCCGCTGCTCGAGCTCCAGCGGCGTCAGCCGCGCGACCGGAGCCACCGTCACGCGCAGGCGCCCGCCGCCGGCGGGGTAAAAACCCGCGCGCTCGAGCGTGGCCTCCACCCGGGGGCCCATCCGGGCGAGCAGCGGCAGGTAGGCCGCGGCCAGGAAGTCGAACGGCGGCGAAGCGGGGTTGTGGGTCCCCCCCTCCAGGATCACGGTCGACGGCTCGGCGGCGGTGATCAGCGCCGGCAGCACGGTCTGCAGGACCAGGGTCGCGCTGCCGGCCGTGCCGACGGAAAAATGATAGTCGCCGCCGCGCGGGCGGCGCGGTCGGAAGGTCACCTGGCGCGACCCCACCTCCGCGCCCTCCACCTCGGCCCCGCCCACGGTGGCGGCCGCCTGCAGCGCGGTCAGGTGCTGGCGCATCAGCCCCGGACGGGGACGCCCCGCCCGGATGTTGTCGATCCGGAAGGGCGTCCCCGTCACCAGGGAGAGGGCCAGCGACGACCGCAAGATCTGGCCGCCCCCCTCCCCTTCTGATCCGTCGAGCACCAGCATGGTCATCCCTTCACGCACACCACCTGGCGCAGAGTATGGGCGATCTCCACCAGGTCGCGCTGAGCCTCCATCACGGCGTCGATGGCCTTGTACGCCATCGGCGTCTCGTCGATCACGTCCGCGTCCTTGCGGCACTCGATCCCGCTGGTCGCGGCCGCGTGGTCCTCGACCGAGAAGCGGCGGCGCGCCTCCGCCCGCGACATCGCCCGCCCGGCCCCGTGGCTGCAGCTCGAGAAGCTCTGCTCGTTGCCCAGGCCGCGCACGATGTACGAACGCGAGCCCATGCTGCCGGGGATGATGCCCAGGTCACCGCGGCGCGCCCGCACCGCGCCCTTGCGGGTCACCAGCACGTTGTCGCCGAAGTGGTTCTCGCGGGCGACGTAGTTGTGGTGGCAGTTGACCGCCTCGAGGCGCGCCTCGAACGCGGGCAGCTGCCCGGAGCGACCGAGCGCCTCCACCACCGCCGCCATCATCAGCTCGCGGTTCACCCGGGCGTAGTCCTGGGCCCAGTGCACCGCCCCGACGTAGTCGTCGAAGTGTTCGGTTCCCTCGGGCAGGTAGGCCAGGTCCTGGTCGGGCAGGTTGATGAACCAGCGCCGCATGTCCTCCTTGGCCAGCTCGATGAAATAGCTCCCGATCCGGTTACCCACCCCGCGCGAGCCGCTGTGGAGCATGAGCCACACCTGGTCCTCCTCGTCCAGGCATACCTCGATGAAGTGGTTCCCGGTCCCCAGGGTCCCCAGGTGCTGCACGTGCGAGCCGCGGTCGAGCCGCCGGTGCTTGGCCACGATGCGATCGTAACCGGGCCCCAGGGTCGCCCAGGCCTCGGCCTGCGCCGCCGGGATGTCCTTCCAGGCGCCCCGGTCGTTGGGGCCGCCGTTGTGGGTGCGGCCGTGGGGCACCGCCGCCTCGATCGCCGAGCGCAGGCCCCGCAGATCGTCGGGCAGCGCCTCCGCGCGCAGGCTGGTGCGCACGGCCATCATGCCGCAGCCGATGTCCACACCCACCGCCGCCGGGATGATGGCCCGGTGGGTGGCGATGACGCTTCCCACGGTCGCCCCGATGCCCAGATGTACGTCGGGCATCACCGCCACGTGGCGGTGGATGAAGGGCAGCCGGGCGATGCGCTCGACCTGGGCGCGCGCATCGGTCTCGAACGGGACGCCGACGGTCCAGGCCTTCAGCGGGGCGCCGCCCGGGACCGGGAAGACCTGGTGAGCCTGCGTATCGGTGGCCTTGGTCATGATGGCGGGAGTAGCAGCGGACATGCCAGGGGCCCGGTCGAGCGGACGACCGGGACTGACCCGACGCCCGCCCGGCCAGTTTATCCGTCCTTATAGGCGATATATATTGCATTCTAATGTCCCGGCGGCGCCTCACGGTCATCGGTTTTCTGGGAAACATCCTGGACCAGGGGCGGCGGGGCCCCGCGCGCTGGGACCGATGGCGGCCCACGGTGGGCCTGTGCCAGCACCCGGACCTGCTGGTCGACCGTCTGGTCCTGCTGTACGCCAGCCGCTGGTCCACCCTGGCAGAGCTGATAGCGGCCGACGTGCGACAGGTCTCGCCCGAGACCGACGTGCGGCTGGAAAACATCGAGATCTCCGACCCCTGGGACCTGGAGGAGACCTACGGGGCCCTGCACGATCTCGCCCGGCGCTACCCGTTCGACCCCACCCGCGAGGATTACCTCTGCCACATCACCACCGGCACCCACATCGCCCAGATCTGCCTGTTCCTGCTGGTCGAGTCGCGCCACTTCCCCGCCCGGCTGATCCAGACCTCGCCGCCGGCGCGCGCGGAGACCAGGACCTCAGGCGCCGCGGGCACATACACGATCATCGACCTGGATCTCTCGCGCTACGACAGCATCGCCCGTCGGTTCCAGAAGGAGCGAATCGAAGGGCTGTCGTTCCTGAAGGCGGGCATCGAGACCCGCAGCCCCACCTACAACCGGCTGGTGGAACGGCTGGAGCAGGTGGCCATCGCTTCCCGCGATCCGGTGCTGCTGTGTGGACCCACCGGGTCGGGCAAGTCCCAGCTGGCGCGGCGGATCTACGACCTGAAGAAGGCGCGCCGCCAGGTGGCGGGCGATCTGGTCGAGGTCAACTGCGCGACCCTGCGGGGAGACGCCGCCATGTCGACCCTGTTCGGCCACGTCCGCGGCGCCTACACCGGCGCGGTCGAGGCGCGCGGCGGGATGCTGCGCAAGGCGGACAAGGGGGTGCTGTTCCTGGACGAGATCGGCGAGCTGGGGCTGGACGAGCAGGCCATGCTCCTTCGGGCCATCGAAGATCGGACCTTCTTCCCGGTCGGCTCCGACAAGGAGGTCCGCAGTGATTTCCAGCTGATCGCCGGTACCAACCGCGATCTGTCCGGCCGGGTGTCGGAGGGTCGTTTCCGGGAGGACCTGCTCGCCCGGATCAACCTGTGGACCTTCATCCTGCCCGGGCTGCGCGAGCGGCCGGAGGACCTCGAGCCGAACCTCGACTTCGAGCTTCAGCGGGTGGGCGACGCCCTCCAGCTGCGCCTCACCATGAGCCGCGAGGCCCGCGCGCGTTACCTGGGCTTCGCCGCCTCGCCCGAGGCGCTGTGGTCGGGAAATTTCCGCGACTTCGGCGCCTCGGTCCGGCGCATGGCCACCCTGTGTGACGGGGGACGCATCAGCGTGAAGGAGGTGGACGACGAGGTCGAGCGGCTGCGCGCGCAGTGGCGCAGCGGCGAATCCACCGAACGCGGCGCGGGCTCCAGCGTTCTCGCCACTTTCCTGACGCGAGCCCAGCTGGCGGCGCTGGACCGGTTCGAGCGCGTCCAGCTGGAGGACGTCATCCGCGTCTGTCGCGAGGCCAGCTCCCTGTCGGAGGCCGGGCGGCTGCTCTTTGCCGCCTCGCGAGCCGCACGCCGGAGCACCAATGACGCCGATCGCCTGCGGAAATACCTCGCCCGCTACGGGCTCACGTTGCAGGCGATCCGCGGGACGTGATCGGCTGGCCCGCCTATTGCTGGTTCGAGGAAACGTCCGGGAACAGCGAAGGGGGAATAATCAACGAGCGCAGGAAATTGTGAGAAAGGACTTGACGGATAAATCAACCGCGTTCACCTTGCCAAAGTCATGTTGATCGTGCGCCAGACATCAAACCCCATAAGGACCGCGCCAGCGGTTCGTCTCGGGGATCTGTTTGAAGCCGATCGCGCCCGCGGCTTGCTCGACGGATACAAGCCCCAGTCCCATACCCAGGAGCCCAGCAAAGGGAGGGGCGGCTAGCAGCGAATCATCATCAATGGTTCGTCAAAGGCCGCCCTGGGAAACCAAGGCGGCCTTTTTCGTTTCTGGAGGTCACATTGCAACGGCGTTTGGAAAAACACAAACGCGCCGGCGGCGAGGATCTGCCGTCGTCGCCCAACGGGATGGGCTCCGGCCTTTTAAGCCGGCCTGAGTCGGTTCGAGCCCGACCGGCGGCACCCATCACCCAGCCCGAAACCGAGATGGGTCAGAAGCTTTGATGGCGAAGCTCTCGGCTCTTACCCGAGGGAACGGGGTTCGAGTCCCCGCTGGCCCACCCGCGCTCTCGCTCTGTGACAACCGAATAGTGGACGATGCCGTGGCCGGACACCACTCCGGTCACATGAAAATGGTGACCGTGGTGTAGTGGCTCTGCACATCGCGCGGTGAACGCGAAGGTTCCGGATCGAAACCGGACGGTCACCCTGACTGGGTGTGGGTCAAGTGGCTGACCACCGCGTTCGGAACGCGGCCGATGCAGGTTCGAGTCCTGCCGCCCAGACGGATGAAGAGGCGATCTGTTACGGACTGGCCCCCGCCGCAGGTGGGGGGAAACGCTCGGTCTCGGTCGCAACAGTACACGCGCTGGCAGACCGCGGTCGCACGTCTGCAGGCGACGGTCGTCTGGTGGGACGGCCGTCGCGTCTGCCTGGGTAGCCCAACTGGAAGAGGCGATGCGCTCAGACCGCATCGAGTGAGGGTTCGAATCCCTCCCCAGGTACTCATCGAAGAGGACGCGAGAAAGGAGGTGAGCTCATGACGATCGTTCTGTTCCTGGATGCCGACTGGCAACCGCTGCGCGTGGAGCCGTGGACGCGCGCGGTGACGGACCTGTTCCTCGGCAAGGTGGAGGTGATCGAATACAGCCGGGATCGCACCATCAAGACGGTCAGCCGGGAGCTGCCGATGCCGGCGGTGGTGCGGGTGCTGCGCCGGTTCCGTCGGGATCGTCTGGCCATCCGCTTCTCGCGGGTGAACATCTACGCGCGGGACGCCTTCAGCTGCCAGTACTGCGGGCAGCGCAAGGACACCGAGGAGCTGACCTTCGATCACGTGATGCCCCGGGCCGCCGGTGGGCGCACCAGCTGGGACAACATCGTCACCTGCTGCGTGCCCTGCAACCACCAGAAGGCCAACCGCACGCCGGAACAGGCCGGCATGTGGCTGCGGCGACGCCCGGGCAAGCCGCGTTACCTGCCCGCGGTGACGGTCCGGATGGACCGCCGCCGGGTCCCCGAGGAGTGGCGCCCCTACTGGACGGTCACCCTCGAGCCCTGAAACCGCCGGGGACATAGCTCAATGGCAGAGCAGCCGGTCGATAACCGGCCGACGAGAGGTTCGATTCCTCCTGTCCCTACTGCACGATCCGCCCGCCCGACGAGGCCCAACACGCGCGCTCTTTCAATGAGCACAGGCCTGAAACCTGATCAATTCGTGGCTTCATCACTCGGTCGGATCGGCACCTTCTTTCAGCCCCAGGCCCCTGCCTGTGGATCCAGGACGCACGGCTACGAACCGAGCGGTCGGGGGTTCGATTCCCTCCAGGGGTACGAAGCTTTGGGCACGCCCGGCCGACCAGGCCCTACACGCAATCGATGTAGCTCATCGGTAGAGCACGGCGCTCACACCGCCGGTGTAGCGGGTTCAAGTCCCGTCATCAAACCATTGTCGGCTTGTTCACTCGGGCGGCCCACCTATTCGTTCACGCGATCATGAAATGGAGGAGAGACCGTCATGACCACCACGCCCATCATGCTGACCGAATCGCAGCGCGGGCCGGCCGAGCGCCTGCTGGAGGTGGTGCTGGGATCCAGCGCTCACCTGTGGCACAACCGGCCCGGCATCGACGACGGCGGCGTCTGGCGGCCGGCGGCGCGCCGTCGCGAAGCCAGCGGCGCGGCCACCCGGCCGGGGCTGTTCGTGCCCGCGGCGGTCGATCTGTACGGCAAGCTGCTGGCCATCTACCAGCTCAACGGCGACCTGATGGCCCACTTCGCTTCCTACGCCCTGCTGGAGACCGAGTGGCGCGACCTGAAGGTGGCCTGCGCGGCCCTGATGCTGGTGCAGTCGTTCGCCGGTCAGCCGGTGCACAGCGACGCCGGCGCGGTCGAGTTCCACGAGGACGACTACCGCGCCATCGGCCAGGGCATGTTGCTGTTCTACCAGCGCAAGTCCAAGCGCATGATGACCCCCAAGAGCGTTCTGCGGGTGGCGCAGCTGCTGGAGACCGCCGACATCGCGACCGTGAACCGCGCCGCCGGCTTCGGCGACGCCGCCGGCCGCAAGGCGCCGCTGGGTCGGTGGAAGCAGGCGGCCGCACGCTGGCTGCGGGTCCGCGAGGCCAACCTGGCGATGCTCGAGGGTCTGGTGGCGGCGGGCTACAAGGAGACCATCAAGGCCATCGCCCGCAAGTGCGGCTACAAGCCGCACGAGCCCGCCTTCTTCGAGGTGCTGGGCTGGAAGCAGAAGCAGGCCGCGGCCGGCCACCGCAAGGTCGGGCTGACCGGGCTGAAGCTGGCCAGGCGCGAGCGCTTCGACGGTGTCAGCGAGGCCGAGATCTGCGAGCGGATCAGCGAGGACCGGCTGACCTACAAGGACGTGGTGGGCCGCCTGCCCAAGGGGCTGGGGCTGACCCCGGCCATCATGGTGGCCTGCCTGCCGTCGCTGTCCGATCGCGACCTGCGCATGTTGACCCCCACCCTGGAGGAGCTGGGCCTGCTGGCCGACGCCGACATCAAGGCGCGCTGGGAGGCGGCGGTCCGCACCGCCACCGATCAGCGGGCGCTCAACGTCGCCCGCAACGTCAAGAGCCGGGCCATCCGCGAGACGCTCGAGCAGGCGGCGGATCACGCCGCTCGCACTGCGGTCGAGGCGGCCACCGCCGACGTCGACCTGCAGGTCATGTTCCTGATCGACAAGTCGGGTTCCATGGAGGGCTCCATCGCGCAGTCCAAGGAGGCGCTGTCTCGCATCCTGGCCGGTTTCGCGCCGGACAGGGTGCACATCGCCAGCTTCGACACGATGGGCACCGTTCTCCGCCCCAAGGCGCCCACCCGCGCGGCCGTGCAGCACATGCTCGGCCGCATCTCGGCCGCTGGTGGCACCCTGCATGGCGCGGCGGTGCGCGCGCTCCACCAGGCCGGCGTGCGCGTGCCCGCGGGCGCGCAGCTGCTGGTGATCGTGGCCGGCGACGAGGCGGGCGAGGACGGTGGTCTGCTGGCCGCCACCTTCCGCGAGCTCGGCTACCCGGTGGCCGGCCTGGCCTTGATCTGCGCGGCGGCCGCGGAGCGCGGCACCACGGTCCGGGCCTGCGCCCAGACCCTGGGCGTGGCCTTCGCGGAGGTCGACGTCGGGCAGTTCGACGATCCCTACCAGGTGACGCGCGTGCTCCGGACCTTGCTGGAGGCGCCGGTGCCCACCGTGATCGGCCGCAGCCGCGGCGCGCGGCCGAGCTGGGTGGACAAGGTGATGAGCACGCCGCTCATCGGCGCGGACGGCCGTCCCCAGGGCCAGACCGGGGCGGCAGCCTGAGCGGGCCCGTGGACTACCGGCGTTTCCTCGACCGGTCCGAAGAGTTCCCGGCGCCGGTGGTCGACGGGTACGCCTGGCTGCGCGATCGCCGGGCGCGGGTGCAGGGCGAGCCCGTGACCAGCGGCTGGTGGCGGGTGCAGGTGCGCGGCCGGCAGGCGACGCCCGTCGCGCTCGCCCTCCCCGAGGAAGCGGCCGCGGCGATGGCGCGGCTGCCGGCGGTACGGGGTCATCTGCTGCACGCGCACGGCGGTCTGGCGCTGGTGGACGGCCGCGCGCTCTGCCACCCCATCGATCTGGCGCCCGCCGAGGAGACTCCCCCGGTCCTGGCGCCGGTCATCGCCCGGCGCTGGCCCACCGGGGATCTGCTGCTGTGGGACCGGCTGGAGTGGGAGAGCGAGCTGGAGGAGGCGGCCCGCTGCGCGCTGGAGGACCGGACCGGGCTCGGCACCCTCAAGGGCGTGTCGGCGGCGCTGCGGGCGGCGTTCGGCTTCGCCACCGCGCAGCTCGCCTCCCGCGCGCTCGGCATCGCCGGCGAGCCGGCCGAGCTGCGGCGCTGGATCGGCGAGATCGCCGACCGGGGATTCGCCCGCGCCGAGGCAGCGCTGCGGGAGCTGGTGAACGAGCGAGCCACCCGCGCGCCGCGGGCGCTGCGGCCGGTGATCGGGCGGGCGGCCTCGACCCCGGTGATGGATCTCGAAGCGGAGGTCGAGGACGCGCTCCGCGCGGCCGGGGCGCGCCTGCTCGGCGTGCGGAGGGTGACGAGCGGCGTGGGGGAGGTGCGCTGGCTGTTCCAGGGCCAGCGGCTGATCACGCTGGTCACCGAGCCGGGGCTGCGGGTGCTCGACGCCGGCGTCTGCCTGGCGGGGTCGGACGAAATGCTGACCCTGGACAGCCTGCCCGGCGTGATCCGCGAGGCCATGGACACCGACGCGCTGGTGATCACCCGGCACGAGGGGATCTGATGCGGGAGGTCTGTTTCCTCATCGGGGCCGACGGGCGCGTGCTCTGGTCGGACGCCGGCTCCAGCCCGGTGGCGCTGGCCGACTCGCGCGACCGGTGGGAAGCCATCTGGCGCCTGCGCGACCGGCTGGTCGAGATCGCCCACAGCCATCCGGTCGGACCGCTGGCCTTCTCGGCCGAAGACGAGACCACCATGGCGGCGGTGCTCGCCGCGCTGGGGCGTCCCCTGCGCTTCTCGGTGGTCGCACCGGCGGGGGTGCTGGCGCGGATCGACGGGCACGACCAGATCGTCCGGGACCAGCCACCCTGGGCCGCGCGGCTGCGGCAGGAATCGCGGATTGCCGAACAGAGCGTGACTGAAGACAAGCGACTGAACACGAAGAGTCGAGGACAGTGAGGTGAAGCCATGATCCTGAACATCACCTGGAACGGCGTCTCGGCCGACGCCACCATCGACGTCGACCCGACCATCGGCGATCGCGACATCAAGCGCATCGCCATCGAGCTGATCCGCTCGGGCGGCGTGCTCGGGCTGCATGTCCAGGCGCTGCCTGGCGATGCGTTCGACCATTTCGTCGTCGATCGTTTCGATACGCCCGAGGGGGGCAAGCGCCTGTTCCTGCGGCCCAAGGTCCCGTTCGGGAGCTGACGTGCGCATCGTCTTCTGTGGTCTGGGCGCGCTCGGCTCGACGGCCGCGGTCCTCTGCCGCAGCCTGCGGGCCGAGCTGCGCCTGGTGGACTTCGATCGGGTCGAGTCGAAGAACCTGCAGGCCCAGGCTCACGTCAAGCCCTCGCTCGGCAAGAACAAGGCCGAAGCACTCAAGCAGCAGCTGTGGAACCTGTGGGGCGTCCGGGCCGAGGCTCTGCCCATCCGGGTGGTGGCCGACAACGTCGCCCAGGTGTGCGCGGACGCAGGCCTGCTGGTCGACTGCTTCGACAACCGCGCCAGCCGCGAGGTGCTGAGCGCCCACGCCCGTGCCAGCGGCCAGCCGCTGCTTCACGCCGCTCTGTCCGCCGACGGCACCTTCGGCCTGGTCCGCTGGGACGAACGGTTCACCGCCGACGCCGAGGACCAGGCCGGCCAGGCCACCTGCGAGGGCGGCGATCACCTCCCCTTCATCGGCCTGCTCGGCGCCGCCCTGGCCCGCGCGATCCAGGACTTCGTCGACCGGGGCATCCGCCGGGACGCGATCGTCAGCCTGACCGCCCTGACCACCATCACTGCGGGTGGGTGAGCGGCGACAGCAGGCGCCGCTGGTGCTCCCGCCGCGCGATCACGTCGTTCAGATGTTTCCTC
>JBKPRZ010000250.1:0-18926 GCA_046734815.1 Myxococcota bacterium | reverse complement strand
GCCATGATCCGGACGACTGCTCGAGTCGCCATGATCCGGACACCGCTCGAGTCGCCATGATCCAGGACGACCGCTCGAGTCGCTACGATCCAGGACGACCGCTCGAGTCGTGACGATCCGGACGACTGCTCGAGTCGTGACGATCCGGACGACTGCTCGAGTCGCCATGATCCGGACGACTGCTCGAGTCGCCATGATCCGGACGACCGCTCGAGTCGCCATGATCCAGGACGACCGCTCGAGTCGCTACGATCGAAGACGACCGCTCGAGTCGCTACGATCCGGACGACTGCTCGAGTCGCCATGATCCGGACGACCGCTCGAGTCGCCATGATCCGGACGACTGCTCGAGTCGCCTTGATTCGGGCGCGGTACTCCGGGATTGATGCCTCGGGGGAGCCGACGGAGGGCGGACGGGTGGCGCGGAAGGGGGGACCCGCGGGTTTGTTTGGCAGCGCGGGCCGATGGATTCGTGCTCAGCACGCTGTCGGTCGCATGGCCGTTGAATCGCTGCTGAACAAACCCGTGGGGGGTTCCTGCAGCGACAGGACCCGTCCGCCCGGAGTCGGCGGATCCCCGAAAATCATCCGGCAGCGGGTCCCCGAGAATCATCCGGCAGCGGATGCCGACATCATCCGGCAGCGGGTCCTCGAAGCACCCGCGGCGGATCCTCGCAGGGCCATCGGCGCGGTCAGGCCGGCCGGCCGGCGCGCGGCTGAGATGCCGGCGTGGCCATGGTGTCGCTGATGCCGCCGGCGCGCGGGACGTAGACGTAGGGAAACCGCAGGTTGAACTCGGTCCCCTGCCCGGGAGCGCTCACCACCTCGATGTGCCCCTGGTGGTCCTCCACGATGCGCGCCACCGTGGCCAGGCCCAGCCCGGTCCCGCCGCGCTTGCGTGAGAAGAACGGCTCGAAGATCTGGTCCTGGTCTTCCTGGCTGATGCCCACCCCGGTGTCGCTGACCGACAGCACCGTGGCCGACGTGCGCCCCGGCATCTCCGCGCGCGCCACCCGGATGCGGATGGCGCCGCCGCCGGGCATCGCCTCGGCCGCGTTCCGCAGCAGGTTCCACAGCACCTGCCGCATCTGTCCGGCTGCGCCCTGGATGCCCGCCCCCGCCTCCAGGTCCACCGTCACCCGGATGTCGGTCGAGCGCTTCTCGTGCCCGAACGCCTTGGCGATCTCGCCCGAGATCTCGGCCAGGTCCAGCGGCTGCTTCTCCTCCGAGCGCGGCCGCGCGTATTCCAGCAGGTCGGTGATCAGCCGGTTCAGCCGGTCCACCTCCCGCACGGCGATGTCCACCAGCTGCCGGCTCTCCCCGTCGGCCCCGGGCGATCCCCGCAGCATCTCCACCGACCCCGAGATGCTGGCCAGCGGGTTGCGGATCTCGTGGGCGATGCCCGAGGCCAGCCGCCCGATCGAGGCCAGCCGCTGCGACCGCTCGACCTCGATCTGCATCCGCCGCAGCTCGGTCAGGTCCTGGAAGTGGATCACGCGACCGATGATCTGCCCGGCGTGATCCGACAGCGGCGTCGCCGAGATGCCCAGGTTGCGCACGCTGCCGTCGGGGCGGATGGCGTCGATCTCGTGCCGCCGCACCGACCCCACCGGCCCGGCCACCTCCAGCACCAGCCCCAGCCCGGGGATGTGCCGGGACAGCGGATTGCCCAGGGCGGTGGCCTGGGTGATGCCGAGGATCTCGCAGGCCGCGCCGTTGATCGAGGTGATGAGGCCATCCAGGGTCACCGTCACCAGCCCCGACGACAGGCAGCGGATGGTGTTCTGGTGCAGCAGCGCCAGATCGCCCGCGTATTGCTGGTGCCGGGCCAGCCTCTCACCCGCCCGCTGGGTCTGCCCGGACAGGTTCAGGCCCAGCGCCCCCATGGTGGCGATGGCCGCCACGTTGAGCACCAGCCGGAAGAACAGGTCCGACAGGGGCAGGTCCCAGGGGAACACCGTCTGCCCCGGCACGGTGGGCAGCAGCCGGAAATAGCCGGCCAGCGCCACCGCCAGGACGATCAGCGCGCTGGCGGTGGCCACGTAGGCCGCGCCGTAACGCTCGGGCAGCAGCGCCACCGCGATCACCTGGATCATGAACAGGATGGTGAAGGCGCTCTGCGCCCCGCCGGTGGCGTGCACGAGCACCGCGATCAGGAACAGATCCACGCCGATTTGCAGGTAGGCGAACCCCACCAGGTGCTCGATCCGGGGCAACAGCAGCGCGTACACGATGGTGGCACCGTAGGCCAGCGCCAGCAGCCCGAACAGCAAGCGGGCGAACACCCGCCCCAGGTCCACCTCGGTCGTGCTGTGGGTCAGCGCCAGGCTGATCGCGCAAAGAAGCAGGACCGAGGCCAGCACGACCCGGAACAACATCAAGTAGACGACCGTGCGGTAGTCCTCGGTCGGCTGGCGCGGCGGCGTGACCGGCCGCCCCGATTCCAGATCGGGGTCCGGTGCCGCCGGGAGGGAGGCCACCGCCCCGGTCGCAGTCACTATCAGCCGCCTTTGATGTTCCCGGCCATCTCGAAGATGGGCATGTACATCGCGATCACCAGACCGCCGATCACGCCGCCCAGGAACACCATCATAATCGGTTCGATGAGGCTCGTCATCGACGCAACGGCGACGTCCACCTCTTCTTCGTAGAAGTCGGCGATCTTGGTGAGCATGGCGTCCAGCGCGCCGGTCTGCTCACCCACCGAGATCATCTGCACCACCATGGGCGGCATCAGACCGGTCTCCATCAGCGGGCCGGCCAGGTCCTTGCCCTCGGAGATGCGCTCACGCGCGTACATTATGCCCTTTTCGACCACCTTGTTGCCGGCGGTGCGAGCGACGATGTCCATGGCGTCGAGGATGGGAACGCCCGAGGACAGCAGGGTGCCCATGGTGCGGGTGAAGCGGGCCACCACCACCTTGCGTAGCACCGGCCCCAGCACCGGGGTCTTCAGCAGGAAGCCGTCCCAGGTCAGGCGCCCCTTCTCCGTGCGCAGCACCATCCTGAAGGCGACGCCCAGCACGGTCATCACCCCCAGGATGAGGGGCAGGGAGCTTGCCAGCGCGTGCGAGATGTCGATGACGATCTGGGTGGGCTTGGGCAACTTGCCCCCGCCGAACTCCTTGAACATCTTCTCGAACACCGGCACCACCTTGGTCAGCAGCACCGTCACCACCACGCCGGCGATGCCGAGCACCGAGATGGGGTAGACCATGGCGCCCTTGACCCGGCGCTTGAGCTTCATCGCCTTCTCCATGTAGACGGAGAGGCGCTGCAAGATGGCGTCGAGGATACCGCCCGCCTCGCCGGCCTGGATCAGGTTGACGAACAGGTTGTCGAAGACCTTGGGATGCTTGCGCATCGAATCGGACAGGGTGAGGCCACCTTCCACGCTGGCCTTCACCTGCCCCAGGATCTTCCCGAAGAACTTGTTCTTCGCCTGGGTCGACAGGATGTCCAGACACTGCACGATGGGCAGGCCGGCGTCGATCATGGTGGCGAACAGCCGGGTGAACAGCACCATGTCGTCGGTCTTGACCCCCGACCCGATGCGGATGCTGATCTGCTTGGGCTGCTTCTTGACCTCGATGGGTGACAGCAGCTGGAGCTTGAGGCGGTTGAGCACCGCCTCTTCGCTGTCCGCCTCCATCACGCCCTTCTTCACCTCGCCGTTGCGAGCGCGGGCTTCCCACATGTAGGCCGTCGTGGCCATCCGTCATTCCCTCCCCAAAGAAGGCCGTCCGACTGATCGCCCGCCCTGCACGCCCCCCGATGCGATGATCGACTGCAACTCTTCGGGATCCGCGCTGTGGGCCACCGCCTCCTCCAGCGAGATCGACCGTTTCAGGAACAGGTTGGCCAGGCACTGGTTCAGGGTCTGCATGCCCGACTTGCCCTGGCCGATCTGCATCTGCGAGTAGATCTGGTGGATCTTGTCCTCGCGGATGAGGTTCCGGATGGCCGGGTTGGGGACCATGATCTCCATGGCCGGCACCCGGCCCTGGCCATCGGCCCGTGGCACCAGGCTCTGGGCGATGACCCCTTCCAGCACGAAGGACAGCTGGGCGCGGATCTGCGACTGCTGGTTGGGCGGGAAGACGTCGATGATGCGGTTGATGGTCTGCGCCGCCGAGTTGGTGTGCAGGGTGGCGAACACCAGGTGGCCGGTCTCGGCGGTCACCAGCGCCGCCTCGATGGTCTCGAGATCCCGCATCTCACCGATCAGCACCACGTCCGGGTCCTGCCGCAGAATGTGCTTCAAGGACTGCTTGAACGATCGGGTGTCGGTGCCCACCTCGCGCTGGTTGATCAGGCAGCTCTTGTGCGAGTGCAGGTACTCGATCGGGTCCTCGACGGTGATGATGTGGTAGTGCTGCTCGCGGTTGATCTTGTCGATCATCGCGGCCAAGGTGGTGGACTTGCCCGAACCGGTGGGGCCGGTGACCAGCACCAGCCCGCGCGGTTTGTTGCACAGCTCCTCCAGCACCTGGGGCAGCCCCAGCTCCTGAAACGCGCGGATCTGGAAGGGGATGGTCCGGAAGGCCCCGCCCACCGCGCCCCGCTGCATGAACAGGTTGCCACGGAAGCGCGACAGCCCCCGCACGCCGAAGGAGAAGTCCAGCTCGAGGTCCTCCTCGAAGCGCAGCTTCTGCTGGTCGGTCAACACCGAATAACACAGCTGCTTGGTCTCCACCGGGTTCATCGCGTTGGTGCGCAGCGGGACCAGCGACCCGTCGATGCGCAGCTGCGGCGGTGAGCCGGTGGTGATGTGCAGATCGGAGGCCCCTTTTTCCACCATCGCCTTCAGTAGTTGCTGAAGGTTGAGCCCAGTCGGTGCCCCTGCTTGCGCCATGTCTCCTCCCGCCGCCAGCGTCTCAGTCAGCGGCGGTGATTCGCCCGACTTCGTCCACCGTGCTCGTGCCCTGACAGATCTTGGTGATCCCGGACATGCGCAACGTGCGCATGCCCTGCCTGATCGCCTCGGCCTTCAGCTCGACCGAAGAGGCGCCCTGGAGCACCAGCTCGCGCAGGGGCTCGGTGAAGTCCATCACCTCGTAAACCGCGATCCGGCCCTTGTAGCCGGTGTTGTTGCACTTCTCGCAGCCCACCCCCTTGTGGCAGGTGGCGGTGTCGATCTCCTCGTCCTTGGCCCCCAGCGCCCGCAACTCGTCCTTGGGGGTCTCGGTCGGCTGCTTGCAGCCGGCGCAGATCTTCCGCACCAGACGTTGCGCCTCCACCAGGTTCACCGAGGCGGTCACCAGGAACGGCTCGACGCCCATGTTCAGCAAGCGGGTGATGGTCGAAGGGGCGTCGTTGGTGTGCAAGGTGGACAGCACCATGTGGCCGGTCAGCGCGGCCTTGACCGCGATCTCGGCGGTCTCGAAGTCGCGGATCTCGCCGATCATGATGGTGTCGGGGTCCTGGCGCAGGAACGAGCGAAGCGCCGCCGCGAAGCTCAGGCCGATGCTGTCGGACACCTGCACCTGGTTGATGCCGGGCAGGTTGAACTCGACCGGGTCCTCGGCGGTGCTGATGTTGTCGCCCGGGGTGTTCAGCTCCTGCAGGCCGGAATACAAGGTGGTGGTCTTGCCCGAACCGGTGGGCCCGGTGACCAGCACCATGCCGTAGGGCTTGTCCAGCGCCTTCTTGAAGATCTCCAGCTGCCCGGGCTCGAAGCCCAGCTTGGTCATGTCCAGCTGCAGGTTGCCCTTGTCCAGCAGACGCATGACGATCTTCTCGCCGAACAGGGTGGGCAGCACCGAGACGCGGAAGTCCATCTCCTTGCCGCCGCCGATCTTCAGCTTGATGCGACCGTCCTGGGGCAGCCGGCGCTCGGCGATGTCGAGGCTGGCCATGATCTTCAGACGGCTCGACAGCGCGTTTTTCAGCTTGATGGGCGGCTGCATCTGCTCGCGCAGCACGCCGTCCACCCGGAAGCGCACGCGGTACGTCTTCTCGTATGGCTCGATGTGGATATCGGAGGCGTTCTGGCCGATGGCCGACAGCAAGATGTGGTTGCACAGCTTGACCACCGGCGCGTCTTCGGAGGCCTTGGCCAGGTCGACGGCGTTGACGTTGTCGTCGCCGCCCTCGGCCAGCTCGACGTCCTCCTGCAGCTCGCTCATCACCTGCTCGAGCTGCGCTTCGGACGACTTCTCGTAGTAGCGGGTGATGGCCTGGTTGACCCCCACCTCCGAGGCCACCACCACCTCGATGTTGTAACCGGTGACGAACTTCAGGTCGTCGATGGCCAGGATGTTGGACGGATCGGCCATCGCCACGATCAGCGAGTTACCGGCCCGGTTGACCGGCACGACCTTGTGGCGGGTGGCCACGTCCTTGGACACCAGCTGGATCACCTCCGGCTCGATGTCGAACTCGTTGAGGTTGATGGCCGGCACGCCGTACTGGCGTGACAGGAACTGGGTCAGATCCTCTTCCTGGATCGCACCCATCTTGACAAGGCTGTTGCCCAGTCGGTCACCCGAACGCTTACTCTCCTCCTGTGCGCGCTGCAGCTGCTCGGCGGAGATGATCTGGTCGCGCAGGAGCAACTCGCCCAATCGGCTCATGGCTCTTCCATGAACCGTCGACGGATGGGCGCGGAGTCTTTAGCGTTTGCTCCTGCTGGGTTAACCCGCGCGGGATCGGCCGGTCACTGCTCGAAAGGGTCGACCCACTCTTTCTTGGCCGGTTTGCGGGCGACGTTGCGTCTGGCGCGCTTGGACGGCGTGGCGGCGCGGCTGGCGGTGGAGCTCTCTTCTGGCGCCACGCGTTCGGGCGGCGTGGGCAGCGATTCGACCGTGGGGCGGGGCAGGGGAACCACATCCGGCACCGGTGCGGGTGGAGGGGCGGCACGGGTGGCCGGCGCAGGCGCCACCACCGCCGCCTCGGCGCGGGCGGGCCGGTTCGCGGCCGCCTCGGGCATCGACAGGAAGAGCGCGCCGATGATCCCGCCGATCACCGCCGACCCGGTCAGCAGGCCGAACAGCTCCAGGGTGGTCAGCTCGACCGGCTGGGCCAGCTTCTGCTTGATGGCGGCGGTCGCCCGCGACGGCATCAGGCTGGCCAGCATCTCGGGCGTGGGCGGATCGGAGATCACCGTCTTGTCGTCCGACGACTCGTCGGTCAGCGAGAAGGTGCGGATCGAGCCCGAACCGGACTGCTGCGGCAGCGGTGGCAGCACCACCCGGCGCAGGAACTCTTCGTCGGGGACCGAAGCGGAAGAGGGGCCGTTGAGCAGGCCGCTGCGACCTTGAAAGGTCGGCACGTCCTCCATCATCTCGGTCTCGTCCATCATTTCCAGCGGCGTCGACGGCGCCGCGCCCGGCACCTCGCGCGTCTCGGCCCGCCACTCGCCGCCCAGGTGCTCGGCCGCGCCCTCGATCTCCCGGCTCAGCGGCGAGCCCTCGCCCGCGCCCAGAAACGACTGGACGGGCTGGACACCGGCGTCCGCCGGTCCGGGCTGCACCTCCGGCTCGGCGGCCGGGGACTCGGGTGGCGAGGGAGCGGGAGCCGCCGCCAGCACGGATTCTTCAGCCGCTTCCAGCGCCGTCGTGGCGGTGGGCGCCTTGGGCAGCCCGTGGGCGGGCGTCACGGCTTCGGACGGATCGACGCTCGAGCCGTCGAGGCCCGCTTCGGTGCTGCCCTCAGGAGTCTCGACCTCCTGGGTCCGCTTGCGCCCCGGCTGCGACGAGCCGGCCGGCTGCGCGTGCGGGTTGGCGTTGCGAGGCGAACTGGACGACATGAAACCTCCGGGAGGAATGATCGTGAACGTGCGCCGCGCCTTTGGAGCCGTTGCACCTACCTCCACCCCGGCCTGCACGAACCGCTGGCACGTTTTTCAGGGAAGCGCGGGGTGAAGTCAATCCAAACGACCCCTAAGCACTACTGTGCTGCGCAATGTCTCCTACACTTTATTCGGCCAGGCCGTTAATTTTGCGGCGAACCCCGCTTTACAGCAGCCACTCACCTACCTATTTTGGGCGCCGCTTTGCGCCTCCCATCCTCCGCCGGAAGTTTTCCAAGATGAGCGCGGTCCGTCGCGGTCGTGCGGTGCCCCGTGCCCGAAGCACGGAGCCGTTTTCGCGCCGCGGTCAGTATCGTCTGGTCGCGGATGCGGCGCGAAGGGTTTCACTGGGTCATCCCTGGGTGTTCCGCGAGGCGCTGGGAGGCCGGTCAGTCACCGAGCCGTCCGGGAGTCTGGTGGAGCTCCAGGGAAGCAATCAGGGCGGCAATCAGCAGTTCGTTGCGCGGGGCTTCGTCGACCAAGAGCATACCATCATCGTCCGGGTTTTGACCCGCGATCAGAACGAACGTGTACATCCTGGCGCGGGCGCGATCGCGAACCGTTTTCGGCGGGCGGTGCAGCTGCGCTGGCAGTTGCTGGGCGGCGGAACGGGAACTTTTTCTGGTGCCGTATCGGCCGCGCTCCCGTCAGCGATGCGCTTCTTCTCCGGCGACAGCGAGGGGCTGCCCGGCGTGAACGTCGACCGCTACGGCGACTACGTGATCGTGCACTGGCTGACCGGAGGGGCCATGCCGTGGCGGGACGAGCTGTACGACGCCATCGAGGAGAGCCTGCGACCGGCCGCGATCTACGAGCAGCGGCGGCTGCGCCCGCTGGGTGGACAGGCCCCGCCCGAGCCGTCGGTGCGCGCGCGGGGCCGCGAGGCCCCGCTGGAACTGGTGGTGGAGGAAGCGGGCTGCCGATTCGGCGTGGACGTGACCGCGCCGCTGGGCGTGGGATTTTTTCCCGACCTGCGCGCCGGACGCGATGCCGTGGCCGCCCGCGCCGCCGACCGGCGGGTGCTCAACCTGTTCTCGTATACCGGCGCCTTCTCCCTGCGCGCGGCCGCTGCCGGCGCGCGCGAGGTGGTGGCGGTGGACAACGTCGCCAAGGTCCACGCCCGTGCCCGCCGCAACTGCGAGCTGTCGGGGATCGATCCGGCGCTCATCGAAGCCATCACCGCCGACGCCACCAACACGCTGGATCGCTTCGCCTCCGCCGGCCGTCGCTTCGACCTGGTGGTCTGCGATCCGCCGACCTTCTCTCACGGCGGCCAGAGCGCGGGCGCGCCGTTCTCGGTCACCCGCGACCTCGGTCATCTGGCCGCGGCCTGCCTGCGCGTGCTGGAACCGGGCGGCCTGCTCGCCTTCTCGACCAACGCCACCAAGCTGAGCCCCGTCGACGTCGAGCGGGCGCTGGCCGAGGGCGCCACCGCCGCCCGCTGTGCGGCGCTGGTGATCGGTCGGCTGGGCCTGCCCCCCGACTACCCGGTGGCGCCCGGGTTCCCCGAGGGGAACTACCTCAAGTTCTACTTGCTGGCGCGCGAGGACTGAGGAGGCGGCGGAATCTGACGGGCGCCGCGGTTGCGTATCTCGGCCAGGTACTGCCGCACCGTCTGCTCGACGTGCTCGTTGAAGCGGACATGGCCGCGGGCGATCTCGCGCAGCGAGGCCACCGCCGGCTTGTTGTCACATTTGACCAGGGGCCGGGCGCCGGCGGCCAGCTGACGCGCGCGTTCCGCGCCCAGGATGACCAGCGCGAACCGGTTGGGGACTTTTTCCAGACAATCTTCGACTGTGACGCGCGCCAAGAGGACCTCCCGAGAAAACCCGCCGGCGGCAAGCCGGCGCCAGAATGGAGAAATCTAGCGTCCTGCAGCGGTGAAATCAACTCGGTCGACCGCTGGATGCGGGGGCCGCTCCGTCGCCGGCGCCTCCTTCGCGGGGGCGGGAACATTTGCGCCGCCCGGGCCGTTCTCCCGGTCGCACGCGACGCATACCGCGCCCGTTTCCGACGCTTTCCGACGTTTGCAAACCCCGAGGCCCGCCACTAGTCTATGGAGAAATTCGATTCTTTCCTGTGCTTTCCGTGGGAGGAGGGCCGGAAGGAGCTGCTGACAAAATGCCGCCTATCAACATCAACTGGAGCGATCTCGAGATCGCTTTCGAACGCAATTCGCCTGACCAGGAGAGCTTTCTCGACCTCGAGAACGGAGACCTGCTGGCCATAATCGAGGGCGAGCCGGATGCGGCGGCCCGACGAGCGAAGGTCGCGAACAACCCGGGCCGCTACCTGCGGGTGGACCCGGCCTCCTCGCGCGAGCAGTACCGATGGATGGAGCGCTTCGTCGCGTCGGTGGCCGATCAGGCCCTGCGCGAGCGGCTGCTGGTGGCCATCGACGGCAAGGGGGCGTTTCGCCGCTTCAAGGACGTGCTGCTCGCCTTCCCGGCCGAGCGCGAGCGGTGGTTCGCCTACCGTTCGGACCTGCTGCACTTTCACATCCAGACCTGGCTCGAGCACATGCAGATCCAGGTGGCCAACACGCCGCCCTGGGGCCGGGTCGAGCCGCCCGAGGAGCCGCCCGAGTTGCCGCGACCGATCCCTTCGGGCGAGGCGCCGGGAGAGATCTTGCGCCGCCAGGCGCGCGAGCTGCTGGACGAGATCCCGGCCGCCGAGCTGCCCTCCGCGCTGGTCTTCCTCGAGTTCCTGCGCGACCGCGGCACCGGTCCGCTGCTGACCGCCGGTACCCGGAAGTCCGAGGACGGCGGCAAGCGCCAGACGGTCGAGCTGGAGCCGCTCGAGCCAGCCATTTTGCGATAGTAGGCGGGACGATCAGGGCAGGCTGCCGCTGCGGCGGATCGATTTGATCGTCGCGGCGGGGGGCTGGTTGCGTTCCTGTGCCGGTTGACCGGGGGCCTCGGGTGGCACCCAGATCCAGCCGTCGAGGGTGCTGTTCACCGTGCAGCCCTCGGGCAGCTCCCAGCCATCGCGGGCCCACAGGTAGCCGGTGTAGGCGCAGACGATGGCGTCGAAGGCGTGATCGCTCTGCACACACTCCTCGCGCCAGACGCCGGGCGCGAAGGTCAGGCCGGGCATGCGGTCCAGCATGCGCAGGCGCGCATCCGACTGCTTCTTGTAAGGTTCGGCCAGCGACAGCAGCGCCAGGGTGGCCTTGGGGTACACCTCGATCGCGTTTTCCGACAGGCGGAACCGATCGGCCAGCGCGCGCAGGAGGTGGTTGGCGCGGGCAGTGAGCGGACCCATGCCCTGGCCCAGGGTCTCGCGCGCCAGCACCGACCGCCGCTCGCGCAGGTACACCTCGGTCACACGCTGGGTGTAGGGGGTCACCGCCGGCTTGCCGCGCCGGTGATCGCGGGTGGGTTGGAGGTCGCTGCCGGCCAGCCGCCGCATCTCCACCACCGCGGGATCCACGCAGCGGTCCTGTCCCGGGCAGACCGGTTCCTGGCAGCGCAGACAGGGCGGCAGGGTCAAGGGCGCATCCACGCACAGAAGCGCGTTGGCCGACCGCGCCCGCAGCTCGTCGATCAGGCCGCTGTCGTACAGCGGAAGGTCGCCCGAACGGGGCAGCAGCGCCACCACCGCCACACCGTCATCGAGGCGCTCCAGCACCGCCACGGCGGTCTTCTTCCCTTTGCCTCCGCCGAGGTCGACACCCAGAAATCTCTCGAACTGTCCGCGAATCACGTGACCTGTGGCCTTCTGTTCGTGGTCGGTTTTCTCGTCCACTGACCTTGCGGGATTGCCCGACTCCCGTCAATGCGAAAGCCCGAAGCGCCCCGTCGGATCGAACGCTCAGAATTCGAATGGTCCGGGCGGGTTGACTCGCCCCGTCTTCGACGGCAGGATCTCGGAGGGTCCCAACGCGAATACACAATTCGCCGCGCGGTTCCGGATGGGTCAGGATGGGCGGCCATGGCCGCCGAACGCATCGCCCGCCTGCGCGCCTTCATGGTCGCCCGCCCGCAAGACCCGTTCCCTCGCTACGCGCTCGCCCTCGAGCACCGCAACGCCGGCGACCACGCGCAGGCCTGGGCCGAGCTCCAGCGGCTGCTGGCGGACCATCCCGATTACACCGCCGGATACCTGCACGCCGGACACGCGCTGGTCGCGCTCGGCCGGCGCGACGAGGCGGCCCGGGTGTGGCAGGACGGCGTTGCTGCCTGCGTCCGCCGCGGCGATCAGCATGCCCGCGGTGAGCTGGAGTCCGCGCTGGCCACGCTTGGCAGCGTCTGATGCGGGCGTAAACGACCTACAAGTTTCAACCGGGTATACGTGATTGGCCGCACCGGTTTCCCCGGTGTTCAATCTTTTCTGCAACTGCCAGGCCGCTTCTCAAGTGCCCTGCTCGTTCTACCGCTTATGCTTATAGTCACGATGTAAGCGCTTAGGAGGTGGATCGTGGAGCGACCCGTAGTGGTGGCGGTATTCGATCGGGGCGAGCTTCAGTCCGTACGCACCCTCTCACCGGAGCGAGAGCGCTCGGCGGCCATTCTGGCTGCGACCGGTGGGGCCTTGCTGGTGCTGGCGGTGATGGCAGTGGCGGCGGGGTTGGTGAAGGCGTTCGGGCTGGTCGTGCATGCGCCGACCTTCTTCGTGTCCTGGCTGGGGGTGGCGGCGGCGGTGGCCATCGCCTCGGCCCGCTGGGTGCGCGCACGCGTCGGTCGGTACCGGCTGGGTGCCGACATCGAGGCCGATGCCTTCGCCATGGCAGACCTGGACCTGGTCCGGCGGACCGGGGCCGATTACGAGATCGGTCTGTGCCCGGGGATGTCGGGCGCGCTCGAGCATGGTCGCTCCACCACGCCGCTCGAATCGTTCACCCGCCACGGCATGGCGGTGCTGCCGCTGCCGCACGAAGGTAAGGTGCGGGTCGAGATCGGCACCTCGACCTTCGTGATCGCCCGCCGCCGGATCGGATCACGCCAGCGCGTGTCGCTGAGCGAACGACTGGCCTGGCTGACCTCGGGAGTGTTCCGCAGGCTGGTGCGCGCCACCGCGGTGGGCGTGCCCGTGGCGGCGCTGGCCACCCTGGTGGGCTCGGTGCCCGCGGCGATGGCGGTGACCGACCTGGACCAGCGATGGACCATCCCGCGCAACGCGACGCCGCTCGAGGTCGAGCACCTCATCCAGGCAAAAGCGCAATTCGAGACCCCCACCTTGCATCAATGTTTTGATCCGCTGCCCCTTTCCTGCCATCGTCCCGGGTTCGTCGGTGTGGGCCTGGCGCTGTCGCAGGCCGGGGAGGTGCTGGAGCACTGGATCTCGCGCAGCACCTACGACGAGGCGGACTGTCCGGTGACCGCCTGCATGGAGCGGGTGGTGGCGGGCTGGACGTTTTCACCGATGCGTGAACGCATGAACGTGGTGTTGCCCATCCAGGTCAAGCGAACCCAGCGGCCGCTGGCCCTGCAGCAGCACGTGGTGATCGTCAACCCGCGGGCGGCCGATCCGGTGATCGACGCCGGCTCGGGCTGCATGGACTGGGACTCGGGCGGTCCGCACACGGTGACGCCCGACGAGAATTGACCGAGATCCGGAAAGGCGAGACCGACATGAGTGAAGACGCCCGCGTGCGGGCACTGGAGCTGTTGCGGGCGACGCACCAGTTCCCGGGTGAATATCACCTGTCGGTCATCACCTTGAGCCAGGACCAGGTGTTCTCGGAGGTGCGGGCGGCGGTCGAGGACGGCCTCGACCAGCCGCTGGCCGACACCGCCTACGAGTTGGTCCCCAGCCGGGGCGGCAAATACACCAGCCACCGCTTCAAGGTGCCCTGCGCCTCGGCCGAGGCGGTGCTGGAGCTGTACGCCCGCCTGTCCCGGGTCAAGGGCGTCGTCACCATGCTCTGAGCCTGCGGGTCGCTGGGTAGCCCGACGGGGCAGCGGTCGATCAACCGTCAGGTTTTTTGCCAGCACCTGAACATTCGGATAGTCTGCCCTTTCATGGCAGGCTCCTCCTTCGGCTGGCTCGCGGTGGTCCTTGTCGCGCTGGGCGCGCTCGGGCTGGGCGGGGCGGTCGGCTGGCTGATCGGGGCGGGGCGCGCCCGGGCCGCCGCGGCTACCGCCGACGAGCTGAGGCGCCGGCTGGTTGCGGCCGAGGACCGGGTCCGCGCCCTCGAGGTCGAGCGGCTGGCGGCCGAACGGGCGGCGGCGGTGGCCCAGACCCAGGTGGCCGAGCTGAAGGGCCGGCTGGAGGAGCAGCGCGGGCTGCTGGAGACGGCCGAGGCTCGCCTGGGTGACACGTTCCGCGCGCTGGCTGCCGACGCCCTGGCGGCGAACACCCGCGGGTTCATGGACCTGGCCAGCGAGCGGCTGCGTGCCGAACGCACCCAGACCGACGCCGCTCTGGAGGCCCGCCAGCGGGCCATCGAGGGGCTGGTGGGGCCGGTGCGCGAGTCGCTGGACAAGGTGGATAGCAAGATCCAGGCGCTGGAAAAAGAGCGCGGCCAGGCCTACGGGCAGCTGATGGAGCAGGTGCGCGGGCTGGCCTCGGCGCACGAGCGGCTGCAGGCCGAGACCGGCAGCCTGGCGCGCGCGCTGCGATCGCCGGCGGTGCGCGGCCGCTGGGGCGAGATGCAGCTGCGTCGGGTGGTCGAGCTGGCCGGGATGGTCGAGCACTGCGATTTCGCCCAGCAGGTGACCCTGGTGGGAGAGGAGCGGCGGCTGCGCCCGGATCTGGTGGTGCGAATGCCTGGCGGTCGCCAGGTGGTGGTCGACGCCAAGGTGCCGCTGGAAGGCTACCTGCAGGCGATGGAGGCCAGCAGCGAGGCCGACCGGCGCGCGCGCCTGAAGGAGCACGGCGCCCAGGTGCGCGCGCACCTGCTGAAGCTGAGCAGCAAGGCCTACTGGTCCGAGCTGTCGATGACCCCCGAGTTCGTGGTCATGTTCCTGCCGGGCGAATCCATCTTCGGCGCCGCGGTGGAGGATTCGCCCACCTTGATGGAGGAGGGCGCGGGCCGGAGGGTGCTGATGGCCACCCCCACCACCTTGATCGCGCTGCTGCAGACGGTGCACTTCGGCTGGCGGCAGGAGCGGCTGGCCGAGAACGCCGAGAAGGTGAGCGAGCAGGGGCGCATTCTGCACGAACGGGTGGCCACCTTGCTCGAGCACTGGGGACGGCTGGGGACCGCCCTGGGCAAGGCCAGCGAGCACTTCAACGCCGCGGTCGCGTCCCTGGAGGGGCGGGTGGTGCCGGCGGCGCGGCGGCTGGAGGAGCTGGGCGCGGGTGGCAAGAAGGACTTGCCCGAGCTGCCCCACGTCGACCTGCGGCCGCGGCTGCGCGCGGCAGCGGGGGAGGGGAACGTGCGCGCCACCGACCGCCGGCAGCTGCCCCTGCAAGGCGACTGAGGCCGGTGACCGATTTCGTCCGCCCCGCGCGCGCGGTGGCCGTTCAGCTGGTGGCTGGACGCGGGCACTACCAGGCGGTGATCGAGCCGGTGACGGAAGCGACCCGCAGCGTCTGGATCGCCACGGCCAACCTCAAGGAGATGATGATCGAGGACGGCCGCGCCCGGCCGGGGCGGCGACGGACCCACGGCAAGCGCGCGCGCAGCTATCGTTCGGTGCTGGCGCTGTTCGAGGAGCAGATCGGCCGCGGGGTCGAGGTGAAGGTGCTGCACGCTTGCGAGCCGTCGCGGCTGTTCCGGGCCGAGCTGGAACGGAGGCCCGGGTTGACCGCGCCGGCGGCGGGCGGCGGATCGTTCCAGATGCGGTTGTGCCCGCGCGTGCACTTCAAGGCCGTCATCGTCGACGGGGCGCGGGTCTATCTCGGCAGCGCCAACTGGACGGGCGCCGGTTTGGGCGCCAAAGGTGAAGGCCGGCGCAACTTCGAGCTGGGGTTCGTCTCACAGGACGACCTGCTCCTCGACGAGGTCCAGGACCTGTTCAGCCGGTTGTGGGAGGGCGCGCGATGCGGCGACTGCCGCCTGCGCAAGGTCTGTCCCGCGCCGCTGAATGAGTTACCGCCCTGAGCGTCGGGCCGTCCCGGGGCGCTGCCGCGGCCGTGACGCGGCGATTTCGTCCGTCGCCGAGCGCACAGCCTCGGCGCCTGTCCGGAGATGTGTCAGGCTACCGGCTAGCGCAGTCGTACGTTAGAGTGCGGGCTAGACGATGAGTCGGTCGAAGGGCGAATCGGCGCAGAGCAGTTCCAGAGGCGACGGAGCGCCGGCCGACGCTGCCATCGGGTCCGGACCGACGCGCGGTTCCAGCCTGGCGCCGGGCACGATGCTGGGCAAGTACCGCATCGTCCGCGGGCTGGGCGCGGGCGGGATGGCGGCGGTCTACGAGGCTCTGCACACCGGCATCGGCAAGCCGGTCGCGATCAAGACCCTGCGCGCGCTGTCCACCGACGCCCGCGCCGAAGCGCGGTTCTTGCGAGAGGCGGCGGCGGCTTCGCGGCTGGACCATCCACACGTCGTCGACGTGACCGACTTCGGCACCGAGCAGGGGCTCAGCTACCTGGTGATGGAGCTCCTGCGCGGCGAGGACATGGGCGCGCTGATCGACCGGGAGAAGGGAAAGGTCGACCCGTCCTTCGCCGCAGACGTCATGCTGGCCGTGTGCGCGGGCGTGTTCGCCGCCCACGAGTCGGGGGTGATCCACCGCGACCTCAAGCCCCAGAACATCTTTTTGGCCCGCACGCCGCTGGGCGAGCTGGTGCCCAAGGTGCTGGACTTCGGCATCTCCAAGCGGCTGGACGAGGACGTCACCTCGGCGCTGACCGGTTCGGGCGCCCTGCTCGGCACCACGCACTACCTGTCGCCCGAGCAGGTGGGCGGCAAGCCGCTGGACGTGCGCAGCGACCAGTACGCGCTGGGCGTGATCATGTACGAGGCGCTGACCGGGCGGAAGCCGCACGACGGGGCCTCGGCCTACGCGATCATGCACAGCATCGGCGAGGGCGCCTTCGCGCTGCCGCGCAAGATCCGGTCGGACATCTCGACGACCCTCGAAGCGGTGGTGGTGCGCGCGATGAGCACGCGCCCGCACGACCGCTTCGAATCGGTGCACCAGCTCGGTCGCGCGCTGCTGGCGCACGCCTCTTCGAAGAAACGGGTGATCTGGTCCGACTACTACGAGCGAGATCGCCCGCCGGTCAGCCCCGGTGCGCCGCCCAGTTTCCCCAACCCGCCCCGGCCCCCGGTGGCCGAGGAGAACACCGCCGCGCTGGAGAAGCGGGGCAAGAAGCCCGAGCAGACCCGCACGCGGGTGCTGCAGGCGGCCCGACCCATGGCCGCCACCCGGGTGGCGATGCCGGCGGTGAAAGCGGCGACGCCGCCCCCGGCCGAGGCGGCCGCCGAGTCGCGCCCCCAGACGGTGGCGCCGGTGGCCCCTGGCAAGAACCGGTCTGCCTCCCGCTCGGGGGGACTGCGGCGGGCCATCGTGATCACCGGCCTCATCGCGCTGGGCGCGGGTGGCTACGCGGCCTGGGTGGATCCCGACATCGCCGACCGCATTCCCGAGGACGTCAAGGCGAGCATCAAGCGCGCGTTGCCCACCGAGGTCAGCGGCAAGGCGCAGGCCGAACCGGTCGCTCCCCCCCAGCAGACGGCGCAGCCGCCCACCGAGACGCGGATGGTGCTGCGCAAGGAGACCAAGGTCCTGCTGCCCACCGAGACCCGTCCGCTGAAGGGCGGCCTCCGCCCGTCCACCCCGGAAGAGCTGCAGGCGATGAACGCCGAGCGTCCCGACGCGGCCCCGCCGGGATCGACCGAGGAGCAGCCGCAGACGCCGCCCGGCGAGGGCGCCGAGCCGCCAAAGAGCCCCGAGGATCTGGCCGCGGCCGGCTCGCCCGAGCCGGCGTTGATCCCGCCAGCGGCGGTGCGGCCCGGTGAGGGCCGGCGGATCACCGGGCCCCAGCCCAGGACCCAGGATCCGCGACGGGGCATGCAGCCCCCCTACAAGGCCGTGGACGCCACCCAGCGCGCGCTCAAATTCCTGAAGAGCAAGCAGCCGGTCTGGACACCGGACACGAACCGACGCGACACCGATCCCGATCCGCCCCCCCAGCGCAAGCTTCTCAATCCCTCGGGAGCGCCGATACTGGAATGAGCGCGCACCATCGGGGGCCGCTGGCGGCGATCCTCTCGCCGGGTTGATCCCTCATGTGGCAATCCGGTTTCCCCCGTCGATTCGGGCGGCATCTGCTGCTCAAGGAGCTGGGCCAGGGCCGGCTGGGACGGGTGTACCTGGGGTTCGCCGGCGGCCGGCTGTGCGCGATCAAGATGCTGGCCGGCGAGGGGACGGCGGGCATCATCGCCACCTCCGACGAGAACGATCTGCGGCGGTTCGTGGACGAGGCCCGGCTGGCCACGCGGCTGGATCATCCCAACCTCATGTACGTCGCCGAGGCTCATCCCACCGCCACGCCGCCGTTCCTGGTGTCGGAATACGTGCGGGGCAAGTCATTGCGCCACGCCCTGCACCGCTGCGCCGAGTGGCGGATCCCGTTCCCGCTGGGGCTGGCGCTGTTCGTGAGCCGCGAGGTGCTGCGCGGGCTGGATTATCTGCACAACCTCGAGGACCAGGACCTGGTCCACCGGGACGTCACGCCGGCCAGCATCCTGTGCTCGTACGAAGGGCAGGTGAAGCTGGCCGACTTCGGTCTGGCGCGCTGGCGCGACCGGCTGGCCGAGACCCTGGTGGGCGAGCGCTGGATCCCGAGCGCCTACCAGTCGCCCGAGCAGCGCCGCGGGCTGCCGCTGGACCCGCGCAGCGACCTGTTCGCCGTGGGGCTGATCCTCTGGGAGCTCTTGACCGGACGGCGGGCGGTGGAGCCGGGCTCGACCATGGTGGGTGCCGCGCAGCTGCCACCTCCGTCGAAGGTGGTGCCCCAGCTGCCCCAGGACGTCGATGACCTGGTGCTGACCGCGCTGGCCGACGATCCCGGCGACCGGTACCCCAGCGCGGCCGCCTTCGCCGGGCGGCTGACCGCGCTTCTGACCGCCACCCACGACGGCTCGCGCCTGAAGGGCTTTCTGGACGAGCTGTTCGAGGTGGAGCGCGAGCGCGAGGCGCAGGAGGAGAAGGCCATGTTCGCCGCCGCCGAGCGGACGGCGGCGGAGGGCCTGCCGGCGGAGACGCCGCCCGGGCCGGTGGCAGCGCCCGCCCCCGAGC
>JBKPRZ010000249.1:0-8276 GCA_046734815.1 Myxococcota bacterium | reverse complement strand
GTCCGAGCGCGACGATGGCCGACGCGGCGCCGAGCGTGCCCGACCGGCGCCCGGGAATGCCCGCCGACGCGGCGACCATCCCCGACGCCGGCCGGGAGGGCGGCGCCACCGACGTGGCCCGACCGTCCGATGGCGGCGTGGCCTACGAACGCACGGGCTGGACCGCCACGTCCATCCCCCTGCCCCTCCCACCACCCGGCCCCGGTGCGCAGGGCAACGAGAACCTCGATCCGCCCAACGCCCTCGACGGCAAGATCAACACCCGCTGGTCCCTGGGCGACCTGCACCGCAGTGGTCCCGGCGCCGGCCCGACCGCGCAGAAGATCGGCGATCGGTTCGTGCTCGACATGAAGGTGCCGCACGGGGTGGGATCGCTGTACTTCTGGGCCGGCGGCCCGAACGGCCGCGGCGGTCCCGACGCCCGCGACTACCCCGGTGCCCTCGACGTCGCCATCTCCGACGACTGCACCAGCTTCGGGCCCACGATCGCCACTGGCAACGAACCCCAGCCCGGCTGCCAGAACAACGGCATGCCCTGCAATCAGCCGTTCCGGGTGACGTTCCCCGCAGGCACCACCACCCGCTGCATCCGCCTCACGCTCACCAAGGTGCTCCAGCTCGGCGGTGGCATCTGGTGGGCGATCGACGAGATCTACGTGACACCTTGATCGCGCCCGTCAGTTCAGGACCCCTCGCCGGAGTCCTCGACGGCCCAGCTTG
This sequence comes from Myxococcota bacterium, assembly GCA_046734815.1. GTDB lineage: Bacteria > Myxococcota_A > Polyangia > Fen-1088 > Fen-1088 > CAVYGB01. Next base: position 7,556 of record JBKPRZ010000249.1, on the reverse strand, counting down.
CATCGATTGGGGTGAAATCCAGGAGGGACGCCTCGATTTCTCGTGCGACCTCAGCGTCCTGCCCGTGAGTGGGATCCCTCGGGGTGTCGTCGGTGTCGGTCGCGCTGGGCCATGCGCCTGGGCTGGCACGGACCCATCCTTTCAGTCCCATGACATCGAAGGGAAGCAAGGAAGGCAGGCCTCGGGACCCGAACGAATCGGGTTTCGAGCGTGTTGACACGGTGACCGACGCGGGGCGCGCGCGGCCAGAAGAGGAGCAAGCCGAGTTCACCACCGACTCTGCCACCCTGCCTTCCGTGCCGGCAATCGCGCGAACGGAGCTGTCCATGGAGGCACCCAGCACCGCGGGAGACGTGATGACCGAGTCGGTCAAGACCGCATCTCCGAACACCGACCTGGCCACCATCGCGACGCTCATGAGGGACGAGAAGATCGGAATCGTCCCCATCGTCGACGACGACCGCCGTCTGGTCGGCGTGGTCACGGACCGCGATATCGTGGTTCGCGTCGACGCTGAAGCAGCGCCGGTGGACCTGGTGCGGGCCGGGGACGTCATGACCACCAAGCTGGTCACGGTTCGCCGAGACGATGACCTCGACGACGTCATCGATCGCATGGGTGAGCAGGGAGTGCAGCGGATCCTGGTGGCAGACGAGGTGAACCGTCTGGTCGGCATCATATCGATCGGCGATCTCGCCCGGCGCGCGGACCTGCCCGAGAGAATCCAGGACGCGCTCGACCAGATCTCGCGCCGCCACTCCTAAGGTCGATCAGCTCTTCGATCGGGTGATCGAGGCGGAGGTGCTGGGCTGACCGCCGGTGACGTCCTGGCCGCCGAGGATGATCTCGCCCCGGGCGGTCGCGCTCACCCTCTTCTCGCCCTTGTTGCTGTCAGGCAGGTTCGCGACCTTGGTCAAGTCCAGATCGATGGCAGCCGACCCACCGTCGCTGGTGGCGATGTCGCCGTTCACGGACAGATGGTTGAGGTTCCCGCTGACGTTGACGGTGCCGGTCCCGGTGACCTGCTGGAAACCCTCACCGGTGCAGGTGTTGGCGATGTTGAAGTAGCTGAAGCTCACCACGTCGACGTCCGACTCGAACGAGACCAGCGACACGACCTTCTGGGGGCCACACTCCACGGTGGGGTCCTGGCGCCATTCGGCCCGGAACCGGAAGACCTGCTTCGCCTGTGCGCGTGGGGCGGGCCAGAGCGCCAGCAGAGCCATCGCCGCCACCACGGTGCCAGTTCGCCTGTTGATCATCTCTTGCCGCCTTTCCTCGCCCGTTGCCGTCCAGCGATCCCAGCTCGAGGGGCAGTCTAGGAGCGGCGGCGCGGGGGAGCCAGCGTCAAGAACGCGGCCGTGCGAAAAGATTGTCCCTACGGCAAGCCCCCAGTCAGCTCAGCTTCATTACCTTCAGGATCGGCCCGGACAGAGTCGCATGACGGCGGCGACCTGATGAGCGGCTCCGGCAGATCGGCGCCTCTCGTTGACCGGCGGGGTCTGTTGCCTCCGGACTGCCCCGGTTGCGCGGGGGGGCGCTGGGGCTCACTTTTGAACATGGTTCAATATCGGCAGGCCAGGAGACCGGAGGCGGCGATGCGGGCACAGGAAGGTCGGAGACGGATGAGGTGGCTGGTGCTGGCGCTGGGGCTGGGGGCGTCCAGCGCCTGTCAGACCCGGGTCGACGGGCTCGTCCCGCCGAGTGAGACCGGCGCCGAGCCCGCTGAGCCTGCCCCCGCACCCGAAACCGGTGCCGCCCCGACGCCGGCCCCACCGCCCCGCTATCTGCCCCCACCCGACGGCGGCGCTGCATCGCCCGTTCCCGAGGTGCCCCTGCCACCCGACGGCGGGGCGCCGACCTCGCCGATTCCGAGCACCGATGCCTCGATCCCGCCGGCCGTTGCCCCCCCGACCGCCGGCACACCGTCCGGCTGCAGGACGGGGCAGGTCGTGTGCACCGGCAAGACGCCGCAGATCTGCGGTCCCGACGGACGATGGGTCGCCGACCCACCCTGCCCCTACGCCTGCCAGGGCGGTGGGTGCGTGAACCGGTTCACCGCCGTCTCCTCGGGGCTTGGATCACCGACCAACGCCGACGGTGTGTCGGAGTTCGCCGTGAACGGTGAGACCTTCTACTCGCAGAGCGGGCGGCTGCTCGGCGCACGCGGCTTCAATGTAGCGGTGCTGGATCCCGCCACCGGGCAGCGGCTCGAGCCGGTCCGCAACTTCGATCCCTGGACCAGCCCGCTGAGCGGCCAGGCCCTGCGCGAGCTGGCCGAGTACCTGGAGGCGCTGGAGCCCGGGCGGCTGGTGATGATCTCGGTCTGCGACGACGCGGGCATCACCGCCATCGATTCCTGCGCCCGCCACGATTCGCCGGCGGTCGAACGGGTGATCCAGACCCTGACCCGCATGGGCAGCGAGAGCATCACGTCTTACTGCTATCGGGGCGCCTGGTCCTTCGTGAGCATCACCGGCCAGCCGCGCCCTATTGCCGAGAAGCTGAGCCCGGGCCCCAAGGTCACCGCCGACGTGATGCTGCCCGCCGGTCCGTGAGCCGGGGGGCGGCGCACATCGATTACGCCGGTGGCCGCGCACGGGGTCGCGACCGGGGCGGCTCAGGCTGGGTTCAGGGCGCGAGAAGCTCCACAGTAGGGAAGTAGGTGCGATATCGTCTCGGATCTCTCGTCAGGAGGCGGAATCCAGAGACCGCGGCATGTGCTCCAATGAGGAAGTCGGGAAGAGGAGCCGCTTTTGCACCTCCACGACGTCGATATTGGAGGAACGCCTTGCCGGCCAGGAAGGCCGCTTCATACGGTAGCGGCTCTCGCCGGTAGAGTGTCGTCGGCAGTGCCTGTTCGAGATCCTCTATCCTCGAGAACGAAATCGAGACCTCGGCGTAGATGAGCACGTTGATCGCCAGCAGTGCTTCGCTGGCAGCCTTCTCCAGTGCCTGTGACGACCAGTCCGCCCAGGTGGCGTCGTTCGTGGCCACATCGAGCAGGACGTTCGAGTCGACCAGCGTCGTCTTCATCCCGTTTTTCGCGTCAGCGCCATGATGTCGTCAGTTGTCATCTTGACGGTAGCCGTGCCCCTCAGCCGAGCGACCACGTCCGCCCCGCGACCACGAGCGCGCTTCGCAGGAACCTTTACGAGCCGCGCTGTGTTGCCCTGAACTTCGAACTCGACCTCCGTGTTGGGCAAGATTCCCAACTTTTCACGAACCTCGATGGGAATCGTGACTTGCCCCTTCGATGTGACTCGCATGGTATTACTTCCACTGGTAATACTACGACCTCGGACGTAGCACGGCAAGGCCACCAGCGCCGCGGCGACCAGAGACCGCGAACCGAGGTTATTGAACTACGTTCCACAGCGTCCCCGCCGTAAGGGCGCAATCCGGCGGCGCCGCGGGTGTGGGAGCCACTGTCCTCTTGCGCTCGTATTGACATTCTATACGAGTCGCTCGATCCTACCTACAGAATGTCTGTAGGAAAGACCGGGGAGCGGGCCGATCTGCTCCAGGGGACGCTCGACCTGCTGGTGCTCAAGGCGCTGTCCCTGGGACCGTTGCATGGGCTGGGTGTCTCCAGCCGGATCGAGCAGGTCACCCGGGGGACCTTCCGGGTGAAGCCGGGCTCGCTGTTTCCGGCCCTGCATCGAATGGAGCAGGCCGGCTGGCTGACCTCGTTCTGGGGCGAGTCGGAAAACAACCGGCGCGCCAAGTATTACCGGCTGACCAGAGCCGGCGAGCAGCAACTCGAGGTCGAGACCGGCGATTGGGAGCGGATCGCGGTGGCCATGGCCCGCGCGCTGAAGGCGACCTAGCCATGCCCTCGCTGCCCAAGCTGGCGAGCCTCTGGCGCAACCTCTTTCATCGGGCGCGGGTGGAGAACGAGCTCGGCGAGGAGCTGGGCAGCTACTTCGAGATGCTGGTGGAAGCCAAGCTCGCGCAGGGGATGACCCCCGCGGAGGCGCGGCGCCTGGCGAGGCTGGAGATGGGGGGCCTGGAATCGGTGAAGGAGCTGGTACGGGAGGTCCGGGTGGGCCGCCGCCTCGAAGACCTGGGACGCGACTTGCGTTTCGGCGCCCGCTCCCTGCGCCACTCGGCCGCGTTTTCGGCCACGGTGGTGTGCTCGCTGGCGGTCGGCATGGCGGCCAGCGCGGCCATCTTCAGCCTGGTCAACGCCCTGCTGTTGCGGCCGCTGCCGGTACCGGAGCCGGAGCGGCTGGTGATGTTCGCACCGGACGACGGCCGCCGCGGAGCGGGCAGCCATCCCCCCGGACGGCTGGCCGTCTTTTCGCAGCCGCTCTTCGACCATCTGCGCGCCGACAACAACGGGGCAGGCAAGCTGTTCGACGACCTCGCCGCCGAACAGAGCGGTGATACGCCGTCGGAGGTGGGCAACCGGTCGGGGGACGCGTCCACGCCCGCGGGCGGACGCTGCGTGAGCGGCAACTACTTCCGAACCCTGGGAGTTTCACCCTTTCTGGGGCGAACGCTGAGCCCGGACGATCAGACCGCGCCCGGGGCCAACCCGGTCGTGGTCCTGGCCCATCACTTCTGGAAGCGGCGCTTCGGCAGCGACCGGGGGATGGTGGGCAGCCGACTGACCGTGAACGGCACACCCTACACCGTCGTCGGGATCGCACCGCCCGGATTCGTGGGGACGAACGTGGCCCGGCCCGCTGACTTCTGGGTGCCGCTCACGATGCAGGTGGAGCTGATGCGCCTGGAGAGACGGATCGGTCGCGCCGACGAGTGGTGGCTGCTGGTCCTGGGCCGACTGGCAAGGGGCGCCTCGACCGAGGCGGCCGAGACGAAGGTCAACCTGGCGCTGCAGCAGTTTCTGACGGTTCACCCGGGGCTGGTGGAGCGGCGTTCGAGCGCTCAGGCCCTGCACATCGCGCTCGATCCGGGCGCGCAGGGAATGGGCACCTTCCGGCGGGGGGCCCGCGAGCCCCTCCTGGCGCTCATGGCAGGGGTGGGACTGCTTCTGCTCATCGTCCTGGTCAACGTCTCGCACCTGGTGCTGGCGCGGGCCGGTGTGCGCCGTCGCGAGATGAACATCCGCACCGCCCTCGGTGCCACACCGGGCCGGCTGGCCCAACAGCTGGCCGCCGAGGCTCTCCTCCTGTCGGCGCTGGGCGCGGGGATCGCCCTGCTGCTGACCCCCCTGCTCGCCGGCGGGCTGGCCGCGCTGGCTGCCAACCTGCTCACCCTCGACCTCTCTCTGGACGGGCGCGTGCTCTCGTTCGTGGTGCTGCTGGCGCTGGCCAGCACGCTGCCGCTCGGCCTCCTTCCCGCCTGGCAGCTCGCGTTCGCCGATCCCCAGCGCGAGCTGCGAGCCACCGGCCGCACCTTCACCCGATCGCGGCGGCGGCTCAGCCGGCTGCTGGTCACCGCGCAAGTCGCCATCTCGCTGGCCTTGCTCTTCGGGGCCGGGTTGCTGCGCGGAACACTGACCAATCTGCGCGGGCTCGACAAAGGCTTCGAGGAACAGCACCTGCTGCTGGTCGAGACGAACCCGGGCCTGGCGGGGTTGCGGCGGCGCCACGGACCGCCCCCCGAAGGCGCGGCCGCGCTCTACGACGCGCTCATCGCGCGCGTGGCGGCCCTGCCGGGCGTGAGGGGCGCCGGTCTGTCCGTTTTCGGCCCGCTGTCGGGGGCCGGCTGGAACCACGACCTCACCATCGTGGGCTCGTCGAGCGCGCCGGTGCGCGCGCAGATCGAGGGAATCAGCGCCGGCTACTTCGAGGTGATGGGAATGAGGCTGCTCCACGGGCGCGGGTTCACGCGTGCCGACGACCAGCACGCCACCCGGGTGGCGGTGATCAACCAGGCGCTGGCGCGGCTGCTGTTCGATCGATCCGATGCCCTGGGCCAGCGCCTGCGCGACGTGGACCCGGGCGACATCGAAGTGGTGGGCATCGTCCGCGACGCCCGCACGCGCGGGGTGAGCGAGCCGGCGCCGCCGACCTACTTCGTCCCGCTGGACCAGCAGGACTGGCTGGCCAGTACTCTGGAGGTGCGCACCGATGGGGACCCGCGGCTGTGGGCCGACGCTGTCCGGAGCGCCGTACACGAGACCCACCCGCGCCTGCCCGTCCTCAGTGTGAGGACGATCCAGACGCAGATCGACCGGGCGCTGGCCGGCGAGCGGGTGATGGCGCTGCTCTCGGCCGTCTTCGCGCTGGCGGCGCTCGGCCTGGTTTGCGTCGGCCTGTACGGCGTCCTGACTGGCTGGTCGGCCGAGCGGACCGCGGAGATCGGCGTGCGGGTGGCCCTGGGCGCAACCACCATCGGCGTGCGCTGGCTGGTGCTGCGGCAGGCCCTGGCGCTGCTCGTCCTCGGCCTCGCCGCCGGGCTACCACTGGCCCTGGCGGTCTCGCGGGTGCTGCGCTCCTTGCTCTACGGGCTGGCGCCGCTCGATCCCGCGACCTTGGCGACGGCAATGGCCGCCCTCGGCACCGTCGCGCTGCTGGCCGCCTATCTGCCGGCCTGGCGCGCCTCTCGCATCGACCCCATGGTCGCCTTGCGCTGCGAGTAGCTTCCTGCAGGCCGCCCGCCGGACGTGGGGCTGGCGCAAGCGACGCATGGGAGTCCATGGCCCCCCCGGATCATGACCCCAGTTGCTAGCGGCTGTCCCCCTGACCCGGCGGCACCCACCGATCCGTACGTCCGGGATCACGGCACCGCTGACGTTCAGCGCGGTCCGCGGTAACCTGGTTCCGTGTCCCTCCGTCGCACAGGCTCTGAGCGCGAGCGGGGTACCGCCGGATGAACCTCGTCGACGAGCTGCACGCGATCGCCGCCGCGCTGGTGCAAGCGGGGGTGCAACACGCGGTGTGTGGCGGCGTGGCGGTGACGGTGTACGGGGCGACCCGCTCGACCAAGGACATCGACATCCTGGTAGCGCCGGGAGACCTTCCCCGCGCGCTCGATGCCGTGAGACCGCTCGGATACGCGTTCCCTGCTTTTCCCATGACCTTCGACGAGGGCACTGACCACGAGCGGAAGGTTCAGCGGGTGAGCAAGCTGCAGGATGGAGAGCATCTCGTCCTGGACTTCCTTCTCGAGGAGGCGTCGCTCGCCGGATGCCTCGACGGGGCGACAAAGGTCGACCTTCCCGAGGGTCCGCTGATCGTCGTGTCGCGAGACGTGCTCCTGCGCATGAAGAGACAGGCGGGCCGAACCCAGGATCTCGCCGATCTGGAAAAACTCGAGGCCGCCGACGATGAGTGAACAGGGCAAGCCGGTGGCCGGGCTCGCCGCGGAAGCCCTCTTTTCCGCAGCGGTCAGGTCACGACTGGCGCGGCTACGCGAGCTGGCGGTGGTCGAGAGGGACCAGGAGGCGCGGGAACGGCTGGCCCGCGAGCGCCCGCCACGGCGCGAGATGTTCGAGCAGGCGGTGTCGCGCCGCCTGAGGGAGCTGCGGGCACTCTGCGAGCTGAGCAGCCACCTGCAGCGCGCCGGGCTGAGCGGGTCCGGACCGCCTCGCTAACCGCGGAACCTCGCCGGGGCCCTCCAGACCGAGTTGGATAGCGGATCTC
>JBKPRZ010000248.1:0-3480 GCA_046734815.1 Myxococcota bacterium | reverse complement strand
GGACCTGCCCGTAGTACGAGAGGACCCGGGTGGACGGACCGCTGGTGTTCCGGTTGTCATGCCAATGGCATCGCCGGGTAGCTATGTCCGGAACAGATAACCGCTGAAAGCATCTAAGCGGGAAGCTGACCTCCAGATTAGAACTCCCGGGGCGCAAGCCCCCTCAAGGACCCTTGTAGACCACAAGGTTGATAGGCCGGGTGTGGAAACGCTGTGAAGCGTGGAGCTAACCGGTACTAATCGTCCGTGCGGCTTGACCGCCATTATTTTTCTCCTGTTTTCTAAAAACAGGGGCTCTCAGGCACGGACCGTCTATGGATGAACGCGTGGGTGAGTGGCGAACTTGTTCGCCCGAACCCATGGCGGGAGGTCCGGAACCCCAACTGCAACAGTTGTCGGTTCTGGGCTTCTGTCGAGGTCGAAGCTCAGGTGAATGAGCTTGCGATCGAGAACCAAAGACGCTCGATTTCAAGACACGCGCAATCGCGATTCGCCGAAAGGTTTCCGGCGGCTATACCGGAGGGGTCACACCCGATCCCATCTCGAACTCGGAAGTTAAGCCCTCCAGGGCCGATGGTACTGCAGGGGGGACCCTGTGGGAGAGTAGGTCGTCGCCGGGAAGTTTCTACAAAGGCCGAAGCAGGCTCACTGCTTCGGCCTTTTTTCTTTGGGCAGCCCGAGGTGAACACGGGTCCATGACTGGAAGCGTGAGCACGGTCGATGACTGGAAGCGCGCCCTGCGGGCGGCGCTGACCGAGGCCATGCGGGCGCGGCAGCCGCAGCTGGTGGCGGTGATGCGCGAGACCCTGGCGGCCATCGACAACGCGGAGGCGGCCGATCCCGCGGCCGGGCCTGCGGTGCAGATGGGTTCCGGGACGATCGCGGGCGGGGTGGCTGGGCTGGGAGCGGGTGAGGTGCCCCGGCGCATCCTGAGTGGCGGTGAGACGCGCGCACTGGTCGAGCGGGAGCTGGAGGCGCGGCGGGAGGCGGCGGCCACCTACGCGCAGCTCGGAAGGCCGGAGGAGGCGGCGACGTTGTTGGCGCAGGCGGAAGCGCTCGTGAGGCTGGTGCAGGTCGCGGCAGATCTCGGGGACGGGGACGCCCACGGGGACGGGGACGGCGACGCCCACGGGTGATTGCGTCTCCGTTCGGGAACGCTGCGCCAGGCGCGCGCTACTTGCGGTCGAGCTTGGAGAGCTGGCGTCCGAAGCGCTGGGCGATGAGATGCTCGATGCAGTAGGAGGCGGCGCGCAGGCGGCGGCGCTCGCAGCCGACCTTCTTGCAGGGACGTTTCTCTTCCTTGAGGTCGCCCAGGTGCTCCTCGATGCGGGCCAGGCAATACGGGCGCAGGGTCTCGCAGCGGTCCAGGTCGCGCAGGCGGCGGGCGTCGGCGGGGATGGGGCGGATCAGGATCGGGTTGGCTTCCAGCTCCTCGGGCCAGGCCGACAGCCAGTAGGCGCTGCAGTCGGGGCACTGGCGCAGCTCTTCCCACTCGCCCGCTTCCAGCACCGGCCAGCGCAGCACCACCTCCTCCTCCAGGCGCGAGAAGGGCGGGCGCTGGGCGCAGCCACACGCGGGGCCCGACGCGGGTTCGGTCACGCCTCTAGCGTAGCTCGTGGCGGCTTCGCTCACACGCGCAGCGTGGCGGGGAACACGGTCGTTTGGACGTCGTCTGGTGTGACCGGTGGCGGGTTCACTCACAGCGCCTAGCGTAGGCCGGAATTGGCTGCCGCGGGAGGTTATACTCGTCGATTCCGATGCACGTCCTCGACACGTTACGGGAGCGCGGTTTCATCCAGCAGGTCAGCGACGAGCCTGACCTGCGTCAGCGTCTTGCGACCGGGCCGGTGACGTTCTATGCGGGCTTCGACCCCACCAAGCCGAGCTTGCAGCTGGGCAACACGGTTCCCTTGATGGCGATGGCCCACCTGGCCCGTGCCGGCCACCGCCCCATCGTGGTGCTGGGCGGCGGGACCACGATGGTCGGCGACCCCAGCGGGAAGACCGAGATGCGGCAGATGCTGTCGCCCGAGACCATCGCCGAAAACGGCAAGCGGGTGTTCGAGCAGGTCCGCCGTTACCTGAAGGCGGCGGGCGACCAGATCCTGGTGGTGGACAACGCCGAGTGGCTGCTGCCGCTCAAGTACATCGATTTTCTGCGGGACATCGGCCGGCACTTCAGCATCAACCGCATGCTGGCGGCGGAGGCCTACAAGGTCCGGCTGGAAAAAGGGCTGTCGTTCATCGAGTTCAATTACCAGCTGCTGCAGGCGTACGACTTTCTGACGCTGTTCCGACGGCACGGCTGCACCTTGCAGATCGGCGGCGACGACCAGTGGGGCAACATCCTGGCGGGGGCCGATCTCATCCGCCGGCTGGAGCAGAAGCAGGCGTTCGCCCTGACGTCCCCGCTGATCACCACTGCCAGCGGCGAGAAGATGGGCAAGACGGCGGCGGGGGCGGTGTGGCTGGACGGCGAGATGACGTCGCCGTTCGACTTTTACCAGTACTTCGTCAATGTCGATGACCGCGACGTCGGGCGTTTCCTGAAGATCTTCACCTTCCTGCCCATGGAGGAGGTCCAGAGGCTGGCGGCGCTGCAGGGGGCGGAGCTGCGCACGGCCAAGGCGGCGCTGGCCTACGAGGTCACGAAGATCCTGCACGGCGAGGAGGCGGCGGATTCGGCCCAGGGGGCGGCGCGGGCGGCGTTCGGCGACGGCGACGGTGCGGGCGCCGATGTCCCCACCCACGCGATCACGCGGGCGGAGCTCGACGCCGGGTTGAAGGTGGTGGACGTGCTGGCGGCCTGCGGCCTGGCGGCGTCCAAGAGCGCGGCCCGCCGGCTGGTGGCGCAGGGCGGGGTCCGCCTGGGCGATCGCAAGGTCGACTCGCTGGACGAGGTGGTCCGCGCGGACGAGGTGGGCAGCGCGGGGGTGTTGCTGCACGCGGGGAAGAAACACGTGCGCCGGCTCTTGCTGGGCTGACGGGCGGGAACTCGGGCGCGGCATCCTGCTTCCGCCGGGCGGCTGGCTGTCGCAGGTGATGGTCGTGTGTATCGCCGGGTGGTCTGGCTCGTTTACCCCGCCGAGCCGTCCGGAACGAGTCCCTGCCATGCGGTTGCGCGTCGCCTCGCCACCTGTACCCCGGAGCAGTCCCCCGCCCGCCCCTCCGCCCGACCCGCGCAGGGTCACCGTGGAGGTCGAGGGCGACGTGCCCGAGCTGGATCCGTCGCTGCTCGAGCCCGAGCCGGAGCCGGTGGCCGCGCGCGTCGTGGCCTGGCTGCTGGGGCTGAGGACACGCGCCCGGCCCGCGGCCATCCTCTCGCGGCGCCTGCTGGTCGCCGGCGGACGCGTGCTGGCCCGGGTGGTCCACCGGGGTCGTGGCGTGGCGGTGCGCTGGCTCGCTGCAAGGGCACGATCCGGGGCCTCCGGGCTGCACCGGCTGATGGCCTGGGCGCGCAGGCCCTGGCTGGGCTGGCCC
>JBKPRZ010000247.1:0-42772 GCA_046734815.1 Myxococcota bacterium | reverse complement strand
CCGGGACACCGCGGGCGGCGGCATGGCGAAGGCGGTGCTGGGGGCGCTACTGCGCACGGTGCTGGCGCTGGCCGAGCGGGGCGGCCTGTTGATCCTCAACCCGGCCTGGCACTTCCTGCGCGTCTTCTACGCCCTGTTCATGCGCATCACTCTGGGTGCCTCACGCCTGCAGGAGGTGCTGGCCGATCACGTCGCCGCCGTGGCTTATGGCCCCCGGGCATTCACAGCGGGCCTCACCCACGTGGTCACGCGCAGCGTGGAGTTCGACCGAGCCAGAAAGTACCTGATCGACCGCGCCGAGAACCAGCGCCAGCCGGTGGCCAATCTGTATTCCCTGCCGGCCGACGCGGGCCTGTCGGCCGAGGAGAGCAGCCGCGCGGTGTCCGAGGCCATGCAGGTGAAGGGATCGGCGTATGACAGCCACCCGCCGCCCAGCCAGCGCCTCGCGTGGATCGCCCGGTTGTCTACCGATCAGACGGCGGAGACCGAGGGGCAGCCTGACGCCTGGTCGCTGCTCCCAGCGCGAGTCGTCCTGGAGGACGAGATGACCCGCAAGCTGAACGACCAGCTGGAAACAGCGGGCGTGATCGACCCGGAGCCAATCGCGCCGTTCGTGCCGCCGGCGGCAGCGGATTGAGGCTCCCAGACCGCCAGACCGCCGCACCGATGTCAGATCGTCGCATCAACGATCGGAGCTGACGACATCGCTGCATCCGAGGTGGTTCGATCCGCGGTGGGCGAGCCGATGACTGGCGCAATAGTAGGCGAGTCGTTACAACGGACCGAACGCCTCCCGAGCCCCCGCCCGCGCAGCGTTAACCAGCGCCTGGTCGGCCGCCGCGCCCTGCATCGAGCACGACTCACCATCCATGGCCGGACTGGCGCTCCACACACACCTGAGAGGGCTCCCACCCGCGGACCGTCAAGCCCCTTCGGCGGGTAATTTCGTTGCCCTGGAATCACCCTGTCGATCCGGCGGGCCCTGGTTCGTCGTCCTGACCGAGGAGGCGAAGCATGCCCTTTACTTTCGACGAGCGACCCTCGGATCTCGACCTGGTGCATACCGTGTGGCGCACCGACAGTGACCGGGCCGGCGTTTTCACGTCGGTGGCGGTCAGCCGCTGGGAGATGGTCGTCACCCGGCACCGGGGGCGCGCCATCGTGACCGTGCGCGGCCCGGAGACCAGGGCCACGCGCGCTCCGATCCCGCCGGATGCCGAGTTCTTCGGGATCGCATTCAATCACGGGGCGTTCATGCCCCAGCTGCCGACCAGCGAGCTGGTGGACGGGGGCATCAACCTGCCGCAAGCCGGTCGCAACTCGTTCTGGTTAGACGGGCGGGCCTGGCAGCTGCCGACGTTCGAGAACGCAGACACGTTCCTCGAGCGCCTCGTCCGCTCGGGCCTCATCAGGCTCGATGAGGTGGTCGGTGAGGCCCTTCACGGGCGGGTGGCCAGGCTGTCGCCGCGCTCGCAGCGGCGGCGGGTTCTGCGCGCGACAGGTTTGACCCCTGGCCTGATCCGTCAGATCGAACGCGCCCGCCGGGCCACCGCCCTGCTGCAGCGAGGGGTGTCGATCCTCGACACCGTGAACGAGACAGGCTACTTCGATCAGCCGCATCTGACCCGGTCGCTCGGGCGCTTCGTCGGGCACACTCCGGCGGAGATCCTGCGGCAAGATGGTTCCGCGGAGATGTCCCTTTCATACAAGACCCGGGAGTTCAGTGCGGTTATGCCTGGCCCCCGGACCAGATGAACCGCTACGTTCTCGAACGGAGGTGATCAGTGGGAGCCATACACGTGCATGAGTTCATGAGCCTCGACGGCGTGATCGACGCCCCGATCTGGACCGCCGACTACGAGTTCACGCCCGACATGATCAGGGTCGTCGGTGCGCTGACGAAGCGGTGCCGGGGCATCTTGCTCGGGCGCAAGACCTACCAGATGTTCGAGCCGGCCTGGTCGCAGCGGACCGAGAAGGAGGATCCCGGCGCCCCCTTCTTCAACGACTCCCCCAAATTCGTCGTCTCCAGCACGCTGACCAGCGCGACCTGGAAGAACTCGAAGATCCTCGGGCCCTACGATCCCGCCGCGATCCGCAAGCTGAAGCACGAGGTCGGCGATCTCTACGTCTCGGGCAGCGGCACGCTGGTCCGGGCCATGCTCGCCGATGGTCTGATCGACGAGCTCCATCTGCTCGTCTACCCGGTCACCCGGGGCTCCGGCCCGCGCCTGTTCCCCGAGGGCGCCGCCCCCGGCAAGCTGTCTCTTGCGGCCAGCGAATCCTTCGGTCAGGGCGTCATGTACCTGTCCTACCGGCCGCAGCCGAGCACACCCGTGCCCTGACCGGCATCTCCGTCCGCATCGACCGCGCGCCGCGATCACACGCTCGTCAGGAAGGCGGCTCCGCCGGGGTCTAGCCCGACGACCGGCGCCTCGGGCACCGCCTTGTCATCCAGAAGCACCATGGGGCAGCTGACGATTGACGGCAGGGCGGCTAGGCACAAGTTGCCCACCGTGAAACTCTGGCTGTGCGCTCTTCTCCTCGGTGTCGCGAGCGCGTGTGAAAGACTGTCGGACGCCGCCGGCCCGGCCGGCCCCCCTGCCGTGCCGGTCGAGGTCGCCACCATCAACCTGACCACGATTCGCGACACCAGCGAATACATCTGCACCTTGAGATCGCGGCGTTCGGTCCGTGTCCAGCCCCAGGTGACCGGTTGGATCACCGACATCCCGATCGAGTCGGGGGCGCACGTCGAGCCGGGGACGGTGCTCATGCGCATCGACTCCCGACAGCAGCAGGCCGCGGTCCGCGGAGAGGAGGCAGGGATCTCCGCTCGGCTGGCCGACCTGGCTTACTGGCGACAGCAATATCAACGTCTCTCGCTCCTGTACAAGGGAGGGGGCGCCAGCAAGCAGGAGGTCGATCAGGCCTACAGCTCGCTCAGGGGCGCGGAGGCGGCCGTGCAGAGTCAAGACGCGCAGGTACGGGCCGCCGAGGTCCAGCTCCACTTTTATCGGGTCGCCGCTCCCGAGAAGGGAAACATCGGTGACATCCCGGTCCGGGTCGGGGACCTGGTCAACCCCCAGACGCTGCTGACCACCATCGATCAGAACGACGTCCTGGAGGCGTACATCAACATCCCCGTCGAGCAGGCCGGACGGTTGCGCATGGGCCTGCCCGTCGAGATCGTCACGCGGCCCGACCGCCCGCCCCTGCGCGGCGAGGTCACCTTCATCGCCCCCCAGACCACCGCCGATCAGACCGTGCTGATCAAGACCAGGGTCGACAACCGGACGGGAAGCCTGCGCAACCTGCAGCTGGTGCGGGCGCGCCCGATCTGGAGCGAGCGGCAAGGTCCGGTCGTTCCGGTTCTGGCCGTGCAGGTGCTGAACGGCCAGACCTTCGTCTGGACGGTCAAGGAGCAACCGGGCGGCCTGGTGGTCGAGCAGCGCGCGGTCGACATCGGTCCCATCGTGGGCCAGAGCCATCCGGTCTTGCGGGGGCTGGCGCCCGGGGACCGGGTGGTCACGGCGGGAATGCAGAAGCTACGCCCCGGCGCCCCGGTGGTGGTCGCACCCAGCGGCCGCGACGGCGCCGGGAAGGGGGGCTAGTGTTCTCCAAATTCTTCATCACCCGGCCGGTGTTCGCCACGGTGTGTGCCCTGGTGATCCTGCTGGTCGGCCTGGTCAGCATTCCCACCCTCCCCCTGGCGCAGTTTCCCGAGCTGGCCCCGCCGCAGGTCCAGGTCACCAGCAACTACGTCGGCGCCAGCGCCCAGGTGGTCGAATCGGCGGTGACCACCCCCATCGAGTCGAAGATCAACGGCGTCGAGGGAATGCGCTACATCCAATCGAACAGCGGCAGCGATGGCACAAGCACCATCACCGTCACCTTCGATGTCGGGCGCGACAAGGACCTGGCCGCGGTCGACGTGCAGAACCGGGTGAACACGGCCCTCGCCAGCCTGCCCACCGAGGTCAAGAACACCGGCGTCACCATCACCAAGACCACCCCGGCCATCGTGATGGCGGTCGGGTTTCACTCCTCGGACGGCTCGCTCAGCGCGACCTTCATCAGCAACTACCTGGCCATCTACGTGGTGGACGCGCTCAAGCGCCTGCCCGGCGTCGGCGAGGTCATCATCTTCGGCGAGCGGCGCTACGCGATGAGGTTGTGGCTCGATCCCGCCAAGCTGGCGGCCCGCGGGCTGACCGCCACCGACGTGGTCAATGCCTTGCGCGAGCAGAACGCCCAGATCGTGTCGGGTCAGCTGGGCCAGCCACCGTCGCCTCCCGGCCAGACCTTCCAGATCAGCGTCCGCGCGCTCGGTCGGCTCACCGATCCGGGCCAGTTCGAGCGGCTGGTCATCCGCAGCGGGGCCGACGGGTCGCTGATCACGCTCAAGGACGTCGGTCGGGCCGAGCTGGGCGCCGAGAGCTACAGCCAGCAGCTCCGCTTCGACGGGCACGAGGGCGTCGGGCTGGGGATCTTCCAGCTGGCTGACGCCAACGCCCTGGACATCGAGCAGCAGGCGCGGGCCACCCTGGAGCGGCTGTCGCGTCAGTTCCCGAGCTCGCTCCAGTACACCGTCGCCTTCAACCCCACCGTGGCGGTGCGCGACTCGATCCGGGAGGTGCTCATCACCCTGGTCGAGGCCATCCTCATCGTCATCCTGGTCATCTTCCTGTTCCTGCAGGACTGGCGCACCACCCTCATCCCGGCCATCACCATCCCGGTCTCGCTGATCGGCACCTTCGCCTTCATCAACGCGTTCGGTTTCTCGATCAACACCTTGACCCTGTTCGGCATCGTGCTCGCCACCGGGCTGGTGGTCGACGACGCCATCGTGGTGGTGGAGAACATCGCGCGCAACCTGGCGGGGCGGAAGTGCGGGTCCCGCGAGGCCGCCGAGGTGGCGATGGGGGAGGTGAGCGGGGCGGTCGTCGCCACCTCGCTGGTGCTGATCGCGGTGTTCGTGCCGGTCGCCTTCATGCCCGGTACGGCCGGGCGCCTGTACATGCAGTTCTCGCTGACCATCGCCTTCGCGGTCACCATCTCCATGTTCAATGCGCTGACCCTGTCTCCGGCGCTCGCGGCGCTTTTCATGTGCCCGCCGCCCGACCGGCCGTTCGTGCTGTTCCGCTGGTTCAACCGCGGCTTCGAACGGGTGAACGAGGGCTACCGGCGGACCCTGGGCAAGATGCTGAACCACCTGCGGTGGGTGGCGCTCGCCTTTGCCGGTGGCCTGGCCCTCACCTTCCTCGTCTTCCGGAGCGTACCCATGGGCTTCGTGCCCGACGAGGACCTGAACTACATCATCACCCAGATCCAGACCCCCCCGGGAGCGTCGCTGCAATACACCACCGGCGTGGTCAAGCAGGTGGAGGGGATCCTGCGCAAGCGCAAGGAGGTCAGCCACATCTTCTCCGTCCTCGGCTTCAGCTTCACCGGGGGAGGATCCAACCGCGCGGTCATCTTCAGCGCGCTCACACCCCTTGCCGAGCGCAAGGGAGACGAACACTCCGCCATGGCCGTGGTCGCCGGTCTGCGGCCCGAGTTGCTGTCGCTTTCCGGCGGGATCGTGGTCCCCTTCCTCCCGCCCCCCATTCAGGGGCAGGGCTCCACCGGTGGTTTCACCTTCGAGCTCACCGACCAGGGCAACGCCGGGTTCGAGGCGCTGGTGGCCACCCAGAGGCAGCTCACCGCCGAGGCGACGCGCACCGGGAAGATCGCCGCTCTGTTCTCCACCTTCACGGTGGACGATCCGCAGTTCGTGCTCAGCATCGACCGCGAGAAGACCAAGAGCGTCGGCATCCCCCTGTCGCAGGTGGGAGACGCGCTGGGCGTCTACATGGGTGCGGCCTACGTGAACGATTTCGACTTCAACAACCGATCGTACCGGGTCTACGCCCAGGCCGACGCCGCCAGCCGCACCCAGCCCGACGACATCGGCGAGCTGTACGTGCGCGGCTCGTCGGGCAACCCGGTGCCGCTGCAGGGCCTGGTGCGCCTGGAGAGATCCACCGCCCCGCCGGTCATCACCCACTTCAATCTCTTTCGTTCGGTGGAGCTGCTGGGCGCCGCCGCCCCCGGCGTGTCGAGCGGGGACGCCATCTCTGCCATGGACGCGGCCGCCTCCCGGGTGCTGCCCGCGCAGATGGGCTACGAATGGGCCGGGCTGTCCTGGGAGGAGGTGCGCACCGGAGGCCGGACCTTGATCATCTTCCTGCTGGCCATCCTGTTCGTCTACCTGACGCTCTCGGCCCAGTACGAGAGCTTCGCGCTGCCGGTGGTGATCATCCTCGCCGTCCCCCTGGGATTGCTGGGCGCGCTGGGGGCCCAGAAGCTGCGCGGCCTGGTCAACGACGTCTATTGCCAGATCGGCCTGGTGATGTTGATCGGCCTGGCCAGCAAGAACGCCATCCTCATCGTGGAGTTCGCCGAGCAGCTGCGGGCCCGCGGGCGGACCGAGGTCGAGGCGGTCATCGAGGCCACCCAGCTGCGGCTGCGCCCGATCCTGATGACCTCCTTCGCCTTCATCCTGGGGATGTTGCCCCTGGTGTTTGCCAGCGGCGCCGGGGCGCACAGCCGGCGTTCGCTCGGGACCGCCGTCGCGGGGGGATTGTTCATCGCCACCCTGCTCAATCTGTTCTTCACACCGGCGCTCTACCTCATGATGCGGCGGGGGCTGGCCCGCCTGCGCCGCAAGGAGCCGCCCGAGCCCGAGCCGGCGCCTGTCCCGCAGCCCGAGGGCGCGCGTGCATGACCGGCACCGCCGTGCAGTCACGGCCGCGCTGATCGCCTTTCTGGGGGCCTCGGCGCCGGCCCGGGGCGCGGAGATGGAGCGAATCACCCTCCCGCAGGCCATCGCCCGTGCCGTGGCCCGCTACCCGGATGTGCTGGTGGCGGCGGCGGAGGTGCGTCGCGCGGAGGGGCTTGTGGTCCAGGCCCGGTCCGGCGTCTTGCCCACCTTGGTCCCCTCCGGTAGCTACACCCGCCTCGACGCCGACCGTCGCTTCATGGACTTTGTGGTGCAGGCCAGGGATCAGTGGAACGCCAGCGCGCCCCTGACCGTCCCTCTGTTCGCGCCCCGGGCCTGGGCCCAGTGGGCACATGCGCGCGACGATCGCCAGGTGTCGGCGCTGAACATGCACCAGGTGCAGCGTCAGGTGGGCATTGCGGTGGCCAACGCGTATCTGACGGTGGTCACCATGAAGCGGACCCTGGAGATCGCACGGGTGGGGCGAGACAACGCCGCCGCGCACGCGGACTTCACGCGCCAGCAGTCCGCCGCCGGGACGGTCAGCGAGATCGACGCCGTGCGGGCCCAGCAGGAGCTCCACACCACGCTGGCCCAGGTCGAGACCGCCCAGATCTCCCTGCTCAGAGCGCAGGAGGCGCTGGGGGTGCTGGTGGCCGGCGATCACCCGGTCGACGCCGCGGAAGCCCCGCAATTCGCCCTCCCCCGCCCCGCCAGCCAGCTCCAGCTGCGCGCCGACATCTTGTGGCTGCAGGCGAGGCAGATCGCGGCCCAGCACCGGGTCAAGGACACCTACACCGACTACCTGCCGCGCCTGACCGCGATCTTTCAACCGATGTTCACCGAACCACCGACCTTCGCGCAGCCCCGCTGGGCGTGGCAGCTCAGCCTCAACCTGATCGTGCCTCTGTATGACGGCGGCCTGCGCCGGGGGACCTGGCTAGAGAACCGGGCGCTGCTCGACCAGGCGAGCGACACGCTGGCAGGAACGCTCCGGCAGGCCAGCTCGGACATCCGCCTCGGGAACGAGGCGGTGGCGCACGCCGACGCCCGGGTCCGGGAAACCAGGACGGCCGCGGCGCTGGCGCGGCGGGCCCTCGAGATCTCCACCCTCCGCTACCGAAACGGCGCCACCTCCAACCTCGAGGTGATCGACGCCGAGCAAGAGGCCCGCCAGAGCGATCTCGCGGCCGCGCTGGCCGAGGACAACGCCCAGCAGGTGCGCCTCGACCTGCTGGCCGCCTCGGGCAGCTTCCCCTGAGGGGTGCTTTCATCCCACCGGGTCGGTCACTTCAGCTGGGGCCGCTCGGGGCAGCCGTAGAAGCTGTTGCCCTTGAACCCGCCGCCCTCGAGGATCATCGCGTAAGACGGACTCTGGCCGTAGTCCACGGGGGCGGTCACGACGCCGATGACCTTGTACCGGAGCGGACCGCCGAGGCAATCGACCCATTCCTCATCCAGCGTCTCGACCATCTGCCAGTTGAATGGGGTCGCGTCGCCCCCCCGCGGGTGCTGCCGCCGTCGGCGCGCGAACCGGCGCCGCGCGAAAGCGCCTTTCATTGACCCGTCAACGGCCGGCGCGGCGGCGGCGAGCGGCGTGGGTGGTGAGCACGCGCTCGATGAACGTCGGGGCGCTGCCCACATGACTGCCGGGGTCGAGCAGCGCCGTGAGGGTGTCGGCGGGCAGGTGCGCCCGGATGGTCGGGTCCGATTGCAGCTTCTCGAGCAGCGGGCGCTGCTGGGTGGTCGCCGACGCGCAGGCGCGCGCGACGAGATCCTGCGCGCGCGCCCGGCCCACCGCGGGGACCAGCGCCGCCACCACGCGCTCGGACGCGGCGGGGCGGCGTGTGCGCTCGAGGTTGGAGCGCATGCGCTGCTCGTCGACGGCCAGGTGCTCGAGGCACTCGCGCAGCCACGCGGCGGCCGAACCGACCGCCACCAGCAGGTCGCACAGCGGCCGCCACTCGAGCTGCCAGCCGCCGGCCGTGCGCTCGTATTCGTAGGGCATGTCGCCGAGGATTGCGGCGACGAGCGCCGGCGCGCACGAAGCGCACGACGCCGCGCTGATCGCGAACAGCGGGCTGCGCTTGTCGGGGCGTGGGGACGAGCCGCCCACGCGGCCACCCTCGCGCACCTCAGCCACTTCGGCGATCTCCGTCTGCGCCAGCTGGATGATGTCGTGGGCCGGCTTGGCCATCGCGCCCGCGGTTGCGCCCAGCGCGCCGGCGACCTCGGCGACGCGCGTGCGGTTGCCGTGCCAGGGGAGCTCTGGCGCCGCGAGCCCCAGCTCGCGCGCGAGGTACGCGACCACCTTCAGGCCCGACGCGCCCAGCGACGCCAGCGTGCCGGCCGCGCCGCCGAGCTGCACGATGAGCCGACCCCGCTGGATCTCGTCGAGTCGCGCCGCCGATTCGTCGAGGCCCGACAGCCAGCCCGCGACCTTGAGCCCGAAGGTGATGGGCAACCCGTTGGGCAGGTTGCGCCCGGCCATCAGGGTCGCGCGGTGCCGGGCCGCCAGCGCCGCGGCCGTGTCGCACGCGCGATCGATATCGTCGAGCAGCGCCACCAGCGCGCGCTGGACCACCAGCATCGCCGCGGTGTCGATGACGTCCTGGCTCGTGGCGCCGCGCTGGACCTGGCCCGCCGCCGGTCCGTGCACGGACGCGACCAGCGTACGCATGATGGCCGCCACCGGGTTGACCCCCTCCGCCGCCGCCCGCGCCAGCTGCGCGAGGTCGAACGACTCGGGCTGACAGGCGCGCGCGATAGCGGCGGCGTCGGCCTCGGTGAGCAGACCGGCGCGCGCCTCAGCACGCGCCAGCGCCGCCTCGACGTCGAGCATGGCGCGCAGCCAGGCCTCCTCCCCCACCTCCTTGCGTACCCGCCCGCGCCTCAGCACGCCGGAAACGGCGCCGGTACCGGCGGCGACATCGGAAGGCGCGACGGCTTCGGACATCACAGGAGACCTTTGTCGATGATATCGCCGCCCGCCACCCGGAGTAAATCCTGGACACTCCCCGAAACGGCGGGCACTGGCGCTCCGACTTCCGCAGCGGCCTCGCGGACTTCGAGGGCTAGCCCCACCTCTACGAGTCGGAGTGGGGCGCCGCCCGCAAACGATTCCGAGCATCAAGCGCTCGGGTGACGGCCGCACCGCCGGGTGGTACATCTTCGTCAGCTGTCTTTGCCGGCGGGCTGCAGCTGCTTTTCGTACAGGTTCCGGCCCTCGAGGTCCTTGAGCGTCACCTTCAGCTCGCCCGAGGACTCGATGTCGACCTGCCCGAAGAACTGGAATCCGGCGCTGGGCGGTAGATTCGTCTTTCCGTCGGGCGGGGGGCCCTTCTGGAAGACGACCCGCGGCCCGAACGTGTCATCGAGCCCGTACATCGGGTAGCTGCCGGCGTTGAGCGGACCGCTCACGAACTCCCAGAAGGGATCGAAGTCCTTGAACACGGCCCGCTTCGGGTCGTAGTGGTGAGCGGCAGTGTAGTGAAAATCGCCGGTCAACCAGACTACGTTGTGGATGTGGTTGCGCCGGATGAACGACAGCAGCTCCGCCAGCTCGAGCTCGCGGCCCAGCGGGGGGCCGTCGCCGTTGGCGGCGCTCTCGTAGCGGAAGCGTCCCCGCCGGTCGCGTCCGTCCGGGTTGATGAGTCCGATAGGAGAATCCGAGGCGATGATCTTCCATCGTGACGACGACAACAGCAGGTCGTTCTTCAGCCACGCCAGCTGGTCGTGGCCGAGGAAGGTCGTGATCTCGCTGCGCTTGCGCTGCCGGTTGTAGTCGTTGGGGCCGCGGTAGCTGCGCAGGTCGAGCACGAACACATCGAGCTGCGGCCCGTAGGGAATCTTTCGGTAAATGCGCGGCGCCACGGCCTGCACCCGCATGGGCGCGTATTCCAGGAACGCGCGCTTGGCCCGGGTGACCAGCGCGGTCAGGTCCTTGACGTGATAGCGTTTGTCGTGCGCGAGCGACTTGCTCGGTGACCAGTTGTTGAGCGTCTCGTGATCGTCCCATTGCCAGATCTGCGGCACCGACGCGTTGAAGGTCAGCAGGTTGTCGTCGCACAGATTGTAGCGGTAACAGGCCCGGAACTCGTCGAGCGTCTCGGCGACCTTGGCCCGGCTGGGCTCCCGGTCCAGGAACGCGTTCTGCCAGAGAGGGCCGCCGGGCACCTCGACCAGCCTCTCGAGCGGCCAGTCGGCGTAGATGTTGTCGCCGTTGTGGATGAAGAAGTCCGGGTCCTGCTTGGCCATCGTGGTGTAGATGTGCATGCCGCCCATGTCGGGGTTGATGCCCCAACCCTGGCCGCAGGTGTCCCCGGACCACAGCAGCCGGATCGCGCGCGGCTGGCTGGGGGCGGTGCGGAAGTAGCCCAGCACCGGCTGGCTGGCGCCCTTGCTGGAGGTCAGATGTTCGAAGGTCACGCGCAGGAAGATGTGCTGGTCGCTGGGCAGCCCGTCGAGATCCACCCGCGCCGTGTAGTCGAGCTCCGCCGTCGTGTCGGGACCCCGGACGCGGCGGGCGGAGGCGAGCTTGGGCGTGGTGTCCCACTCCACGAACATGCGCGCTTCGCGATCGGTGCGGCTCCAGACGATGGCCCGCTCGCGGGTGACGTCCCCGATCTGGATGCCATGATCGACCGCCGGGCGCGCGCTGGACACGAACGCGGGGGCCTGCCGGTTCGCGGCGATGGAGGCCATGGCCGCGCGCGTGGCCAGCGCCGTGCCGGTGGCAACGCTTCCGCCGAGGAATCGGCGTCGGGACAATATCGGGCCGCGGCGTCGCAAGGCCAATGAGCCGCGCGATGTTACAGCAAGTTCGCGAGCCCATCCGACCTGTTCGGCGTACGCGCTACTGGAGAAGTGCCGGAAGGGGCTATCACCTCGACGCCTCGTTACTCCGCGCGGCGTAGCGTGGAGGCGGCGCCCGGCGGAGGGCTCCGCGGTGGAACATGATCTGCCGAATTGGGTGGTGTGACCCGCGCGCGACCCAACGCTGCAGCGCCCCCGCCCTCCGAATGTGGGTACGTCGCCGCTCCCGACCTGGAGGAGCCTTACGCAGCCATCCTCGCCAAGCCGTATGAGGACCTCGACGCGTCCGACTGTCGCTTCGTGGTGTCGGAGGCGGCGATCTTCCTTCCCGTAGACCACATCCGCTATTTCGCTCCGGCGCTCATGGAGCATGGCTGCGGAAACGCAGGACGCGATTATCTGACGATGCTGATCCCGGCGCTGCTCAAGGCCTGTCCTTTGCCGGACCCGGGTCGAGCGGCGATGGGATTGCAAACCATCGTGGACAGTCTGCCCGCGAGGCGATTCACGCTCCCGCTGCCGGGCATCGACTGGCGCGATGGCTTGACCCCGGACCTCCTGTCCGGGCGGCTGTTGAGACTTGCGTTGGAGCTCGATGAAAATGCGCGGGCGATGCTCGGTCGCCACCGCTCGGCCGATGAACCGAGCGCCCTGGCGGTGGTCGAGATGGCCTTCGGCACCTTCGAGGCGGGTTGGCCGCCGCCGCCCGGGGCCGACCTGCTCGACCCCATGATTGCCGCCGTCGAGGCTGTCGCGCGCGGGCCGCGCGGCTATGCCTCGCAGGGCGCCCGTTTTGTGCTGGGTGAGGTCCCGTCCTGGGATCTCCCTCGCTGTGGAGATCCGCATTGCCGCGCTCACCCCGATCCGAGCGTCTGAACTTGGCCGGCCGCTTGGCGGCAGCTCGGTCCTGCACGCGGGGGCAGCTGCCTGTGCTCTACTACCGTGATGGCGCAGGAACAGTTGACCGTCGCTCTCGTCCGGGACGTGTTCGTGGGTGACGGCGCGGCCGCTCGGCTGGCTGATTGCCTCGCCGAGGCCCGAGCCCGCGGGGCCGAGCTGGCCTTGCTGCCCGAGCTGCCGCTCGATGCCTGGTGCGGCGCCGTCCCGAGACCGCGCGAGGACGACGCCGAGCCGGCCGGCGGGCCCCGGCACCAAGCCCTGGCCGCCGCCGCCCGAGCCGCGCGCATCGGCGTCGTCGGCGGCGCGATCGTGCGCGATGTGTCGGGCGAGCGTTTCAATACCGCGCTCACGTTCGACCAGGAGGGGCAACTGGTTTCGGCTTACCGAAAGCTTCACCTGCCGGAAGAAGAGGGCTTCTGGGAGACCAGCCACTACCGGCCGGGGTCGACGCCCCCGGAGGTGGTGACCTCCTTCGGGCTGCCGATCGGGATCCAGATCTGCTCCGATGTCAACCGTCCCGAGCTGGCCCATGCCCTGGCGGCCGGGGGCGCGCTGGCCATTTTCGTTCCGCGTGCCACGGAGGCCGCGACCTTCGATCGCTGGCGGCTGGTGCTGCGAGCGAGCGCTCTCACCTCCGCCAGCTGGGTGCTCTCGGTTCCCCGGCCCGCACCCGAGGACGGCGTCCCGCTCGGCGGGCCCTCGGTCGCCATCTCCCCGGACGGAGAGGTGTCGCTCGAGACCACCGAACGGCTGGCAACCGTTACTCTCGAGCGCGCCGCCGTCCTGCAAGCGCGACGTCGCTACCCCGGCTACCTGGCGGTGCGCTCGGACGTCTATGCCCGGGCCTGGCAGAACCTGCCATCCTCCGATCGCCCCCACCAACGGCGTGCGTGAGCTTCATGCACCCTCGGGAAACGGAACGAAGAACGGTCCTGAAGAGCTCACTCCTGCTGGGAGGCGCTCTGTTCACGGGGGGCTGCAGATCTTCCTCGGCCGGGCGGGTCGGCGATCGCGATGCAGCCCAGGGCCCGGGCGGGACCAGGGACGCCGGGCAGACCGGGGACGTCGCCGGCAATGGCCGCTGTGCCGATCCGTTCGCGGGCGGACAGATGCTGGATGTCGTGCCGTTCGTCAACGAAGGCAGCCACGATTTTGCACGCAAGTCGGGGCAGGGCTGGGACGGCCGGCTGTACACCGACCTCGGCACTGTCGCTCCCGATCGCCTGATCACGCCGACCGACGAGTTTTACCTCCGCACCTTCAACCCCGACGGCATCGACACCGATGCGTGGACCATCCAGGTGGGCGGCATGGTGGCCCGCCCTGCGACGTGGCCCGTGGACATGATCCGCTCCATGGCCCGGCCCCGCGGTGCTGTCCTGCTCGAGTGCAGCGGCAACTTCAAGAACGGCGCCGGCTTCGGCATGTTGAGTAGCGCCGAATGGTCGGGCGTGCCCGTTACCGACCTGCTCGCCTCGGTGGCCGTGAACCCGGCAGCCATCGGGGTGCTGGTGTCGGGCTTCGACCGGCACGATGTGCCGTCCCGGGCGTCGACTCCGGGAGCGAGCTGGGTCTTCACGTTTTCCGACCTGCAGACGACGGGCGCATTCTTCGCCACCCGGATGAACGACGCCGACCTCCCGCCCGACCACGGCTTTCCCGTTCGCCTGGTGGTGCCCAACTGGTACGGCTGTACCTGCATCAAGTGGGTGAACGAGGTTCAGCTGGTGGGCGAGGACGAGCCCGCGACCGCTCAGATGCGCGAGTTCGCCTCGCGTACGCATCAGACCGGGGTACCGGATCTGGCGCGTGACTTCAAGGCGGCGTCCATCGATCAGGCTGCGATGCCGACGCGGATCGAGCGCTGGACCGTCGGCGGCCAGATCACCTATCGCGTGGTGGGAATCATGTGGGGCGGCTACCGACCGACCCGGGCGCTCACCATTCGTTTCGGCGACGACGGCACTTACGAGCCCGTCGATGTGTGCCCGCCGCAAACCGCGAATCGATCCTGGACGCTCTGGTCGCACCGCTGGACCCCCACAATGCCCGGCACCTATGCCATCACGCTCGCGGTAGCTGACCCGATGGTGCCCCAGCGGCGGCTCGACGCCGGCTTCTATCGGCGCGAAACCATCATCAGCGAGGTGTGACAGAGTGCCTTCCATGACCGCATTTCTTCCCGCGGCCGCCAGGGGGCTTCTGGCGTTAGCCTACCGAGACCCACTCGGCGGGATCCTCCAGCGCTCCAGCAACCAGAGCCAGAAAGGGCGGCTGCGGCCCAAATAGGGCTCCGCTGCGCTCAGTTGGTCTTGCAGTTCGCTCAGGCTCACGAACTCGAAAACATCATCGGGTTTTGCCTGTCGCATGAGCTTTCCGAGGAAATAGGCACGACCGCGGGATCGTCGTCCCGAAGGCGCGCGCGGAACTGATCGAGCGTCATGTCCTCGTCCCAGAGGAAGTAGGGCCTTCCCCGGCTGTCGACCAGCCGATCGGGCGATGTTCGGGCGAGGTTCGGCATGTGCGAGCTCGGTGCCTGGCGTGTCGTCGAGTTCAGTATACCCGAGGTCTGCCGCGCGCGACGCGCTCGGTCGTCTGAACCTACGGCGCTTGTGGCAGGTGACATGGGCCATCGCAGGCCGTCGCCCAGCTTCACGTATGTCGACCGGCTGCGACTTGGCGTGTCGATGATCGAACGAAAGTTCACGTGTGAAAGAGCGCTCGAACATCTACTCACAGGAGAGCTCTCCTCCTTGCCGAACCGGCTTCGTGGCGACGGTCTGTCTGGTGATGGCGGCGTGCGCCGGCGCGCCGGCAGAACCAAAAGCCCCCGAACCGGCGGGGCCTCCGCCATCAGGCATGCCGATACCGATGCCGATGCCGTCGCCCGCGATCACCGACGCGTCGACATCGCCACCGGTCACGCCTGCCCCGCCGGCCATGCCGACGCCGGACGCCGGGACTGCCCTCGCCCCCGACGCCGCGGGCGTGGGCGCCGGCCCCCGCGTCGACCGGGCGAACCCGATGGCCCACTACCTGGTCTTCAAGGCCAGCGCCGCTGACCCGGAAGCCACGCGGTTGCTGGGCGATCAGCAGGCTTTCCTGGACACGCGGGTCGAGCCGCAGGGCAAGCTGGTGGTCCATCTGCACGGCTCCGGGGAGAAGACCCTGTGCGGGTACACCGAGCACGGCAAGCTGCTGGCCTCCTGGGGCTTTCACGTCTTCACCCCCTGCTACGACGCCGCGGTCAGCTGGAGCGACACGGCCTGCGGGGGCGCGGTCGGCGATTGCCGGCTGGAGATGCTCGACGGCACCGACCACAGCCCGCGATTGAACATCGCGCGCGCCGACTCGATCGAGGGGCGGCTGGTCAAGGCGCTCGCCTACCTGGCCCGGACGGACCCGCAGGGAGACTGGGGCTACTTCCTCGACGGCGATCGCCCGCGCTGGTCCAGCATCATCATCTCGGGCCAGTCGTTCGGCGCCTCCAGCGCCCCGCTCATCGCCAAGGTCCGCCCGGTCGCCCGCTCGGTCTCGCTGTCCGGGCCGCTCGACGGCGGCGCCGCCTGGCTCAAAGCCCCGTCGATGACGCCCATCGACCGCTTCTACGTCTTCTCGCACGTCAACGACGGGCAACACGCCACCCACCTGCGCTCGATGGAGACGCTGGGCGTCCCCGGCATGCCCGTGAACGTCGAGACCTCGATGCCCCCTTACGAGAACAGCCACCGCCTCAACGGTTCGATGACCACCTACATGGGCATGCGCGTGGACGGCCACAACGCCACCGAGGCACGCATGCAGTCCCCGAAAGACCCCGCCACCGGCAAATACATCTACGAGCCGGTCTGGCGCTACCTGTACGGCCTGCCGCCCGCCAACTGACGTTCAGGCGCCTCCGTGCCTCCACCGCGACCTGCTCTGGTCACGGCGATGCGCCCACCAGGTTCGGCGACAGCCGGCTCAGCGGGTGAGCTTCCGGCGGCTCGTGATCGCGGGGGCGCGAAAGAGCGCTGGCTCGAGCGTCACGTCGGTGGCGGCATCGATGACTTCGTAGATGCGAAGCTCGTTTCCTTTCCGGACCTCGTCGCGAGATGAGAAGACCATCCCGTTGAGCTTCTGGTAGGCGGTCGAGACCGCCCGGCTTTCCACCCCGTTTTCCTCGGTCGTTTCCTGGTAAACGCGCAGACGGGTGTGCACATCGAAGCAGTCGATCTGCCTGGCGTCGGCGGGACCGGCAGACAGACTGACGCATTCGAGAGGCTTTCCGGTCGGCGCGCCCGCTGGCGCGGGAACCAGCCGCCGGACCTTGAAGATGGTCCTCAGGCGGTGCTCGGTGATCGGAGTCGATTTTGCGCGTTGGCGAGCAGCTGCCGCGGGCGGCTCGATCCGCAGCCCCATGCGATCGAAGAACCAGCAATCCGTGCGGGTGCACGCTTCTTCCCACCAGAACGTCGGGCCCCGGGCCAGGAACCGCCAGCTGTCCGGGCCGAACCAGAACTCCTCGACGCCGTAGTAGGGCGGCTCGCCTCGGTTCGCGGACCGGACCGTGATCCGCGTCTTCACGTACAGGGTGCGATGGCGGTAGGCCTTCGCTCCACCCAGCGCCGTGACGAAGTCGGCCAGCACGTCGTCCGCCGACCGGGGTTTCGCCCCGACCGGGCCGCCCGCCACCGCGAGCAGGGCCGCCAGCGCGGTCGCGGTCCGCCGCCTGGCCGATGCATGTTCTCGTGGGCTCATTGACTCACGGTTTCGAAAGTCACGTCGTCCAGCCACACCTGGCCGGCGCCCTGCAGGCGCACGCCGACCGTCAGCCGGTCCGCGTCCTGATCCACGTACCGGATCAACTCCGCGCTCTGCCATTGCTCCGTGCACAGCTCACGACCGTCGACGGACGCCGGGGGCGTGTTCAGTCCGCCCAGGCGCCTGACCCACACCGCCAGCGTGACGGAGCTGCCGGGCCGGCACCGCACGAACGCCCGGGCGCGGACCAGCTTGCGCCGATAGACGAGCGCATCGAGGGACTGAAAGAGCGAGCCACCGTCGGCGGTGCCAGGGTCGGCCTGAAGCAGGGCGCTGAACCTGCCGCGGCGGGGGCGGTCGCCGCTGAGGCTGGCCCGGTAACCTTTGCCGCTCACCAGCCAGCCCGACGGCGCCTGTCCGCTGACCCCCTGCTCGAAGTCGAGGTTCTGCGGTTCGCGGTTCGATGGAGTGGGGGCGGCTGACCGAGGGGCCGAGCTGGCCGCGGTGGTGTGGACCAGCTGGCCGCCGATCAGCTGCCACGGCCGCGGCCGGGCGGAGGAGGACCCGGGCACGGCCGCATCGCCGGTGTCCAGCCGCCACAGACTGATGCCGCCGCGCTGGTGGCTCACCGCCAGCAGCGCGCCGTCGGCGCTGACCTCGGCCACCGGGGGGAGCGGCTCGGTCCAACCGTGCCGCTCGGCGTGTTCGGCCTGTCCGACGGCGTCGCCGGCGCCGTCCCCCGCCAGACGGGCCAGCACCCGCCTGGTTCGCCACTCCATGATGGAGGTGGTATCTCGCCCGACGGTGACCAGGAGATCGCTGCTGCCGGCGAAGAGGGCCGCGCTCAGCTTCCGCTCGTCGATCTGCACCAGCGGGCGGCCGCTCGCGACGTCGACCACGGCCAACCCGAACCCCAGGACGGTCAGGTAGGCGGAGTCGCGCGAAAAGCCGAGCTGCGGTCTCTGCTCCAGGCCGAGGCTGTAGGCGAAGGCGCCATCGCTGGCTCGCCACAGGCGGGTGTAGTCACCGGTCACCGCGAGCAGCCGGCTGTCGGGGCTGAACAGCGCCGAGCTGGCGCGCCCGACGGTCAGGCTGGCGATCTTCCGTCCCCGCCGGGGATCCCAGAGCCCCGCCCGACCGGTGCCCGCCTCGGCCAGGTAGAGGCGGCTTCCGTCCGGGCTGAAGATCGCCACCGCCGGCGCGTCGGTGAAACCGGGCAAGCCGGCCAGGCGGGTCGCGGTGCCGCCGTCCCAGACCAGGACCGTCCCGCTCCGGTCCGAGGTCAACAGCAACGCCCCGTCGGCGGACAGCGCCGCCGGCCCCAGGTCGCCCCGCCGCTGCCAGTCCAGCCGGTGCAGCAGCTCGCCGGTGATCACGTTCTGGAGTCGAAGGCGCCCGGGATCGTCCCTGGCCGTCACCAGCGCCCGGGTGCGGTCGGCGCTCAGCGCGAGCAGCTCGGTGCCGATGAACCGGTCGCTGGTGGGCAAACGCCGGCCCGCCTGGTCCCAGACCTCGAGGGCACCGTCATTGTTCGTGGTCAGCACCGCCTGGGCTGCCAGGCCACGCAGGCCCGAGGGTCTCCTGGCCGCGTGCGGCTCGGTCTCCGGGGCGCTGGCGACGGCGCCGGCGAGGACACTGCCATTCAGGTCCAGGAACCGGACCGTCCCCTCGTTGTAGGCGGAGACGAGCCAGTGCCCGTCGGGAGTGAACAGCGGCTGGGTGCCCCACTCCAGGTCGTCATAGCTCTCGAGCAACCCGCCCGTGCGCGCGAGATAGGTCCGGAGGAACCCGTCCCGGTTGGTGGCGATCCGCTGGCCGTCCGGGCTGAACAGCGCCGCCCCCTCGTAGCCGGCGCCAGGGAAGTCGACCACGCGCGCGCCGTCTTCGGCCTCGAACAGCTGGGCGTCCTCGCCGCTGATGGCGAGCAGGCGGACCCCCGTCGGATCGAAGCTCACGCTGGAGACTTGCTGGCCCTCGATGAGGTCGGCGACCGGCAGGCCGGCCGGCAACGCCCAGAGCCGGGCGCCCGAGGGCCCGCCGGTCGCCAGGCGCCGACCGTCCGGGCTGATGGCGGCGCAGGCGAGGAACTCCTGCCGGCCCGCCAGAGCGGTCCGGACCGAACCCGTGGCGAGGTCGCGGATGGTCGGGGCCTCCCGGCGGCCGAAGGTCAGCAGGGAGCGGCCGTCCGGGGAGAAGCGCGCGCTCAGCCGGTCACCCGGCATCTGCGCCGGGAACGACCGAAGCTTGCGGCCGCTGCCGATCTCCCAGACCTCGGCGCCGCGCTCGTCGGCCCCGGTGACCACCATCAGCCGCCCGTCCGGGCTCAGATCGACGCTGGTCACGTCGCGACCCGAAGCGAGCACCCGGGTCGCCCAGCCGCGTACGTCCCAGACCGTGACGCCGGCGGTAGGGGTGCCGGGCGGGCTGAAGCTGACCAGCCAGGACCCGTCCCGGGAAAACATCAGCCGGTCGAGTCGGCGCCGACCGTCGGCGAGTTGCTGCAGGACTCGACCAGCGAGGGCATCGTAGATGGTGATGCCCGCCG
This sequence comes from Myxococcota bacterium, assembly GCA_046734815.1. GTDB lineage: Bacteria > Myxococcota_A > Polyangia > Fen-1088 > Fen-1088 > CAVYGB01. The sequence continues at coordinate 23,006 of JBKPRZ010000247.1, read as the reverse complement.
CGTGCGCGATGGCCAGGTAGCGACCGTCTGGGCTCAAGATCGACTCCCCGGGCGAGGCCGGTGCGGCGAACGCCCGCATCGGCCGGTCGGTCGAGCGCCGCACCGAGCGCAGCAGGAAGGCGAGTGCGCGGCTTCGCTCGCCGCGGCGATGGGCCTCCTCCAGATAGGGGAGCGCGCGGGACGGGTTGCCAGCGAGCGCTTCCTGCCGGCCCTGCTCGACCAGGAGCTGCCGGGTGGTGCTCTCGGCGCGGTTGCGCTCGCCGGCCACCCGCACGCTGGCCAGCAGAGCCACCGCCGCCACCACCAGCAGCGCGGCCACGCCGGCGGCCACGAGCGCGAGGCGCCGCGCAAGCCAGCGGGTGACCAGCTCACCCGGCGAATACCGGTGGGCCCGCAGGCGCTGGCCCAGCTGATGCCGGCGGAGATCCTCGACGAACGCGGCGGCGGTGGCCAGGCGCTGTTCGCGATCCGGTTGCATGGCCCGGCTGGCCAGACTGATCAGCTCCGAGGGAGGACGCGGGCGCCCGCCGATGCCCGCGGGTGGCCGGCGCGAACGCAACGTCTCCAGCACCACCTGGGGCGAGAGATCCGCGTAAGGTGGGTGGCCGGCGAGCAACTGGTAGAGGATGGCGCCGAGGGCGTAGACGTCCGCGCGCTCGTCGACCGGCTCGCCGGCGGCCTGCTCGGGAGCGATGTAGGCCGGGGTGCCCATCACCGTGCCCCTGACCGTCAAGCCTCCCGCGGCCAGCGGCGCGCTCGCGTCGCCCAGCTCTTCCGCGGGCGCGTTCTCGTCGAGCTCCCTGGCCACGCCCCAGTCGATGACGGTGGTCTCGCCGAAATCGCCCAGAAGGATGTTGGAGGGCGTGAGATCCCGATGGATGATCCGGCGGCTGTGCGCGTAGGCAACCGCGTCGGCCGCGGCGATCAGCGCGGGCAGCAGGTGCAACCGCTCGCGCACGGTCCGGGCGGCCGCCATGGCCTGGAGCAGGCTGCGACCGCTCAGGATCGGCATGGCGTAAAACGCTCGCCCGTCCGGCCAGCGACCCACTTCGTAGACCGAGACGATCCCGGGATGCTGGAGGCGGGCGGTGATCCGGGCTTCGCGCTCGAAGCGTTCGCGCGCGCCAGGATGGGCCGGCAGGGCCTCCTTCAATGCGACCGCACGGCCGATGCGCAGGTCGCGGGCGGACAGCACCCGTCCCATCCCCCCGCGCCCGATCTCCGCTTCGACCCGGTAGCGCTCGGGAGCGGCCGGAAAGAGTCCCGGGTCTGGCCCGGCCGGTGGCTCCGGGTCCGGCGGCGCGGCGCCGTCCTCTCGTGGCCGCCGCAGGGCCGCGATCGCACGACAGGCCGAGCAGAGCTCGAGGTGCGCATCGATCTCCGGTCCGCCCCGAGCGATGCGATCGACGTTGGGGCAGCGACTCATGGCTGGTCATGGAGCAGCTGGAGCTGTCGCGTCACCCGGACCCCCCTTCTGGCCAGGCAGAATGGCACGGCGGCGGGGGGTGAAAAACCCGCGTTCCGTCCTGCTCGCTTGGCGATCATGTCGGACAGGCACCGCTGTAACGGGCCCCACTCCCGCGATACGCGCGCGCAGTATTCGTGTTGATTAATTTTGACTCGACTCGTATAAAGGGCATTCCACATCGGGAGGTACCCATGAGAAAAGGATCCTGGAGTCGGAAGCTCATGTTGCCGTTCAGTCTGGCGGTTGCGGGAGCGCTCGCGACGCCGATTGCGAAAGCCTGTTTCAACCTCTCCCGCGACCCCGTGGACCCGATCACCGGGCGGTCGTGCTGGTGCCAGTGCACGTGGGCCGGTTGGTCCAACGGCGTCTATTGCAACAGAGACACGCTGCCTGACGATGACGAATGCTTCCAGTGCGCGGAAGGTCCCTGCGCCGAGTTCCCGGACTATTAGCAATTGATGGACCGGCGGCGGCTGCCGCAGACCTGTCGCACCCAACCGACGAAACTGGATGATGGCCATGAACACACCTGTAAGGTCACGGATGCGAATGCTCGCGCTGCTGGCCGGCGCAGCCGCCGTTCTCGGTCTCACGCTCTCCTTCGTCAGGGCGCGGCTCGCCGCTAGCGTGGCGGCTGCCAGCGTCGCACGCGCGAAAGCGAAGGGCGATCGCTGCGAGCCCGCCAAGCGCCCCCTGGTGGTCGCAAAGCTGAGGGAGGCGGTGGCAAACGGCTCGCTCGAGCTCTCGACCGATCCGCGCAGTCCCCACTACGACCCGGTCAAGCTGGCGCGGCTGGAGAAGAACGCCTTCGATCTGTACGAGTCCGAGCCGCGCGCGGAGGAATGGGCCCGCGCGGTCGAGACCGCCGTGAGGCCCCTGGTCGACGAGCGCCTGAAGGAGGTTCCGGGGGGCAAGGTGGTGGCGATCGACTGCAAGACCAGCTCCTGCGCCGTCACCGTGGAGGCTCCGAAAGAGTCGGAGATCGAGCTACAATACGAGATCCAGGCCGTGGCGTTCGGGCAGCACGAGGTTTTTCGGGTGGAGAAGACGGCCCCGGAGACGTTCCGCTTCACCACGGTCAGCCTGATAGATGCCGAACACCACGATCCGAAGGTCTATGCGGACTGGCTCCGGCGGATCCAGGCGAAGGCGGAGTCCAGGAAACCCGGCCGGGATGCCGCCATCAAGGCTCAGCGGCGGGCGCGCGAGCAGGCATCGCTGCAGCGGAAATGACAGGGCCCCGAGTGTGGCAGGTAGCCCGTGAATGACGGTCGGTACCCGTACCCGCTCTACGCGCTGGTCATCGGCGCCTGCGGAGGTGTGGCGTATCTGCTCGGGTCGATGGTTTTCCCGCGCTTGCTGCCCCACCCCCCGGCGGTCGTCGGGGAAGACCTGGCCGGGGCGCCCACCTGCCCGCCGGAGAAGGAGCCGGGGGCTGACGGCGCCCACCCGGCCGGCGCGAAGGACAGGGGGCTGACGGCGGGCCTCACCGCGCTCGGCCTGGCGGCGGCAGCGGCCAGCCGGGGCGAGGCGGGAGAGGCCACCAGCGTGGAGGCGGGGAGCGCCTTTCAGCGGCTGATGCTGGAAGATCCGTCTTCGGCGGTGGAACTTCGCAACTCGCTCTCGCGGGAGGCCGGCAAGGACATGGAGGCCATCCGCGGCTGCACCGTCGGGCACGACGTTCCGGTAAGCACGTTCGTCGAGGTGGCCTGGACGGTCCGTTCGAGCGGCGATCATTTCCGCGCCACGGGCGGCCGGTTCGCGGGCGTGCGGCGAGGCGCCCAGCTTCCGGCGAAAGCTCTCGACTGCCTGGCCGCGATTCCTTTCGCCGACCACGCCTTCACCGCACCAGCGGTTCGCCTGGCCCCGGGCTTCGACAGCCGCGTCACGGTGACGTTCCTGCTGGAACGTTGATACACGGACGTTGTCCGCCTCTCATCCCACTGACCGTCCAGCACGAACCCACACCCTGTAAACTTGCCCGCCCGGGGCGCCTTCCAGGCGGCGACAGGGAACCGCTGTGGGATGTGGAAGCCTCGAAGCAGATTCAGAGCCCGCGGACGGAAACCATAGCGAGAGGAACACGACCGTGACGACACCCAGGTTCTCGTTGCTTGCACGGCTGGTGGTGGCGTTCAGCGGACTCTTTCCGATCGGCGGGGCCTCGGCGTCGCCGACGTCCGCGCTGGTCGCGGCAGCCGATCCACCCACCTGCGACATGACCGGCTACAAGAGCACCTCCGGCCTGACCGCGACCGTCGATCAGGGCGTGCTGACCATTGCGTGGAACGGCCAGGCGGGCGCCAAGATGCGTGCGCGCTACGCGATCGAGAAGGGAACGCCGATCATTCGCGAGCTCGCGGCACGGAAATCGGGCGGCCAGTGGAGCGCTGTCGGGCAGAACTTGACGCCCGAGTATCACGTCGTCACCGGTATCCGGCGCCTGGGCATGGACCAGGCCGGGGCGCTGCGGGCTGCCGGCATCGAGCTGACGGAAGAGCGGGTGAACAAGGAACGGTGGAACGCGTTCTGGGATGCGCCGCTGGTGCTGCCCGACGGTCGCGAGCTGAAGGACGAAGCCGCCTGGCGACGCATGCAGCAGCGCACCGCCGCTGACGGCGACGGAGTCGGCGGTGCTCGCGAAGGTGGGCGCCCGGCGGGGCCTGGGGCACAACCGCCGGCGATCCAGACCGGAGCGGGCCGCGCATACGGTCCGGCGCGCACCCCGGCGGAGATCAAGCGCGCGGATGCGTCGTTCACTGTCAACTCGTGCAAGGTGAAGACCGACGGATCCAGCCTCGAGGTGACGTTTCCGGGGCTGACGATGGCGAGCTTCTCGGGCGATCTGCGGTTCACCGTCTATCGCGGCACGAATCTGCTGCGTATGGACGCGGTGGCGAAGACCGATGAGCAGTGGATTGCCTACAAATACGACGGGGGCCTGAAAGGATTCTCGACCGAGCTGACGCCCGTCGTCGCCTGGCGGGACACCGGCGGCCACACACAGCAGCACCGCTTCGGCGGAGCCACGAACGAAAGCATCGTGAAGCTGAAGGCGGCCAACCGCCTGCTCGTCGCCGGCGGCAAGGGCGGCTCGCTCGCCACCTTCCCGCCGCCGCACACGTTCTTCTTCACGCGCGAGAAGGACACCAACCTTGGTTACGTCTGGTATCGCAAGGACGCGGCGGGCAGGTTCGGGATCGGCGTGGACATGCCGGAGCGCGAGGAGGATCCGCAGTACGTGCAGAACTTCGCCCTCTACAACGCACCACCCGGCACGATGCAGAGGATGGGCATCTACTTTTATCTGAGCCCGGAAGGAGTCGAGCCGACGCGCGAAGCCGTCATGGCGTTCACACACAACGACACCTTCAAGCCGGTCGCTGGCTACAAGACGATGGTGAATCACTTCCACCTCGACTTCACCGGCCGCCTGCGCACGTCGGGATCTCTGGATACGCAGATCCAGGATCTGGCGGCGATGAAATCGCTGGGCCTCAACATCATCGGTCTCAGCGACTTTCACTTCGAGCTGGCCCGTGCAGATCCCGGTCCGCTGCGCTTCAAGGATCAGAAGGACTACTTCGAGGGGACGCGCAAGGCGTCGGACGAGGACTTCCTGGTGACGCCATGGGAAGAGCCGAGCGCGTTCTTCGGCGGCCACTACAACATCATCTGGCCGAAGCGCATCTACTGGTCGAAGGTGCGGACCGAAGGGCAGCCGTTCACCGAGACCGATCCGGTCTACGGCAAGGTCTATCACACCGGATCGGCCGCGGACGTCCAGAAGATGATGGACGCCGAGGGCGCATACTGGTACCACGCGCATCCGCGAACCAAGGGCACGACCCCCTACCCGGATCTCATCTTCGACAGACCGTACGTGAAGAACGACAGGTACCTCGGCGTCGCGTTCAAGCCGGGCATGGGCCAGGACAACTCCCGGGCGCGGCTTTGCGAGTGGCGTTGCTTCGACTCGATCGACACGATGAACAACCTGTATGCGAACACCGGCATCGCGCCCAAGTACATCATCGCGGACATCGATACCTACAAGAAGGGTCCCGAAGACGACCTCTACCCGAACTTTCCGGTGAACTACATCCGGATGGACCGCGTGCCCGGACCCGACCAGGACTGGTCGCCGATCCTGAAGGCCATGCGCAACGGCGACTTCTTCGTATCCACCGGCGAGATTCTGATCAAGAGCTACAAGGTGGAGGGCGCAGGTGCCAGGCAGACCATCACCGCCGACGTCGAGTGGACGTTCCCCCTGTCGTTCGTCGAGGTGGTGTGGGGCGACGGGAAGAAGACCGATCGCCAGATCATCCCGGCGACCGATACCGGCGCGTTCGGGACGAAGAAGTTCGTGATTCCGTTCGACGCCACCGGCAAGGCGTGGGTCCGCTTCGCCATGTGGGATTCCGCCGGCAACGGCGCGTTCGTCCAGCCAATCTGGGTCGGCAAACCGGCGAGGACGACCACGTCAAAGTAGGAGAGGCGGCTGGAAACGTTCCAATCCCAGTCCGCGGTCCGGGAGGCGCGATGGCGGACGCCTTGTCTCCGTGCCTCCTGTCCTCAACGCACTGTACGTAACACTACGACATTTACACGGCGCCCCGATTATGCGGAAGCTGTTACCCACGATGTGCCGGCTTGCGCTGGGTCTGGTTTGCCTGCTGCTGCCGGCGAGCGCTGCTGCGCAGGATGAGTTGATGTCCGCGGCCATCACCGCGGTCACCACCAACGAGCCGCTGGTGGCGTTGACCTTCGACGCCTGTCCCAGCCCCAAGGGGCGACGCGGCTTCGACCGGAAGGTGTTCGAGATCCTGCGGCGCGAGCAGGTGCCTGCGACCGTGTTCGTCTCGGGCAAGTGGGTGGAGGACCACCGCGAGGCGGCGCTGGAGCTGGCGTCCGAACCGCTGATCGAGCTGGGCAACCACTCTTACGATCACTCCCAGTTCTCGCAGCTGAGCAGCGAGCGGGCCCGGGCCGACATCGAGCGCACCGATCGCATCATCGCGTCCCTGAATCGGGAGTCGATCGGCTTCCGCCCGCCTTTCGGCGACTGGTCTTCCTGGTTGTCGTTGAAGGCCGACGGGCAGCCGATCGTGCTCTGGAACGTGGTTTCAGGCGACGCCAAGGGCCGCGTCACCGTCCCCCGGATCATCGAACGGGTGACCGCTGCCGTGCAGCCCGGCTCCATCGTCGTCTTCCACATCAATGGCCGCGGCCCCGGCACCAAGAAGGCCTTGCCGGTCATCATCCGGCGCCTGCGCGCCCGCGGCATCGGGTTCGCGAAGGTCACCGACCTTTTGCGCGTGCCCGACGCCGTGATCGTGAACGCCCAGCCCCAGCGCTGGCACAAGCCCCCCCGCCTGCTCCCTGGCAAGCGGGCAGCGAACCCAAGCTCCGTCGCAGCGTCGCGGTAGAGCGGTGTCGTCGACGCCCGGCCGGTGGCGCTCGAAAGGCCGCCCGCGCCACACGTCCACCCGACGTCATTCCATCCAGTCGACCGCAAGCCGCGCGAGCAGGTCTCTCACGCTGCTTGCCTTCCACAGCCGGGCGTCGTTTTCGTGGTTCCACTCATAGATGTTCTGCGTGCCGTAGGTCCCGTCCATCACGATCGGAAATGCGAAGAGGTCGCCGTTGCCTTCTTCTCCGAAAAACAGGAGGTGGTCCAATGGCATGTAGAGGCTACGAATGGAGTCTCGCGTGCGCTGGAACTGGTTGGTCTCCAGCAATGCTGCCAGGGGCATCACGATCGGCGTCGAGAGTCGAAGAACGCCATCGCACTCGGCGTACAGGCTCTTCAGCTCGCCCGGGAGCTCACGTCCGAGTGCCTTCTCGGCCTGTCGGATGTCGGCCGCTCCCACCGGGGCGGGCACGTCCGCGTCGTCCCCGAAGCACACCGAAGCAACTTCGCGCCAGGGAGACGAAGGACCGATCCGCTTGCGAAGGCGCCCGTAGTACTCGCGCTGTCTGGTGGACCATTCCATCGGTCAAGACATGCCGCCTCCGACCTGCGAGGTCGATGATCGACCGCACTGTTCCTGAGGCGTGAAAAGTCCCCGGAATCTCCTCGCCCTCGCTCTGGGCGTCTCATCGGCATTCTGGCCTTCGGGTTCAGATCTCGACGTTGTGGCTGTCCGAGGCGTAGAGACGGTGCACGGTCACCCCCAGGTTGCCGGAGTCGAAGTCGCCCCCGAGGATCACGCAGGCCCTCAGGCCGGAATATTTGCCACCCCACTGCGACCAGATCCAGGTGAAGGGCGGGATCGTGAAGTTGTCGAATCGGTTGGTCAGCGAGTGGCCGGCCTGGAACGGCGTCTCGTTCCAGCCGACGGAGGCGGCCCCGGAGCCCATGGTCTCCGATGTGCACACCGACTGTGCGTTCTCCTGGTAGTCACATTCGAACGGTACGTAGCCCGCAGACGGACCAGGCCGGGCATCGAAGGCCCGATCTCTCCCTGGATCCCGCAGCCAGCCGCCCCGACCAGGGGTGAATGGATCTCCCGCGGGATGGCAGACCCGTGGCGTGGCCGCGGGCGAACCCGGCAGGAGCAACGATGCCGATGATAGCTGGAGCCCCGAGAGGTCAGTGCGGCCGGGGCATGCTCACCACTGTCTACAACTGTGCGAAAATCGCCCCAAGATGGAGAAATACATCAGCCGGCGCTCCGCCGGCGGGTGTGGTTTTCACTCCACCACCACCAGGTAGCAGGGCGCTGTCGCCGACCCGATGTGGGGTAGGCTGATGGTGCCCGACGGGAATGACTTTCGCCAGACGCTGTAGGGGAAGGTCGCGGTGGCGCTCTGGCGGATGACCACGTCGTAGCCCTGGTCCACCCAGGTTGTGTCGGGCAGGAAGGTGGGGCGTCCGTTGGCGCCGTTGTAGCGGTTGTCGATCAGAAGGAAGACGGCGCTGCCGGTCAGGGTGAAGGTGGCCAGTGGCTCGCCGGTGTAGCTCTTGGAGTCGGCTGCCGTCCGGATCCAGGGTTTGCCGTTCAGGGCGGCGTTGCTGGTGGACACGGTGTAGGTCCGGTCGCCGAAAGCGGTGACGCCGGCCTGGAAGCTGGCCTGCACCGACCACTGCTGGCTGTTGGGGATGCCGTCGCTGCCGGCGGGCGGGTTGGTCGAGGCGGTGTCGTTCACCACCAGGTCGGCGATCGACGGACCCGTCGGCGCGCTCACCGCCGCGTTGTCGGTGTTCGAATAGTCCGAGAACGAAGGGCCGTTGAAGGCCCGCACCCGGTAGGTGTAGTTCCCCGCCGCCACGACGTCGATGTAGCTGGTGGTGTTGGCCGGCACCTGGGCGATCGCGGCGAACGAGCCGCTGGCCTGCGGCTTCCGTTCGATCTGGAAGCCGCTCTCGTTGTCGGCGTGGTCGGTCCAGGTCAAGGTCGACTGTCCGACGCCGTCGGCCGCGTTCAGGTCGGTGGGGGCGGCCGGGATCGCGGGGGGGCCGGCGGCGAAATGTTCGTACATGATGAGGAAGGCACCCAGCCCGTGGCGGTCGTTCACCGGGCGCGGCCGCTCGAAATAGAAGGTCTCGTCGGAGCCGACGCCGGTGCCCTGGCAGATGTCGGTGACGTTGGTGAGGTCGGCCGCCAGGGTGCTGTCGAAGCCGAAGGAGATCTTGTCGAGCACGCCGGCGTAGCCGTTGCTGGCCACGGCGGCGAAGCTGCTGTCGACGAACCCCAGCTGCACCGACTTCGAGATGACGTAGGCGTACATGCTCGAGCACGAGGTCTCGGTCCAGTTTCGCGAGTCGTTCCCCTTGTTGACCAGCTGGAACCAGCGACCGGTCGGGTTTGCCCGGGGCGGCTTGTCCTGGAAGGTTGCCCAGGCGGAGACCAGCCCCTGCAAGGCGGCCAGGGTGGCCGCGTAATTCGCGTGGCTGGGGGGCAAGGTCTCCAGTGTCTCGACCATGGTCATGCCGTACCAGCCCATGGCCCGGCACCAGAACTCGGGCGAATGGCTGGTGCCCGGCACCACCCAGCTCTGGGTGGGGCCGCCCGGCTCGTCATAGGCGTGATACAGGAGGCCGGTGACCGGATCTTGGAGATGGCCGTGCTGGACCAGCAGCTGCTGGGTGGCTTCGTTGTTGGCGTAGGTGGCGTCGTTGAAGAGGTTGCCGTAGCGGACCAGGAACTTCTGTCCCATGAACACGCCGTCCAGCCACAGCTGTCCGGTGAGGCCGGTGTTGTGCCAGAAGCCGTTGTCGCTGGTGCGCGGGTAGGCGCTGCTCCAGTTCGGCAGCCCACCGGAGGTGTTGTTCGGCTGGGTGAAGCGGTTGCGGATGGTCTGCAACGCCCGCCGGTAGCGGTATGTCGCCTGCGACTTGCTGGGGTTGGTGTCCTCGATCCACCAGTCCAGCACCACGTTGCCGGGCAGCAGGTTGTCCAGCGAGTTCAGCGACACCGCGCTGCCGTCGTCTCGCAGGATGTCCCCGTTGGCGTTGACGTGTTTGTCGACCCAGGCCTTGAGGTAGCCGAGGTAGCGGGCGTCGCCGGTCCGCTTGTAGAGGAGGTAGATCCCGTGCAGCACCAGCGCGCGTGAGTACTCCCAGTCGCCCAGGTCCGCGGGTCTGGGCGATCGCAACATGGTCGATTCAGCCAGGGCGATGGCCCAGTCGGGCACGCTCTCGGTGATCTCGGCGACGTCCATGCGATCGATGTTGGCCAGCCCCTGGCCAGCGGCGGTGCCGCGCAACCGGACGGTGTTGCTGCCGGCGTTCAGGGCCACGTCGGCGGTGGCGAAGGTCCAGGTGGTCCAGCCGGCGGTGGCGGGAAAACCGAGGCTGGCATTGACCACCACGCCGTTGACGGTGAGCTCGGCGGTCCGGTTCGTACCGCTGCCGTTGGCATAGCGGAAGCGCAGGCGCTTGTTTCCCGAGGATTGAACGCGCACGCCGGCCCACTGGATCGCGCTGCTGGTGTCATTGGGGCAATTCACGAACGCCGTTCCCGTGAACCCCGCCTGGTTGGTCTCCGTGAGGCACGCCCCGGTGAAGCCGGCCCCCTCGGCCTGCACGAACCGGGTGGTCGTTGCCGCCCGGGCCTGTCCGAGACCGCCGAAGATATAACTTGCCGCCGTCAGGATCGCCGCTCGTCCCACCGCGCTTCGCATGACACACCTCCATCCCCAGAACGTCCCACCCACCCATCCGTTCCAACGCCGTTCCGCAGGGACGCGAAAAAGCGCAGGCCCGAAGGTCACCGCGGCTTCCGCGTGCCGACGTAGATCGTGTGAGCCCTGCCGCCCCGGCCGCTGACGTGCCGTCGGACTTCGAAGCCGGCGGCGGCCATTCGCGCTTCGAAGGGGCGGTCGGGCTCCTCGGACCAGATGGCCAGGACGCCGCCGGGGCGCAGCGGCTTGCGTGCGCGCTCGAGTGCCGCGCGACCATACACCGGATGGGAGGCGCGGTTGGTAGCCTGGTGCGGTCCTTCGTAAAGATCGAGCACGATGGCGTCGTACGTCCCCGCCGCCGCGGCGCCGATGACCCGGGCGACGTCGCCCACGACGACTTTCACCCGCCGATCCGCAAGGGCGTCGCCGGTGAGCGCGGCCAGCGGCCCGCGGCACCAGTCGACCGTGACGGGATTCAATTCGGCCACGGTCACGCGGGCGGTGGTGGGCAGCTCGTCCAGCGTGGCCCGTAGCGTGTAACCCATGCCCAGACCGCCGATCAGCACGTGGGCCCGGGCGCGACCGCTCATATGCGCGCAGGCCAGCTGAGCCAGCGCCTTCTCCGACCGATGGGCGACGCTGGTCATCAGCACGCGCCCGCCGATCGTGATGATGAAGCTCCGATCACCCCGCTGCCGGAGATCGAGTCGCCCCTCGGAGGTTTCAACGCTGTCGATGGTCCGCCAGGGCAACACGGCGGAGCTTCATACCACCCGACACCTCTCCCGGGTGGCCTGATCTTGGACGCGCTGATTTCACCGGCTGGCTGGGAGGTTGAGGTCGAGCCCGTCGCGCCGTGGGGTCAGGTCAATCCGAGCGCTGCCAGGGCGAGCAGCGCCGGCATGGTCTGGACGAACAGGATCGTTCGTTTCACCGTGGCGGCGCCGTACAGACCAGCCACCGCGACGCAGACCAGGAAGAAGGTTGCCCGCGGCGCCGTCTCGGACCCCGACAGCAGCGCCCAGATGAGTCCGGCGGCCAGGAAACCGTTGTACAGGCCCTGGTTGCCCGCGAGCTGGGCGGTGGCATCAGCCTGCTCCGCACTCATGCCGAAAACCCGGCGGGCCCGCGTGCGCCAGAGGAACATCTCCAGAGTCAGGATGTAAAGGTGCACCAGCGCGATCAGAGCAATGAGACCGAGAGCGACGGTTCGCATGTGCGCAGGATACGCGAGATGCGCGCCGGCGAGGCCGCCGGCTGGGCGGTCGCCCGCTCCCCGAGGCAACAGCTGTCGCTCGGTGGAAGACAGGAGATGCTCCGGGCGGGACGCCGTTGCGATGTTTTTCTTGGCCAGGCACGCGGTCGGCGCCTGGTCCACACTTTGCTGATGACTTTGCTGATGACCGCCGGCATGGACGTCTTCTTCCGTCGCACGGGGCAGCATCGATACGCCATCCGCGTCGAGCGGCCGGGGCTGCCGGTGCTCGTGATGGACCCTGCGCCCGGGTACGATCCGCTGATGCCTCACGATCTCACGCACATGATCGTCGAGGCCGCGCTGGGACTCCAGGGTGGGGTGTTCGGCCAGCTCGCGGCCGGTGGCGACGCTGGCACCTTCCACCCGGCGCCGGAGTCGGGAGGCTCGAGCCGGCAGGAGCTCCGGCAGCGCCGCAGGCTGGTCGCCAGGGGCAAGAAGCTGGCGCAGGCGAACCGCGAGGACGGGGAGCTGTCCGAGCAGGCGAGCTACGTCTGCCTGAGCGAGTGGCACGTCCGTTCGGCTTCCCCGGAGCGCCGCCGGATCGGCCGGGCGATGCTGGATCAGGCAAGGCAGGTGCGGGCGGCGGCGGGCGCCGGAAAGGGCAGACGGGCTCTGGACGCAAGGGCGATCGATCGGATCTGCCGATTGCTGGACGACCTGAGCGCGCGCTGGTCCCGGTTGCGGGTCGGAGAGTCGCTCGCCGTGCGCTGGCCGGACCTGGCGAGCACGACCCATCAAGCCGCCTGAGTCAGCTCGGCTGTTCTGATCCGTGTCCGTCACCGGCGGGCGCGCACGACGGCGTCTATGATTACCCCCTGCGGCGGTAGTAGGCTACCGCCCGGCCGGGACGCCCGTGGAGGACCAGATGAAACGCCAGACCACGCGCTTGCTGCTTTCGCTCTTGCCAGCTCTTCTCCTGCTTGCCGGGCAGGCTCCCGCGGCGGCGGCGCCTCGGTGGATCACGGGAGACAGCAAGAGCGCGCTCCTCTGCGATAGGGCTCCGGGGTCTTCCAGTGCTGACCTGGGGCCGCCGACCGCCCTCGAGCTGCAGTATCTGGGAGAGCCGGATGGTTCGTTCCCCCGGGTCGGGGACCTCTACTACGTGCGCATCCTGATCACGGTGCCCCGTTGCCCCGAGTTGCAGGTGGGATCCGCGGGGCTGATGGTGACGCTTCCGGGAGAGGCGGTCTTTCACATCACCGACGAACATCCCATCGAATGTTACGACCAGGGTGAGGGCGACCCGGAGCCCCGCCGCCTGCCGGAGGGTGAGTGCGCGGCGCGCGAACCAAAGATGCACTCCATCGATGCCCTCACGTTCGACCGTCGTCCGTCCTGGACGTTCGAGCCGGGGAAACGAACCGCGCGGCCGCTCTCGCCCGGAACTGTCCACATCATCTCCCTTCCCATCGTGTCGACGCAGCCGGCACCCCGCGATGAACGGACGTCGAACTTCGTCGCCGAGATCCAGCACCACCGGTTCCCCGTTCAATCGTTCGTACCGGTGGTCGCGGCGCCCCGGGACATGGAGATCACGGACCTCTCCACCAGCGAAGTCACCTCACATTCGGTGAAGGTCTCGGCCCGATTCTTCAGCCTCTTTCGCATGGCCCTCGGCGCGTTCGTCTTCGAGGGCGGCGGCTCCCGACAGTCCGGCCCGCCGATCCCGTTCTGGAACTATCAAATCTACGGAACCTACTCGAACGCGCCGGACAATCTGAAACCGAACACGGAGTACAGGTGGTGGGCGGAGCTGACCACGCCGAATGAAGTGGCCCGCAGCGCAATTCAGACCTTCCGCACGCCCGATGGCCCCGCTGGTCCACCGGAGTGGCCGGGGTGGCCGAGTGGCATGTCGATGGGGACACCGGCTCCCGGGATGGCGCCCGCGCCCCCGCCTGTCGTGGGGGCGGACGGAGAGCCAGCAGGAGCCTGTGCGGTCGGCTCGCTGCACCCGAGGCCGGGGCGCGGCTCGAGCCTCGCATTTTTCCTGCTGGCGTTCCTCGCTCTGGCCTTCAGGAGGTGGCGGCGGGGACGGCGGGAGCGCCCGGCCTGACGAGGTGGCCCGGGCGACGATCAGTCGCCCTGTGTGCAATTGAGGTTCGGAGTGCCGCCGCAGTCGATACAGTTCTGGTTGGTCGGCGAGTTACCGCCGCCGCAGTCGAGACAGTTCTGGTTCGTCGGCGAGTCTCCCAGGTATGACTGGTTCCAGTCATCATCCGTTCCGATCTCATCCTCGAAGCCAGCCATCAAGAAGTCGGCGAGCTTCTCGCGCTCGGGCATCGTCAACGCCAGACCGAACCTTCCGGCGACGCCATCGGGATCGACTCCAAAAGCGCTTCTCGATGCCTCCGACGCTCTGAGATCCTTCACCAGCCCGACCAGCTTGTCCTGGCGCCTCGATACGTACTCGTCGTAGCTCGTCTCGATGATCTCCATCATGGCGTGTTCCTTTGCTTGGCGGGACCGACAACTCGATTCCTCGACCATCTGCGAAGACTCTCGATCTGTTTGACATCGTGGCAGGCCTTGTGTCCGGTGCTGAAACGCTTGAGCGGACAGGTGAGCCCGGAACAGGGCGACCGCAGGTGACAGGTGCCGCAGCTCGGGTCGGTCACGGCGTTCGAGCCGGTCCACAGCTCCTGCTTGTCTGCATCCACCGTGAACGTGCCGTCGGGGTTGACCCGCCCCACCTGGTTTTCCTCCCGGTCGAATACCACCGTGCACTTGTACAGGGTCAGGTCTGCACCCACCACGAACCAGTTCGGCTTGCCGGCGTAGCAGCCGCTTGCCAGAGCGGATGTGCCGCCCCCATACGTGGTCGTGCGCAGTCCATGGGCCTCCAGCTCGCGACCGAGCAGGAACGAGTCGATCGGTCGTGCGACCTCGGTCGCGCACCCTTCGCTCTGCTCGGGTCGCGGCGGGCTGCCCAGGTCCTTGCGATTGGACGCCCAGATCAGGTGCTGGGCTATCACGAAACGTGAGTCGTTCCGGAGCGGACGAAGGTCCTCGTCGAACACGTCCAGCAGCCGCTGTGCATCCTCGGGCCGGGTGTTGCAACGTACGATGCACTGGAACTTTCGCGACGAGCGCGCCATGGCCCGCAGGTGGCCGACGATGCGATCGAACGTGGGGGCCCCCTTGATCGTCACCCGCTGGCGATCGTGAACCGCGCGGTCGCCGTCCACGGTGATCTGGAAGGACACCACGCCAACGTCCAGCAGCTGATCGAACAGAGCGGGCTCGAGGTAATGAGCGTTGGTGGTGACGCCAGCCGCGTAGGGAAGCCCGCGTGCGGCCCTGGTCCGGAAAGCGTCCCTCGAGAACCGGAGCACCAGGTCGGCGCACATCAGCGGCTCGCCGCCGAAGAAGCCGATCCCGAACTGGTCGGCCGATCCGGCGATTCTGGTGATGGCTCGGCTCAAAGCATCGGCGTCGGCTGCCGTCATCCGCCCCTTCTCGAAGCTTTCGTAGCAATACGTGCATCGGAAGTTGCACTTCTCGGTGGGCATGATGATGAGCCCGTGAGAGCTCTCGAGATTGCGGGCGATGCGCGCGCGGATGCGCGCTTCGTAATCCGCCAGCTGCTCGGCCGGAATCAGGATGCCTTGCCGCCGGAGGCTGTCCACCAGGCCTTCGTCCAGGCCAGCGGGAAGCGCGAACGGAATGGTCAGACCGCTGACCCGGGTCAGCAACCTCCCCTGCTTCTCATCCACCGTCCTGATCTTGCCGGTGGCGAAGTTGAGGATGTTGTATTCGGTCCCGCTGCCCCGGACGATCTTCGCGTCGAGGCACCAGTGCCAGCGCGTGGCGGCCGTGCTCGCCGGCCGGGGGCCCCCGGGGCGGCTTTCGGTGCGGCTCACTGCCGGCTGGCCAATCACGGGTAGCCGAATGGTCTGCACATCTGAGTCCTACACCGTTGCGCTGGCGCGTCCCTGCCGCCAGTTGCGGCATGGCGCTGTTTGCGCCGACCCAGCACTCCAAGCGCGAGCTCGCGCCCCAACGAGCCTGTCGCTGGCGGCGGGCGGGCGCTTTCGCGCGGAGTTGTGAACCCGCCCACCCTGGCATGAGGGGTGCTGTCCCACGGTCCGCAGCCGTGAACGCAACATCACCGGGAGAACAACCATGAGCAATCCCAGCACCCCACGCCTTCCCACCCGAGGTTACGCCGCGCTCGAACCCGGCCGGCCGCTCGTGCCCTGGGAATTCGCCCGGCGATCCCCGCGCCCACGCGACGTGCTGGTCCAGATAGCCTACTGCGGGGTCTGTCACAGCGATCTGCACTTCGTCGACAACGATCTGGGCATATCGCAGTACCCGATCGTGCCGGGGCACGAGATCGTCGGCAAGGTGACCGCGGTCGGGAGTGCCGCGGGAAAATTCAAGGTCGGGGACACCGTCGGCATCGGCGTGCTGGTCGATTCCTGCCGCGCCTGTGAATGTTGTGACCGCGACCGCGAGCAGTTCTGCCTCAACCAGGCAACCTACACGTACAGCGTGCCCGACCGGGAGGGCGATGGCCTGACCTACGGCGGCTATTCCCAGCAGATTACCTGCCACGAAGACTTCGTCTTCAAGATCGACAGCAAGCTGCCTGCGGCCAGGGTCGCGCCTCTGTTGTGCGCGGGGATCACCATGTATTCGCCGCTGAAACGGTGGAAGATCGGCGCGGGCGATGCGGTGGCGGTGGTGGGACTGGGGGGACTCGGGCACATGGGGGTGAAGTTCGCCGCCGCCCTCGGCGCGAAGGTGACAGTCCTCAGTCGAACGGCCGCGAAGGAGGCTGACGCCCGCCGGCTGGGTGCACAGGCGTTTGTCGACACCACCAAGCCGGCCCAGGTCGAGGCGTCACGAGCCGCCTTCGACTTCATCCTCGACACGGTCTCGACCGAGCACGACTACAACGCCTACCTGTCCATGCTCAAGGTACACGGGACCATGGTGTGTGTCGGGCTGGCGACCGCGCCGGCCCAGATTCCCCCTCCGAACCTGATCTTCGGAGGCCGCACAATCAGCGGATCGCTGATCGGCGGCCGCAAGCAGACCCAGGAGATGCTGGACTTCTGCCGCGACAAGGGCATCGTGGCCGACGTCGAGGTGATCAAGATGAGCGACATCAACACCGCCTTCGCGCGCATGAAGCGTAGCGACGTGAAGTACCGCTTCGTCATCGACATGAACACGTTGTAGACCGTCCGTAGGATCGCTCATCGAGCACGACTCAACGGACCCGCACATTGAACGAAGTCCTCGGCACAGGTAGAACGGTGCACATGAAGCTGGCTAAACTGGCGGCCGTTCCTCCCTGGGAATGGCCGGATGGGACCGACGCCAAGCTCCTCGGGGTGCTTCAGGATGACCAGGCCACCGAGGAGGATCGGTTGCTGGCGGCGGAGATGGCTGGTGAAATCAGCGTCACCAACGATGCGATCGTGGAGGCGCTGCTCTCCACGATAGGCAACGAGGCACGTTCGGACGGCGTGCGCGCGAGGGCTGCCATCTCCCTGGGACCGGTGCTCGAAGAGGCGGACCTCGAAGGCTTCGAGGGTGACGGCGACCCGCCGATCTCCGAGCGGACGTTCGCTCGGGTTCAGCAGACCTTGCGCGCGCTGTTCCGGGATGAAGGCCAGCCGATGGAGGTCCGGCGTCGAATTCTGGAGGTGTCGGTGCGCGCGCCGCAGGACTGGCACGCGGAGGCGATCCGGACGGCGTACGGGCGTCCGGAGGCTGACTGGAAGCTGACCGCGGTCTTCTGCATGCGTTTCGTGGACGGCTTCGAGCAGGCCATCGTCGAGGCGCTGGATAGCCCGGATCTGGAGGTCCGCCGCGAGGCGGTTCTGGCGGCCGGCAGCTGGGAGGTCGAGGCGGCCTGGCAGCGGGTCCAGAGTCTCGTCACGTCCGCGCAGACCGAAAAACCTCTTCTGCTGGCGGCCATCGAAGCGGCGATGGCCCTCCGTCCCCGCGAGGCGGGTGCGCTGCTCGAGGACCTGCGTGACTCGGAGGACGAGGAGATCGTCGATGCGGTCGAGGAGGCGCTGGCGATGGGCGGCGCCGTGTCGGACGAGTCCTAGCGAGGGGCTGGCGTGGCGCCCGTCGTTCCCGATCCGAAAAAGATAAAGAGCTTCCGCACCGAGGCCTCGTTCGGCGCCTGGCTGGCGCGCAACCACGCCCGCGAGACCGAGATCTGGTTGCGCGTGTACAAGAAGGCCTCGGGTGTGCCCACCGTGACCACCAGCCAGGCGCTCGATGTGGCGCTGTGCTGGGGATGGATCGACGGTATCCGCAAGTCCTACGACGACGACTCGTTCCTGCAGCGCTACACCCCGCGCACGCCGCGCAGCAACTGGAGCCAGGTCAACCAGGACCACGTGGCCCGGCTGACCGCCGCCGGCCGCATGACCCCTCACGGCCAGAAGCCGATCGACGCCGCCCGCGCCGACGGACGCTGGGCGGCGGCCTACGCCCCCGTCCGTGTGGTGAGCGCGGAAGCCCTGCCCCCCGACCTGCGCGCCGCCATCGAGGCCAGCCCGCGGGCGCGCAAGACACTGCAGACGCTGAGCAAGCAGAACCTCTTCTCGCTGATCTACCGCACGTCCAGCATGAAGACCGCCGCCGGGCGCGCGCGCAAGATCGCCGCACTGGTGGCGATGCTGGCCCGGGGCGAGACGATCCACCCCCAGCGCCGCCGCCGAGGGTGACCACCGGCGGGATAGAGCCTGCTCTCGGGCGGTCGAGGCCCGTGGCTATCGAACGCAGTGCCGATGCGCAGTCGAAAGGGCCCTGCCCTTCGCGCCATCGTGCCAGCAGCGGCGGCATCGATCGTGCATTTCTGCCTCGGGCGCAGACGCGCGCCACCGGAGTGGAAACATGGTCCGTCCCACGCTCATCAGCGAAGTGCCGACCCACGTCCCCTTGCTGCTCGCGCGGGCTCGCCGGCTGTGCAGGAACGAAGCGGATGCACGAGACCTCGTGCAGGACACCTGTCTGCATGCCATCGAGGCCCTGCGGCGCACCGGTAGCGACCCGGACAACTTGCCCGGCTGGCTGGTGATCATCATGCGCAATCGGTGGTTCAGCGCCATCCGTCAGCACCGCGTGCGCGCGCATGCGCACGCGCAGATGGTCCAGGGTCCGCCGATCGATGTCACCCGATGTGAAACGTCCCTGGTCTACAGCCACCTGAGCCAGGCCTGGACCCGGCTGCCGGCGCAGTCGCAGAACATCGCCCAGCAGTGCCTGATCGAAGGCCACTCGCAGGAGGAGGTCTCGCGCAGACTGGGAATGACGGCGGGCGGGGTCGCCGCATCGATTCATCGCACCCGGCAAACGTTGCGGCAGTCGGTGTACGGAGCCGCGGCGTGAACCGTGCGCGCCTCGATCTGGCGCGCAAAACGCTGGTCGCCCTCGACGGAGCGCGGGCTCGGTGCGGCCTGGAAGGCTCGGTGGGCGACGCGCTATTTGCCTGCACGCTCAACCGGATCGACCCGACCATCGACGTCGATGTCTGGTTCGCACGCGCCATCCATGCGGCGAATGGCCGGCGGCCGGGGCCGTCCTTGCACAATGGGATCGCGGGACTGGGATTCGTTCTGGCGTCTTTTGCCGATGCGGAAGAGATCCTCGCAGCGATCGACCGGATGCTTCTCGGCAGCTTCTCTGAACTGCCACCAGCGAGCATGCAGTCGGGAGTCGCGGGTGTCGCTCTGTATGCGAGCCTGCGCTCGGGCGCCAGCGGGGGGCGACAGCTGCAACGGGCGGTGATCGCGGCGCTCGCTCGGGCCGCCAGGCCCAGCCAGGGCGGGCTGGTCTGGCACACGCCGTCTTCCTACGCGCGGGCGCGGGGCGCGAAGGTGCTGGCCGAGCCGGTGACCGAGTTCGGGATGGTTCACGGCATGGGCGGCACCCTGGTCGCGCTGGCGGCCCTGGCCAGACGCGGATACCCGGAGGCGAGCGATCTCGCGCGCGCAGGGCTACGGGCTGTCTGGGCCTGGGAAAGGCCCGGTCCGAATCGATTCGGCCGCATCGGGTTCGGCGCCGACGGGTCGGCGGGTACGCACGAGCTCGGCGAGCCCTGGTGTGTGGGCGATACGGGTGTGCTTCGCGCCTGCTGGCTCGCCGCCAGCGTGATCGGAGACGCGATCTCGGCGGCGCGCGCCCTCGAGCGCTTGCGCGAATGCGCGCGGGGCCACGCCGAGGGCGCGAAGGCAGGTCTCCCGGGCCGGATCGACCTGTGTTGCGGTTCCGCCGTCATTGCCCAGGTGTACCTGCGCATGTACCGGGAGACCGGGGAAACCGTGTTTCAGGCTGCCAATGAACGCCTGCTCGACGAGTGCGACACGCACCTGAGTCAAATGAGCCTCCATAACTTCAGATTCGGCCGCGCCGGGGTCCTGCTGGCGCTCCTGTCGCCCGGGATGACCGGGGAGCCGATCTGGGACTCCATCCTCGGTCTCAGCCTGCCAGCGACCTGCTGATCGATGCGCGGATCGACCGAGCGATCACGCGACAATCCGTGGCGGGACGGCTCCGGAATCATGAGCACGCTGGACCGGGCCGCGCAGCGATCGGGCCACCTCCGCGATCCGTGCAAACGAGTCGACTTGCTGCTCGAGATCGTACTTGCCACCGAACGTCTGAAGAATGAACTCGATCGACTGATACGCTCGTGCCAGCTCTGCCAGCTGATCGCGCCAGTAACTCATGGTTCCGACAATCACCGCGTTTTCCGGCGGCATTCCTTCGATCAGCCGGGCCAGGACCCGGCGCGCGTCGGCGTCGTTCTCGGCACAATACCCTTTCAGGCAGATCGCCCAGACCGGTCCTTCCAGCCCCGGGCTGGCCTGGAATTCATCGATGTAACGTTGCACGGAGGCGGGGCCAGCCTTGCGATTGAAGTGGTCATGAAAAGCATAGTGGCAGCCGACCCTGGCGGCGAGCCGAGCTCCTTCCGACGAGGTCGAGTGGACCCACAGGGCGGGCGGCCCCGCCACGGTGAGCGGCGGATCGATGCGGTAACCAGCCAGCGGGTGATCGGGTGGCAAGCGGCCAGAGAGCAGTCGCTGTACCTCCATCACTCGCTCCGCATGGTCATCCGCTGAATATGCCTCGGGGCGTCCATCGGCGAGGGCGACGCCCAGGGCGGCATGAGCCCCGGCGCGGGCCATCCCAGCATCGATCCGCCCGGGAAACAGCCGACCGAGGGCCCGGAAGTTCTCGGCGACCGAAAGCGGGCTCTGGTACCGCAGGAGCACGCCGGCGGTACCAACGCGAATCGTGTCGGTCAACCCGGCAATGACCGGGACCAGCAAGGTCGGATTGGAAATGGCGTTTTCACCGTGGTGCTCTGAAAGCCAGTACCGGTGGTAGCCCAGCGCCTCGACCCGGGGCGCGAGCCGTACGCTCAGCTGCAGCAGACCGACGTCCAGCACGGACAGTCGAAGGGAAGGCTCGCCGGCGTTGGCAGACGTCGTTTTCATGATCAGCTTGACGCCCGGAGAGCCCGCCTCCTTTTTGGCGGCGAAAATGACCCTCTCGAAAGGTCCGCGCCCGCCCGAGCGTCAATCCGTTTGAACGCGCCAGCGGAGGAGACACATGAGCGACCAACGAAAGCCCAAAGATCCCATCAAGACCAAGCTGCCCAAGCTCGACGAGAACGCCGTGGAGGAAATCCCCCTCGACGAGCTGGAAGAGGTCGCGGGGGGCGGCGGCGGTGATTGCTTCGGGACCAACTGTGCTCCCCAGACCGACGGGAAATGCTGGGAACACACCTGCCAGACCACCGCGAAAGAGGCCCTCGAGGGCTAGATATCAGCGCGCACCAGGGAGAATGCACAATGCCACAAACGGATCTGCCCAAGCTGGACGAAACCGCCATCGAGGAGATACCGACCAGCGATCTCGAAGATGTGGCCGGCGGTGGAGGTTGCCCGATGATGAGCGGCGGCGGCTGTGAAGGGGCCTTGACCTGCCAGAATACCTGCATGGCCCAGACGCAGACGAAAGTGGAACCACTGGAATAGGCAACGGGGTCGAGGTGAGCCCGTTCATCCCCGCCGACTTCTTTCACCTGCGCACGCCGACGCTGGCCTGGGATCTCATCGCTGCCTGGTGCCAGGGACTGGAAGCGGCCTCGGCGTACACGGGTGATGGCGACCTGGAAGCCGCCCTCGCGCGCGACCGCGGAATCCTTCGATCGCGGCTGCGCGAGCTGGTGCGCCGACCCGAGGTGCGGTCGGCGCTCCGGGCGGCGTCGCCCAGCCTGTGCGCGGGACTGCCCGCCTGGCTGGACGGCGATGACAGCGAAGCGGCGCGGAGGATCGAGCTGGCTCTGGTCCGCTACCTCATGCGCATGTCGGGTCGAGCCACGCCCTTTGGCCTGTTTGCCGGAACCACGTTCGGGACGCTGGGGGATGCAACCAGGCTCCGGGTTCCCGAAAGAGAACGACACAGACGACACACGCGGGTGAATCTGGATTGCCTGATTGCGCTGGCGGTGCGCCTGTCGCAAGACCCGGAGTTCCTGCCTTTCGTCCGGTTTCGCGCCAACGAGACGGCCTACCAGACGGGCGGGCGGCATCGCTTCCATGCGCTCCGTCTCGAGCAGAACAAGCGCACCTATCCTCTGTGTGACATCGAATTTTCACCGTTCGCCGAGGCCGCGCTGTCCGCCGCCCGTCGCAACGATGGCGCGACCGTGGCCGAAATCGCGGACGCTGTCGTGGCGGCCTCCGACGGGATCGAGCGCACGGAGGCACTCGATTACGTGCGCGGCCTGGTGCGGGTCCAGTTGCTCTGCTCGACCCTGATTCCGCCGGTGACCGGTCGCGACGGACTCGGGCATCTCATCGAGGAGCTGCGCAGGATTCCGCCGGCCGCAGACATCGCTGCCACCCTGGAATCGATTCGCGACGACGTGACGAAGCTGGACGGCGAGGCGTTCGGGGGCGACGACAGTGCCCAGGACGCGATCGCGCGCAAATTGCAGGCGCTGTCCCCCGAGATCGATGTCAGCCGTCCGATCAGGGTCGATCTGCGCAAGCCCTGCGACGGAGTCACACTGAGCCGCACGATCGCCGAAGAGATCGCAAAAGGCGTCGAGATCCTGGCGGCGATCGCTCCCGAGCGAGACGGTGCGCTCGAGGCGTTCGC
>JBKPRZ010000246.1:0-13126 GCA_046734815.1 Myxococcota bacterium | reverse complement strand
TCCACGCCGCTGGCGCTCACCACCTTCTATTCCAACGATCCCCGCTATGAAGATCCGCGCTACGGGTGGTCCATCGGAACCGACACGCTGACCAAGAACACGCTGACCCTGGCGGACACCTGGCGGCCGACCCGCCACCTGACCCTGACCCCGTCGCTGTCGCACATCCTGGCCAAGGCGGACAACAACACCGGCGACCAGGTGATCGACACCAACACCTGGGCGCCGGGGCTGGCGGTGGTCTGGGACGCCACCCACGACGGGCGCACTGCTCTGCGCGGCAGCGCCAGCAGTTACGTGGATCTGGACGTGGGCGCGGTGGCCCGCCACACCATCGGCGGGCAGGTGTCTCAGCGCTGCCAGTGGAACCCGGCCAACGACCAGTACGATCTGAACTGCGTCTACAGCGGTGGTGCCAACCGGAACACCATCGGGCTGCCCTGCGGCCCGCTGGGGTTCGATGACCAGGGCCGCAGCTGCCGGACGGGGCTCAAGGTGCCCCGCACCTACGAGGTCACCCTGGGCGGTGAACGCGAGGTGGTCCCGGGCCTGGCGCTGTCCCTGGATTTCGTGCACCGGCAGTTCACCAACCAGTACGAGGTCAACGAGACCAACCGGGTCTGGAACGTCGGCGGCACGCGCCTCGATCCGCTGGGCGGCTACCGCAACGGTCGGGCCGAGACCGTGTCCGACCTGGGCACGCCGGACGGGGCGCGGCGGCGCTACGACGGCGTCAGCTTCGGGCTCACCAAGCGCGAGGGGCGGTTCAAGGCCAACGTCTCGTACACCTGGAGCAAGCTGCGAGGCACCGTCGCCGGCGGCACCGGCAACGCCTGGGGAGACATCCCCGGCCGCGACGTCTTCCTCGACGGCTACCTGCCCGACGACAACCGGCACGCCATCAAGGCGGCCGTCGCCTACCAGGCCACCCGCTGGCTGTCCTTCGGCAGCCGCACCACCTACCAGTCTGGCTTCCCGTACGAGCGCCTGTATCGCAATCCGGAGACGGCCGCCTTCGACGTCTACCGGGCCACCCGCGGCATCGACCCGGGAAACAACGTCAACGACCCGAACGACGACCGGCAGCTGCGCCTGCCCGATCGCATGGAAATGAACGTGCAGGCCAGGCTCAACCTGATGCCGCTCATCGGCCGTCAGCTGGATCTTTACGCCGACTTCCTGAACCTGCTGGCCCTGCGCACCGCCACGGCGGTGGGCACCAACGACGGACAGGACTTCGGCGTCGCCCGCAGCTGGATGGCACCCATGCGCATCCGACTGGGGCTGAACTTCCGCTACTGATCGCGGTCCGGGCCCCCCGCGCTCCGGCGGTCAATTCGTCGAGAAGCAGTAGAGGCGGCCGGCACCGCCGCGGGGGGCGGTGTCGTTGCAGCCGCCGTTCTCGTGCGCGGAGTTCCAGCTGCTGTAGGTACCGGTGGTGGCCATCATCGGGCCCAGGCCGTCCGAGTGGCCGACCTGCGCCTTCAGGTCCATCGAGTCGGAGGTCCAGTCGGCGCAGGTCTTGCCCGGCAGCAGGGTGCCGTCGGCCTGGCTGCCGGTCAGGATGTCGTGCTCGATGGGCGCGGGCGAGTTGGCCCACTGGCCGTTGATCATGTGCGCCTTCTCGTCGACGAAGACGATCGCCTTGCCGACGACGTTGGTGTGAAGGTCGTTGACGTCCTTGGCGACCACCAGGCCGTTGGCGTTCTTCCAGGGACCCGTGCCGATGCGGTCGCGGGCGTTCACCGGGCCGCCGCCCGGTCCTTTCTCCACGCTGAGGTAGGCATGCCAGACCTTGCCCACCCCGCCGGCGGCGTCGGCCAGGTCCTGGCAGATCTTGTCGGCGCCGGCCAGGCCGCCCAGGTTGCCGGTCATGTGCTTGGCGCTGGTGACGAAAAATCGCATCTCGGGGTTGCGCTGCTGGTTGACCGCGGGAGGGACGTATCCGACGGGCGTGTCCTCGCCGCAGGCCGGAGCGATCGCGATCAGCAGCCCGAGCGAAACCAGGGTGATACGGCGGCGTTGCATGTGTCCTCCTTGGCCCATCGCTGGGCCGGGGCCTGGCGGCAGACGTTAGGCCGGGGGCCGCGCGGAGTCCACCGATTGGGTCAGGCGCGGGCGACCTGGAGAACGATTTTTCCCCGCCCGTGACCGCTGTCGAGCCGCCGGTGCGCCTCGACCACCTGTTCCAGAGGCACGACCTTGTCCAGGATCGGCCGCAGCTGCTTGCGGTCGGCCAGGCGGGCCATCGCCTCCAGGCGGGCACGTTCGCGCGTCAGGAAGACGCCGTGCAGGGTCTGGTTGCGAAAAGACATGCCGGTGACGTCGCCCGCCGGCGAGAGAATGGTCGCGATCCGCCCGTAGGGTCGGGTGGCCGGGATGCTGCGCGCGACCAGATCGCCGCCCACGGCGTCGAAAGTGGCGTCCACGCCGCGTCCCTCGGTGTCCTGCGCGACCACCGCCGCGAAGTCCTGGCGGGTGTAATCGATGGGGACGTCGGCCCCCAGCTGGCGCAGCAGGTCCTGGTTGGCGGAGCTGGCCGTGGCCAGCACCCGTGCGCCGGCGGCACGCGCGAGCTGGATGGCGTACGAGCCCACGCCCCCCGCGCCGCCGTGGATGAGCACCGTGTCCCCCAGCCCCACCGCCAGCCGGCGCACGATCGCCTCGTAGGCGCTGCCGGCGGCCAGCGGCAAGGCGGCCGCCTCCTCGAAGCCGAGGGTCGCCGGCTTGCGGGCCACGATCGAGGCGGGGACGACGGTGTATTCGGCGTGCGTGCCGTTCCCGTTGCCGAAGATCTCCGGGGTGAAATAGACCGCGTCGCCGACCGCGAAGTCGGTCACGCCCGGGCCCAGCGACTCGACCACGCCGGCGGCGTCGTAGCCGATGACCGCGGGCAGCTGGATGCGCGACCAGCTGCCGGCGGCGCGGATCTTCGCCTCGACCGGGTTGGTGGCAGAGGCCATGACCCGCACCAGGATCTGGCCCGCCGCGGGTTGTGGTTTGGGGACGTCACGGACCTCGAGGACCTCGGGGCCACCGAAGCGGGGCAGGACGACGGCTCGCATGGGGCCGACTCTGGCACAGCCGGACCGCCAGGCAAGAGGGGTGGATGCTGTATGGCCGATTGCCCCACACCGGCGGGAGGCAGAAGGTCAGAGCAGGTCCTTGGCCAGGCAGATGCTGAGGCGGGAGCCGACGTATTCGCCGAAAGGCGCGATCGAGGTGAAGCCCGCGCGCCGGTACAGGGCCAGCGCCTCCGGTTGCCGGTCGCCGGTTTCCAGGAGCAGCCGGCGCGCGCCCAGGCGGCGGGCCTGGGTTTCGAGGGCGGCGAGGATCGCGCCGCCCACACCGGCGCCGCGTTGGGCGGGGTCGACGAACATTCGTTTGATCTCGGCGGTCCCCTCCTCCAGGCGGCGGACGGCGCCGCAGCCGACCGGCGTGTCGCCGCGGAAGGCGATCAGGAAGGCGCCGCGGCCGGGCGCCACCTCCTCCGGGTCCAGCCGGAAGTGGTTGGCGCCCTCCTCGGGGTAGCGGCCCTGCAGCTCGGCGTTCAGCCGCGCGATCAGCTCCTGGGCCGTGGCGGAGGTGATCTCCTCGGGGCGGATCGTCAGATCGTCGGTCGTCATCCGGGACGGGACAGGATAAACGTCAATCGAACAGGCCGTCCAGGATGCGTTCGAACCGCCTCCGGGCAAAGCTCTTCATGCGAGCGGCGACCGCGGGCGCGTCGCCCACCGAGCAGAGCGGGACCATGGGTATCAGCGCGGCGTTGGGGGCCTGTTTCGCCTCGCCCACGTCGTAGCCGGCGGCGGCCTGGTCGATGGCCGCCTCCACGTTGACGGGGTGGAGCACGGTCGCCGACAGCTCGCGCAGGCGGGCCATCAGCTCGGGGCGGAACGACCGGAGGTAGGCGTCCTTGAGGTAGTTCAACCAGTTGTTGCGGTTGGACCGGTCGTTCTCCTGGCCGTTGAAGAACGAGGTGTCGTGCCAGGACAGCGGGTTGATGCCCATCTCGCCGTCGAAGTCGTTGGGGATCAGGATCCAGCGGCCGTCGGCCCTCCGGTACAGGTAATGGTTGTGGAAGTAGTCGTCCCAGGGTGCCAGCCAGTTGCGGATGGCCATGTAGGTGGTCAGCATCGGCAGGTCGAAGTTCTTCTCGAAGAACGCACGCATCGCCGGCACCCCGCCCGCCCGCGCCGCGTGCAGGTCCTCGATCAGCTTCTTCACCTCGGCCGAGCCGTGCTTGAAGTCGGTCAGGCTCTGGCGGCTGTAGGTGGTGTCGTAGCGCTGGGCCGCGGTGTAGCCGCAGTTGTCCTCGAGGATGCGCTCGTCGCCCCAGCCGAACGGGCCCTGTTCCCAGCGGATGCCGGTGGACTTGAACAGGTCGCCCATGATGTGACCCTTGCCGTAAAAACGTTCGATCAGCTGCTCGTCCACGCGCTCGAGCCGCTGCATGTAGTTGTAATAGGCGCCGTTGACCTGCAGGCGGACGTAGTGGGGCCGCTCGCCGGCGGGAATGCCGGCCTGCTCGAACAGCCGGGTCGCCACCGCGTAGGTGAAGCCCAGGCAGGCGGAGTCGGTCAGCTTGTTCAGGTTGAAGCCGGTCTGCTTGCCGAACCGGTGATAGCGTGGAAACGCGAACCGCCAGCTGAGCGCGCGGAAGGGGTCGGGTCGGTCCGGCATCGGCACATCCTTGGGCCAGGCGCGCGGGTCGATCAGGCGGGAAGCGCCGGTGCGGTTGGTCCCGCTGCCCTGGTACCGGACCTGGACGTCGTACACCTCGCCGCCCGCCACCAGGGTGGCCGGCACGCGCGCGTTCCACAGCGCGTTCGGCTCGCAGTAGCCGGGCTTGCCGCCCAGGGTGCCCACGTGGCCGGGCACCCGGCCCGGCTCGATGTAGTCCCACATCTTTTCCCAGTCGGCGGTGGCCAGGAACACCTGCCAGGCCGGCGTCTTGCCCTCGATCGGCGAGCCCACGAAGTAGGCGTGCCAGTCGTAGGGATCGGAGGGGCGCGGTGAGACGACCACCGTGCCCTCCCCGGCGCGGTCGACGATCCGGTAGCGAACCACCGAGCGCTCCGGCTGCACCGGCAGGACCGCCTCGTAGCGGTCGGTGCCCTCGACCAGGGCCAGCGGCACCGCGGTGGTCGCCTCGCCGGTCTTCTCGAAGTCGTCGACGTAGAGCTCGACCTCGGGCGCCTGGGGGCGGGCCAGGCCGGAGAAGAGCACGCGCAGGCGCACTTGGTCGGCGGGGGTGATGACGCCCGGTCCGGCCATCGGCGCCAGCTCGCGGGCGGTGACCACCGGTCGGGCGGCGCCGTGAGCGGGCGGGCGGCCCGGGGTGGCGCCGTCCAGCGGCGAAGCCTCCCACTGCCCCGCCGCCTCGCCTCTGGGATCGAAGGCCACCCGCTCGAGCGAGCGGCCCAGGAACTGGTGGTCCACCAGCGGCCGGCCACCCAGCTTCTCGGCGCCGAGCCAGCCTTCGCCCGCGCCCAGCGCATCGGCGCCCAGCGGCCAGGGGAAACGGTCGTCGTAGGTCACCTCGTCGGCCACCGCGCCGTGGTCGTCCAGCAGGGCGATGCGCTCGCCGTCGTTGTCCAGCTGGCCCTCGTACTGGCCCACCACCATCCGCGAATCCAGGCCGTAGCGGGCCAGCTGCAGCAAGCGCAGCCGGTTGCTGGCCACCACCAGGTAGCCACCGGGGTCGAGGTGGGTCCCGGCCGGGAAGGTGAAACGGACGCCGCCGGCCAGCTGCCACCCGTCCAGAGCGGCGGAGCCCGTGCCCTGGTTGTGGATCTCCACGAACTCGTGGTCCTCCTGCGGGCTGCCCTCCTCGACCGGGTGATACATGAGCTCGGACAGGACCACCTGCGGGTGCTCGTCGCCCGTGCAGGCCGGGGCGCCGGCCCCGGCCAGGACGGCGATCAGGGCGGCACGCGTCGCGCGCACGATCAGTTCCCCCCTTCCGCGTCCGGCATGCCCGCGTCCGGCATGTCGGCATCGGGCGCGCCGCCATCGGGCACCGGCGGCGGCGTGGTGCTGACCGAGAAGTGCGACAGCTGCGCGGTGGCGTAGCTGGTGAGCGTACCCGAGGTGAAGATCAGGCCCATCATCGTCGGATCCGGGATGGAGAACTCGGCCGTGTCGAGCGTGGTCCACGCCTCGCCGTCGCCGGAGTAAAGGCCCGTGACCAGGGTCTTGCCGGTGACGGGGTCGTCGGTGCGCTGCAGGCGCAGCCAGACCGGCAGCGCGACCGCGCCGCGGAACTTTCCCGGATCGAAGTTGGTGGACCGGTCGCGCTTCTGGAACTCGAGCACGCCGGCGTTGCTCATGCTGATGAGGATGTTGCGCGAGGTGGGGCTGAGCCGGGCCGGGCCCCCCTCCCGGAAGGTCAGCGCCAGCCGGGCGGCAGGCGCCTGCGGGCCGCCGAGCGAATCGATCCGGGCGGTCAGGGTCAGGCTGCCGGTGTCGGAGGTCCTGGGCGCCAGCAGCGCGGCCCCGTTCTCCCAGGTGGTGGTGAACAGGTCGCCGATGGCGCTCACGGTGACCCGGTCGCCTCGCAGCTCGGCCGCGGGCAGCAGACCGGCGACGCCGAGGGGCTCGAGGTCCCAGGCCTCGCGCGGTGCCGTTGCGTCCACCGCCAGCAGCCGCACGAAATCGATCTCGGCGATCGTCGGCGTGGTGGCGCTGTGGGCGCTCAGGGCGATGCCGAAGGCCACCTCATCGGGCATGTCCACGTCCGCAGAGCCGGCCTTGACCCAGGCGAGCCGGTCCGAGCTGCGGCTCCAGGTGAAGTGTCGCCCCTCGCGGCGCAACCGCAGGAACTGATTGCGGACCTGGGGGTCGGGGGGCGAGGCCACGCCCGGTTGCCCCTTGGCCACCCGGACGATGGATTGCCCGCCCTTGGTGGGATCGGCCAGCAGGCCGTAAAAGACGCTGGCGGCGGTCGGGTCGGCGCTGTCGGCACGGACCATGACGCCGGCGGTGGAGGCGACGTCCGCCCGCTGCAGCGAGCGCACGCGGACCACGATCTCGCCGTCGCCCGCGAGCTTGCGGAAGACGAACACGCCCGAGTCCGCGGTGCCCGCCAGGTCGGTGCCACCCCCGCTGAGCAGGACCCCCTGCCCCACCGTCAGGCGCCCCGGATTGGCGCCCACGTCGCCGAGGTTGCTGACGGTCCAGCCGTGGCCCATCAGCGACGGCGGCGCCGCCGGACGGTCGTAGGCCAGATCGGGGACGGCCGCCGACCCGTCCTGACCGCCGGTGCCGGTCGTGGCGGCGTCGGGCGCGGCCGCGTCCCCGAGCGCCAGCGGGGGTGCTGTCCCCTCGTCGTCGCAAGCAACCGTGAACAGTGACGAACAGACCAATCCCAGAACGAGCGCACGCTGGTTTGCCATCAGTCCCCTTCCGCTTCGATGGATGCTCAACGTTCGGCCGCTGTAACAGTGACGGCACAAGAGCTTCGAGTTCCTGAAACCGTCGCGCTCGCGTGCGACAGCGCACGCGAGCCGCGTTCAGCGGTGAGCCCAGCGGGGATCGATGCGGCCGCGCACGCGCAGCAGATAGAAGATCACCCCGACCACCAGCAGCGACGCGAACACGCCGGCGATTGCCAGGTTGTAGACCACCATGGCGGCCAGCGAGGCGAGCGCCAGCACCAGCGCCAGGGCCGGAGACCAGGGATAACCGGGGGCGCGGAAGGGCCGGGGCAGCCCGGGCTCACGGCGGCGCAGGGCGAACAGCGCCGCCATCGCCAGGACGTACAGCGAGACCGCGCCGAAGACGGAGAGAGTGATGATCTCGGCGGTCCGCCCCGACAGGATGGCAACGATCCCGACCAGCATGTTGATCACCAGCGCGGTGACCGGCGTGTGCGTCCGCGGGTGGATCCGCCCCAGCACGCGGGGCGCGTAGCCCGATCGCCCGAACTCCATGGTGGCCCGCCCGGCCGCCAGGATGATGCCGTGGAAGGAGGCCACCAGACCCACCAGCCCGACGCCGAGGAGCAGGGTGTACAGCGCCGAGCCCCGGGTCACCACGTGAGCCAGCGCCAGCGGCAGGGGGGCATCGCTGGGCTCGCTGGAGCCCGGCGCGTACACGACCGCGCGCCAGCCGGCCACCCCGACGCCGAAGACGAACACCCCCAGGGCCAGCAGCAGCAGAGTCACGATCGCCGCCCCGAACCCCCGGGGCACGTCGCGCTGGGGGTTGTGGGCCTCCTCGGCGGCGTTCGCGACTCCCTCGATGGCCAGGTAGAACCAGATCGCGAACGGCAGGCAGGCGAAGGCGCCGGTCCAGCCGTGGGGCAGCGGATCCAGCTTCAGATTGGCAAGCTGGAAGGAGGGCGCCACCACGCCGATGAACACCATCAGCTCCGCCACCGCCAGGATGGTGACCGCCAGCTCGAACAGCGCCGCCTGGCGCACGCCCCAGGCGTTCAGCGCCGTGAATACCAGGTAGGCGACGATGGCCGCCACCCGGGGGTCGAGGCCGGTCCAGCGCTGGGCCAGGTAGGCGCCGATGGCCATGGCGATGGCCGGTGGCGCGAACACGAACTCGATTATCTGCACCAGCCCGGCCAGGCAGCCCCAGAAGGGCCCCAGCCCCCGGGTGCAGTAGACGAAGGCCCCGCCGGCGCGCGGCAGAGCGCAGGCCAGCTCGGCGTAACTGAAGACAAAGGTGAGATAAAGGACGCTGATGGCGACCGTAGCTGCCATCATTCCGTACGTTCCCCCCAAAGGTAGTCCGAGGTTCCACCCGAAGTATTCGCCGCTGATCACGTAGCCGACGCCCAGTCCCCACAGGCTGATGGGCCCGAGCGTCCGTCGAAGCTGGGGCGATTCCGACGGACCGGCGGCGGTGTGGGACATGCGGCGCAGCTTATCCCGCCGGGGCGATCGCCGCGCCGGTGGTCTTTTTCGCGGGCGTCAGGCCACACACAAACGTTGCCGGCGGCTCAGGGCCCGGGCCAAAATGTTCCCGGCCCGTTTCCTGGCGAGGGTCGCGCGAGAGGGCAGACCGCCGGCGGCGCCGCGGAGCAAGGAGGACGACATGTACGGTCCGCAGATACCCGCGCATTATCCGTCGTACGGCGTATCGCCCGAATCGAACTATCGTCACCTGGATCGCGAAGCACGAACGCGCGCGCGGCTGCCCTGGCTGCTGCTGGTGCTGGTGGTGGTGAGCAGCGTCTACCTCGGCCAGCTGGCCTGGAAGGACCGCCAGCGGCTGAGCGCGCTGGTGGACCGCGGCCAGCAGAGCGAGAGCCAGCTCCGCGAGCTGGAGATCAAGCTGCGCGGCCTGGAGGCCGAGCGGACCGACCTGCTGTCGGCCCGCGATAGCCTCCAGAAGAACGTCGAGCAGAAGACCAGCGAGCTGACCCAGCTGAAGGGGACCTACGACAGCCTCCAGGAGAAGATGAAGGAGGAGATCGCCAGGGGCGAGATCGCGGTCAGCCAGAGCGGCGACCGGCTGCGGGTGGACATGGTGGACAAGATCCTGTTCGAGTCGGGCAGGGCCCAGGTCTCGAAGCGCGGCGAGGGCGTGCTGGCTCGCCTGGGCGCGGTGCTGGCCAAGATGGGCGACAAGCAGCTGCAGGTGTCCGGACACACCGACAACCAGGCCATCTCGCGCAAGCTGCGCCGGCAATATCCCAGCAACTGGGAGCTATCCATCGGCCGGGCGATGAACGTCGTCCGTTTCCTGCAGCAGAGTGTGGGGGTGCCGCCCGAGCGGCTAGTGGCCAGCGGCTACGGCGAGCACCACCCCATCGACAGCAACCGCACCCGGGCCGGCCGGGCCCGCAACCGCCGCATCGAGATCCTGCTGACCCCGATGCTGGCCCCCCAGCCCCTCAGCGCTTCGCGCCTCAAGGACCGCTGAAGTAGATCAGACCAGGACGTCGGCGGCGCGCTTCATCCAGCGCTCGATGTCCACCCCGTGCGGGCAGGCGGCGCGGGCGGCGGAGAAGTCGAGGCCGTGGATCCGGCGTGCCTCGGGCGGGAGCTTGCGGTAGAGCTCCTTGGCCAGCTCCGACTTGCCGTACACGTCGTGGTACATGAGGTAGCGCAGGGTCGGGCCGATCTGCACCGGGGCGCCGACCGCGGGACCGCATAGGTGATCGCAGCTGTCGCAGGTCACCGAACGGGTGGCAGCGGCGTACCGGTGCAGGGCCTCGACCTCGGCGGCGCTCAGCTTGGTCTTGTCCAGCGCGGCGGCGATGTTTTCCCGGACCTTGTCCAGGTTGTCCATGTCCGACACGGCGGCGGTGATCCGCTCGTCGGCCCAGACCGCCTTCATGACCGCCTGGTACTTGTTCCACTTGCCGGTCTGCTCGAACTTCTTCCACTGCGGCTCGAACGAGACCGCCGAGCCCTGGGTCTTCATGGCGATGAGCCCGACCTTGGACTTCACGCAGGCGTCGATGGCCCGGTTCAGCTTGTCGTTGCCGTACTGCTGGAAGTTGTAGCGGAACATGACCGCGTCGATCCAGGGCAGCTTGGCGGCCATCTCCAGCAGCTCGGCCACGGTGCCGTCGTGGCAGGAGAAGCCGAAGAACCGGGTCTTCTTCTCCTTCTTCAGCCGTTCCACCACCACCTTCAGGTCGTCGTTCAGATGCTCGGGCTTGCGCAGCCCGTGCAGGAAGTACATGTCGGTGTAATCGGTCTTCAGCTTCTCCAGGCTCTGGTGGAAGGTCTGCTCGAAGCCCTTGGGGTCCTTCTCGTCGCTCTTGGTGGTGATCCAGATCTTCGAGCGCAGATTGGCCCGGGAGTGGAAGGCACCCAGGGCCGGCTCGCCCTCGCCGCCCGAATAGCAGTCGGCCTGGTCGAAGTAGTTCACCCCGTATTTCACGCACTCGGCCAGCTTGGGGTCGAAGCGCGGGTCAAGCGGCAGTGAGCCGCCCATGCACAGGATCGGGATCTTCTCGCCGGTCTTGCCCAGCACGCGACGGGGCACCTGGAGGGGAGCGGCGGCGATGGCCTCGGGCCCCACGCCCAGGGTGGAGGCCAGCACCAGGCCGCCCCCGGCCGCCCCCGCCCGGGCCAGCACCTGCCGCCGGGTCATCTGGCTGGTCTTGTTCCCGGTCTTCGACCGCTTCTCGCGCTTGTCGTGCATGTGTCAGGTCCCCTGTTTCTTGTGGCTGCCCAGCAGCAGAGTGCGGTCCTTGGAACGCGTCTCGCCGATGGTGGTGACGTAGACCGCGGGATCATCGATCACGGGACATTCCCGCTCGCAGATGCCGCAGCCGATGCACAGCTCGGGACGCAGGTACGGCTTGTTCAGCAGCACCTTCTGGCCGTCCCACCGGGTGATGGTCTCCTGGTAGGTGCCGATCGCCTTGGGGCTGGTGGGGCAGACCTCCTCGCACACCACGCAGGGGGTCTGCATCGACCAGGGCAGGCAGCGGCCCTGGTTGAAGAAGGCGGTGCCCAGGCGGATGGGGCCCTTCTCCTTGTATTCACCCAGGCCCAGCTTCTGGGCCAGCGAGATCTTCTGGATGGCGCCGGTGGGGCAGACCTCGCTGCACAGGGTGCAGTTCAGCTGGCAAAAGCCGGTGCGAAAATCCATCACCGGCGTCCACAGACCCTCGAGGCCACCCTCGCGCAGGGTGGAGGGCTGCAACACGTTCGTCGGGCAGACGTTTATGCACTGGTCGCACTTGATACAGCGCTCGAGGAACTCTTCCTCCGCGACGGTGCCGGGCGGGCGGATGGCCTTGTTGTGGAAGCTGCGCTTGTTGACCGCCTTCGAGTAGCGCAGGAACGGATAGGCCAGCACGCCCGCCACCGCCGACAGGACCCAGCGGCGCCGGGGGACCGCCGGCTTGGCGATCTCGGTCTCGGGCAGCTTGGA
Organism: Myxococcota bacterium; assembly: GCA_046734815.1. Taxonomy (GTDB): domain Bacteria; phylum Myxococcota_A; class Polyangia; order Fen-1088; family Fen-1088; genus CAVYGB01. The sequence goes on along the minus strand of JBKPRZ010000246.1, from coordinate 1,273 downwards.
GATCACCTTGCGGCCGAACAGCCGAGCGGTGCCGTCCTTGATCGAGCCGACGATCCGCTTGGTGAAGGGGACCGGGGCCAGACGGAAGCTGAGCGCGTCTTCGGGGCAGTCGTCGATGCAGTTGAAGCAGACGAAACATTCGCTCTTGCGCAGAGCCGCCTGGGGATCGGAGGCGCCCTCGCAGTGGCGCAGGCACAGGTTGCAGTCGGTGCACTTGGTGAGATCGCGGTCGATGCGCCAGAAGGCGAAGCGCGACAGCACGCCGAGGAAGGCGCCCAGCGGGCACAGCACCCGGCAGAAGAAGCGGGGAATCACCAGGTTCATCCCCACCAGCACGATGATCGTCAGGCCCACGAACCAGGCGCCCGCGAACACCCGCGGGTCGCGCGTTCCCGGCGAAGCGGACAGGAAGTCCAGGCTGGCGGGCAAGGCGGCGTCGACGCCGGGCTTCAAGGCCACCGCGAAGGAACGGACCAGCAGGCAGATGGGATCGAGCAGGCCGATCTGCAGCGAGCCGAACAGGGCCAGCACCAGGAAGATGGTGAGGATGAAGTACTTCAGCTGGAAGACGGGCCGATAGGCGTTCACCTCGATGTTCTGGCGGTTCTTCTTGATGTTGAAGACCCAGCCGATGAACTGGTGCAAGGTGCCGTAGGGGCAGATCCAGCCGCAGAACACCCGGCCCAGCAGCAGGGTCGGGATCAGGAGCCAGATCGCCCGCCACAGCCAGCGGTACACGGTGTGGGTGGACAGCGCGGTGGCGAAGGTGACCAGCGGGTCGACCTCCAGGAACAGCGAGACCGGGTAGCCCTTCAGCCGCGAGAACCAGGTGGTCCACAGCAGGAAGACGAACAGCGAGAAGAAGAATGCCTGCGACACCACCCGCCAGTTGGTGATGCGCCCGACCCGCGCGTACCAGGGGGTGCCGTCGCGGTTGCGCGCGACCACTTTCAGCAACTTCTTGGTGTCGATGAGCTTCATGGCAGGTGTCCGGATGGCGGCTCAGCCGACCTGGACCTCCTTGACCGGGTGGTTGCGCCAGTTCGGGTCGCCCAGCTTGCGGGCGGCGGCTTTTTCGAAGTAGGCGGGCAGCTTCTCGTCCTTGCGTTCGAGCAGGTTGTCCCAGCCCCAGGCGTCGGCGGCCAGAGAATCCGTCGAGGCCACCACCGTGTGCCCGGCCTTGACGTCGCCCAGGCTGCCGCCGGTGGGCCCGCTGCGGAAGAGCACCCGGCTCCCGTCCAGCAGCACGAAGGTCGGCCGCAGCATCAAGGCC
>JBKPRZ010000245.1:0-4177 GCA_046734815.1 Myxococcota bacterium | reverse complement strand
GGCCGCGCCGGCGGCGTCTTCACCGGGGGCGCGGGCCGCCGGGGCGACCTCGCCGCCGGCACCCAGCTGGGCCTTCAGCGCGCGGTTCTCCTGTTCCAGGGTCTGGGCGCGGGTGGCGTTGCGCTCGAGCACCTTGAGCCCGAAGTGGCCGGCCACCGCGGCCAGGATCAGCAACGTGACCAGGTAGATGCGGGCGCGCGTGCGGCCGCGCTTGAGCGAGCGCAGGTCCGAACGGAGCACCGTCTCGGTCTCCAGGCCGGTCACCGGGCCCTGCTGCCGCTCGTAGGCGCTCCAGGGGGCGACCGGAAGCGAGGACTGCCAGTTCGCCGTCTGCACCGGGACCTGAGCGGTCTGGCGCGGCTTGCTGGGCCGGGGCGGCTTGGGCGGGACCGGGGGGCTGGCCGCGTACGACGGGGCGGGCTGTCCGTAGCTCACCGTCTGGGCGACCGGCGCTTCCCCGGTCATCCGGGGGTTGTATACGGGCATCTCCTGGCTGGCGCGGGGGTTTGGGTTGTACGTCGGCAGCTGCTCTGTCGAGCGCGCGTAGGCGGCGGCCGGAGACTCCGGAAGGGGGCGGGTCGCGAACAGCGAAGGGGCCTCGTTCGCACCCGGCGGGGGGAGTCTCCCGCGATTGCCCGGATTGGCAGTCAGCTGTCCCGACGCGGACCGGCTGGGCGAGGGGTACTCTCGGGTTGCCACGGCAGGGGACACTATCACACACCCTGCTGCGGGGCCCGGAGGACGTCCCGCGGGCGGGGGACAATCGACTAAGGGCCGGAGAATCCTGGAACTTTTCCTGTGGGTAAAGACCCTTGCTGACGCCTCTTCCCTGGACGGGCCCGGCCGCGTTAAAATGAGGACGCAATGCGTAGTGTCCGATGGCGTCGGGTGGCCGTCCTGGGGGCCCTGCTGGCCGGGGCGGGAGCCTGCCAGACGGTGGACGTGGGGTCGCCCCCGGCGGACATAAACGCCTGCCGCCCGGACCAGCGGTTCTTCTACGAACGGGTCTGGCCCGAGTTCCTGGGCCGCCAGGTGAGCGGCAAGCGTTGCAACGAATCGGGCTGCCACGACGGGGGCAGCCCGCGCCAGATGCGGCTGCCGGATCCCACGTCGGCTCCGATGTTGCCGCTGCCGGTGGACTGGGCGGCGGTCTACAAGGCGGCGACCGAGCAGATGTCCTGCACCAACGTGTCGAGCTCGAATCTGATCACGCGCCCCTCACGCGTCGATCACGGCGGCGGCAAGCTGATCGAACCCGAGGGGCCGGAGGCGATGCTGGTGCGCATGTGGGTGGAGGCGAAGTGAAGCGGGCGGCTGTGGCGGCGGCCCTGGCGGCGACGCTGCTGCTGGCGGGCGGCCGGGCGCGCGCGGGCGAGGGCCTGGCGCTGCGGGTGCTGTCCGAGGCGGCGGAGGTCCGCACCGGACCGAGCTTCACGTACCGCGCGGTCTACCTGGCGGCGCAAGGCGAGACGCTCGAGGCGGTGGACCGCGCGCCCACCGGCTTCTGGTTCCGGGTGGTGCTGCCCGACGGAACCTTCGGCTGGATCCTGGGCGACGAGGTGTTGCCGGTGGCGGTGGACCCCACGGCGCCGGGCCCGCCCTCGCTGGCCGCGCGGATCGTGGACGCGGTCTTCTCGCCGGCGCCGCTCGCGCAGGCGGACGTGGGCCTGTCGTTCTCGGTCGGGCTGCTGGGCAACGAGGGGATGGTGCTGTTCCGCCCGTCGGTGCTGCTGGCCCCGCACCTGGCGCTGGAGGGGTTCGTGGGCGAGACGGTGGGGCAACACGTGGACGTCCTCTATTACGGGGCGGTCGCGAACCTTTACCTGTGGCCCGCCTCGCCGGTGACGCCGTTCTTCACCCTGGGCGGGGGCGGGGCACGCGGGCGGCAGAAGGCGGACCAGCTGGTGATCGACGCCGGCAATTACCTGTGCGCCAACGTCGGCGGCGGCCTGCTGCTGGCGTTCAAGAAGCGGGTCACCCTGCGCGCCGATTTTCGCAACTACGCCGTGTTCGATGCCAACTACACCCGCAACCTGCAGGAGTATTCCGGTGGCCTGGCGATTTTCTTCTAGGCCACTGTTCGCGGTCCTGATCCTCGGCGCGGCGCTGGCCGCGGGCTGCGCGCGGGTGCGGCCGCCGCTGGTGCGCGCGCACCAGCGCGTGCACCTGGCCGACCGGATCATGCGGGTGGACAACGACAAGCTGGGGCAAGCGGCCGACCAGCACGTGCTGGGCACGCGCGAGGGCGCCTTCGGCGGCGGCGGGACTGCCGGTGGAGGCTGCGGGTGCAACTGATCGCGCGGCTGGCGGTGGCGGCGCTGGTGCTGGGGCTCGGTGTGGGGCGGGCGCGCGCCGACGTGGAGGCGGCCTCGCACGTGACCGTGTTCAACGAGCCGTCGACGCAGAACCGGGGCGTGCGGGTGATCCATCCGCAGACCGAGGTGTCCGCCAACCGCGGGCCGCTGGGCATCCAGGCCGGGTACGAGGTGGACATCGTCAGCGGCGCCACCACCAAGGTGTACCGGCCCGGTGATCGCCCCGACGCGGTCTCGGGCGCCACCTTCTCGGACGTGCGGCAGGCGGCGCGCGGCGGGCTGTCGTTCGAGACCGCCAGCGTGGGCCTGAACGCGGGCTATTCGTACGGCTGGGAGAACGACTACCGCTCGCACACCCTGTCGGTGGCGGCGCGCGGCGACTTCCTCGAGCGCAACTTCACCCTGGGGCTGGCCTACACCCGCAACTTCGATCGGGTGTGCGACAACGCCAACATCTTCGCGCCCGGCGTGATCGACCTGCGCCCGCTGGCCACCTCGCAGGGCTGTTTCCAGCCCGACCAGACCGAGCTGACCACGCGCAAGCTGTCGATCGACACGTTCGAGCCGGCGCTGTCCTGGACCGCGACGCCGCTGTTGCTGCTGCAGCTGGGCGGCACCCTGCAGATCCTCGACGGGTTCCAGTCCAATCCCTACCGCGCGGTCAGCCTGGGGCCCGAGGGACGCGAGCCGCAGGAGCGCCTGCCCCAGCACCGGCAGCGCTACGCCGTCTTCGCCCGGGCCCACCAGGCCATCGTGCCGCTGCGGGCGGCGGCGCGCGCGTCGGTGCGGGTGTACCGGGACACCTGGGACGTCACCGCCGCCTCGGCGGACTTCGAGTGGCTGCAGTACTTCGGGCCCTCGCTGATGGCGGGCGTGCGCGGCCGCTTCCACAAGCAGACCGGGGCCGTCTTCTTCCGCAGCGCCGGCGAGTACCGCCGCATCGGCCCGGCCGGGGAATACTGGACCGGCGATCGCGAGCTGTCGCCGCTGACCAATTACCTGGCCGGCGCCAAGGCCGCGTACGTCAAGCAGCCGCCGCCCGAGGTGCGCAGCTGGCTGGGCGAGCTGGAGATAAACGTCCGCGTGGACTTCCTCTTCTACGTGGCCGACCCGGGGCTGCCGGCCAGCGACCGCACCCACGCGCAGGTCATCCAGGCCGGGGCCTCGCTGCGCTTTTGATCATGGACGGACGTAGCTTGCTGAAGATCGTGGTGGCCCTGTCGGTGCTGGGGCTGACGACGTCCGCCCTGTTCATGATCTTTTTTCGCTGAGACACACCTTGCTTCTGGGGTGCGCACCGCGGCGGGAGGCTAGCCCGTGCGGTCCGGCTCTTGCTATGGTTGCCGACGTGATTTTGCGCCGCTGTCTGTCCGACCTGGGACCTTCGGAGGGTTCCAGACCTCCCGCGATGGAGCTCCGCCCGCAAAGCCGCCTGCGTTCTCACGCGATAGCGATTGCGGGCCTGCTTCTGCTCATGACGCCGGCCTGTGCCTCCCGGAAGGCCGCGCGTACCGCGCCCGGGCCCGTGTTCGGCGACCCCTATTCGTCACCGGTGTCATCGGCGGTGGTTCATAAAGTGCCACGTTGTCAAACCGCCGCGGACTGCGGTGCGCCACCGTCCAAGGAGGTCGCCTGGGAGTGTCAGATAGGCGCGTGCCGGCTGGCCTCGGCTGCGGTGGACCCGGACACGCAGCCGCAGACGGCGCCTCCCGCGGAGGAGGTGGATCCCAGCCAGGAGAAGGAGACGCACGCGTCGCCGCCCACCGATCGCAGCACACCGCCGGCGGGCCTGTTCGCGCCCACCCCGCCGCCCGATACGGCACCGCCCCCGCCCGCGCCCGTCCCGGGCGTCGCGCCCGCGC
>JBKPRZ010000244.1:0-8638 GCA_046734815.1 Myxococcota bacterium | reverse complement strand
GACCGTGTCACCGACGATGAAGCGCAGGGGGAAGATCGCCAGCGGTCCGGAGATGGTGCTGTGGCCGTGGTCGGAGGCGACGATGAGATCGGTGCTCTTGTCCCAGCCCAGCTCGCGCAGCTTGGCCAGCAGCGCCGCCAGCAGCTGGTCTTGCGAACGGAGCGCCCGCCGGTAGCTGGCGCTGCCGGGACCGTAGTCGTGCTCGCTGGCGTCCGGATTGCGCAGCCAGATCAGCGACAGGTCGGGCTTTCTGACCGGGAGGATGAAGTCGGTGAAGGACTTCATCAGGTATTCGTTGGCATCGTGTTGCCGCGTCAGCGCGGTGTCGTCGGCGGGCGGGTCGGAGGCGAAGTTGTCCTTCAGCTTCCTGGTGGCGGCGATCAGAGTCGGGTTCCCGGTCTCGCTGATCTGCGACGGCGGCGGCCCGTCGGTGGCGGGAGCGCCGGCATCGGCCGGGTAGGCCAGCGGGGTGGTGCTGGGCAGATGGAACCCGGCGCTCTGCAGCTCGCGGGCAAAGGCGAGGGGGTAGGCCAGTCGTTCGTCGAGCACCAGCGATTCGTCGGCGGCGTCCTGGAGGAAGGCCGGCCCACTCTTGCCGACCGCGGCCGTCTTCAACCCTTTCTTGTGGGCCGCCTCGAACAGGGTCCCCACCAGCAGGAGCTTGTTCTGGTAATAGGCCTTGAGGCTGCGCAAGATCGCGTAGTCCTCGGTGAAGACCGGCTGCTGGTAGTCGACCGCCGCCCCCATGCTGTTGGTGCCCTTGGCGCCTTTTTCCCAGAGCGTGTTGCCGTAAAAGCCGGTCTTCTCGGGAAAGTGGCCGGTGGCGAAGCTGGCCCCGTTCATCATCGTGAAGGTCGGGTAGGTGGCGTGGTTGTCGGTGAAGTCGACGCCCTGCTGGCGCAGGGCCGCGAGGGTGGGGGTGGTCTGCTCGCTGATCGAATCGGGGCGCAGCCCATCCCAGACGAACAGGATCACCCGGTGGCTGGCCGCCGCGGTGGTGCCGGCGTCACCGGCGGCATCGGCCGAGGCGTCGCCCGGTTTGGGGGCGGTGCCCCCGGCGTCGTCCTCGCAACCGGCCAGGCCCGCACAGGTGATCGTGAGGATCAGGCTCAGGATGGGAGTTCTCATGCAGCCCATTTAAGTCGCGTGCGGCGCGCGAGGCGTGACGCCCGGGACACATCGCGGTTACAGCTGCACGTCAGCGCGCCGATTCGACCGGCCGCGGGCCCGGTCAGACCAGCCGGCCGCTCCGCTCACCCGGTCGATCAATCCATCAGCTGGTGGATCCGGCTCTCCAGATCGGCGGGCGCGACCTCGTGCTGCTGGCCGGTGCCCAGCTCCTTGAGCACCAGCAGCCCCTTTTTCAGCTCGTCCTCGCCGATCAGCAGCGCCAGCCGCGCCTTGAGCTTGTCGGCGCGCTTGAGCTGGGCCTTCAGCCCGGCATCCCGGTGCTCGACCTCGGTGCGGATGCCCGCCAGCCGCAGCCGGTGGGCCAGTGGCAGGGCGAACCGCCGCGCCTCGGGGCCCAGTGCGGCCACGAACAGCGCCAGGGTCGGCTCGTAGCTCTCGGCGGGATCGGCCAGCGCCAGCAACACCCGCTCGAGCCCCATGCCGAAGCCCAGGGCGGGCACCTCCGGTCCGCCCAGCGACTTGACCAGCCGGTCGTAGCGGCCGCCCCCACACAACGTGTTCTGCGAGCCCAGGTTGCCGATGCGCGCGCGCAGCTCGAAGATCGTGGCGGTGTAGTAGTCGAGCCCCCGCACCAGGCGGGCGTCGACGTCGTATTTGACCCCCAGCCCCTCGAGCAGGGTCCTGACCTCGGCGAAGCGCTGGCGCGAGCCCTCGCCCAGCGTGTCCAGCAGCACCGGCGCGCCCGCGCACACCGCCTGCACCTCCGGGCTCTTCGAGTCGAGGATGCGCAGCGGGTTGGTCTCCAGGCGCCGGCGCGAGTCCTCGTCCAGCCTGTCCTGGTGCTCGGTCAGGTAAGCCCGCAGAGCCTCGCGGTAGGCGGCGCGCTCCTCGGGCTCGCCCAGGGTGTTGATGGCCACCTCCAGGTCGCCGGCCGGCACGCCCACCTCGGTCAACATCGCCACCAGCATGGCGATCAGCTCGGCGTCGATGCTGGGCTCGGCCAGCCCGAACACCTCTGCCCCGACCTGGTGGAACTGCCGCAGGCGGCCGCGCTGGGCCCGCTCGTGCCGGAACATCGGGCCCAGGTAATACCAGCGCGTGATCGGCTCGCGGTTCCACTGGGCGTTGCCGATGTACGCGCGCACCGCCGGGGCGGTGCCCTCGGGCCGCATCGTGACCGAGCTGCCGTCCCGGTCGTCGAAGGTGTACATCTGCTTTTCCACCACCTCGGTGGCCTCGCCCACGCTGCGCACGAACAGCGGCGTGTATTCGAGGATGGGGGTGCGCAGCTCGCGGTAGGAGAAGGCCTCCAGCACCGAACGCGCTTTTTCCTCCAGGAACTGCCACTTGGAAACGTCGGGGGGGAGGACGTCGGTCATCCCCTTCACGGTGGTCGCGTTGGTGTCGGACGTGGACATTGGACGGCGGGTTTTACCGCGCCTTCATCCGGTCCGCACCACCGCCGGGCCCAGCCGCTCGCACAGGCGAGCCAGCGCCCGGTCCACCGCGCCCAGATCCCGGCTGTCCAGGGTGATCTTCACCTTGTGGTCGGTCGCTTCCAGGTTGGGGTACGAGCCCACGGTGACGCTGGGGAACTCGGCCACCACCGCGTCGAGCGCGGCGGCGATGGGCCCCTCGCCCTCCCGCGAGTACAGCTCGCGGCTGAAGATGGGCCCGGCCCGCAGCAGCGAACGCAGGCTGTCGAACTTGCGCCGGAAGATCTGGGGCACGCCCGGCAGGATGAAGACGTTGTGCACGGTGACCACCGGCCAGCGGCCGGCATCGGGCGGGTCGCCGTACATCAGCTGGGCGCCCTCGGGGATGTCGGCCATGCGCAGGTCGCGCTCGTGCATGTCGGGGCCCAGCGCCCGGCGCACCAGGATCTCGAGGTCGGGGTGGCGGTGCAGGCGCATGCCGAAGGCAGCCGCCACCGCCGGCAAGGTGACGTCGTCGTGGGTGGGACCCACCCCGCCCGAGGTGAAGACGTGGTCGAAACGCGGCGACAGAGCCCGCAGGGAAGCGGCGATCTCGGCCTCCACGTCGGGCAGCACCTCGATCCGGCGCACCTGCACCCCCAGCGCGCGCAGCTCCTGGACCAGGTAGCGGGCGTTCTCCTCCTCGACCTTTCCGGAGAGGATCTCCTCGCCGATGATGACGATGGCGGCGGTGGGACCGGTGAGAGCGGCGGGGGACATGAGAGCGCTGCCGCGAAGAATACCCGTTCTGGTGGCCGGCGGTTCGCCGTCGGTGTTTCCTTCTGGTCTCCTTGACATCAGGCGCTGGCTGGGGCCTCATCGGCGGCGACCGAAAACCGCCGGCAGCAAACCGATGGGCGGAAAAAACAGAGACTCACCTCGGAAAGGTCCCCCCAAAATGAAGCAGGCACGCGCGCACCTCCAGAAGTTGGCCCGTGGGACGGTGGTGGCCACGTTCGCCCTTGCGCTCCCGCTGCAGGCATCTGCTCAGCCGCCCGCCCCTCCGCCCGAACCGACCCCTGCGCCCACGGATTCTGCGGGGGTGACCGTGGCCGGCCCCACCGCCGGCGGCACCGATCACGACTCCGTGGTGGGCGCCTGGGGGATCGAGGCGCGCAAGCTGGCCTCCCTGGCCCGCACGCTGGGCCAGGAGCCCAACTGCGGCGACCCCTGCCTGGTGGACCTCAACGCGCTCTCGGTCCGGCGCTGGACCGCCCAGAACTACGCCTGGAACCTGGGCCTGGCCCTGGGGGTGGGGGGAGGGTCGTCGCACATGGACGACACCACCAAGAGCTGGGACACCTATTTCGGCATCGGTCCCACGGTCTCGGCGAACTTCCTGCTGGCCAACTGGAAGCACCTGGCCGTCAGCCTGGCTCCTGGCCTGGACCTGCTGTTCTTCTTGCCCAGCGGCAAGGGCAGCAAGAGCTTCATCGCCAACCTGCGCGGCCTGGTCGAGGGCGAGGTGCACCTCGGCATGATCGGACTGCCCTCGGCCAGCGTCTCGCTGGCCAGCGGGCTGGAGGTCAATTTCCTGGTCGCCACCAAGGACAACAAGCCCACCGCGGCGCCGGTCTACACCGCGCTGAAATATTCGCTGGGCGTCACCGGCCCCCGGTCGCTGTGGGACCTGGTGACCAGGCTGCAGGTCCGCTACTACTTCTAGATAATGAAGAGCGCCCCCGCCGAGAAGGACCTGATCGAGCGGGCCGAGATCCTGGACGGGGTCGGCATGGCCCGCGTCCTGCGGCGGATCGCCTTCGAGATCTTCGAGCGCGACGGCGCCGAAGCGTATTTCGTGGGCATCCGCACCGGCGGGGCCTTCCTGGCCGAACGGATGGTGCAGATGCTGGCCCAGGCCGGTGAAGAACGGCCTACCCTGGGCGCCGTCGACATCACCTTGTACCGGGACGACGTGTTCCTGGGGCTGCCCAAGCCGGAGATCGGTCCCACCGAGCTGCCGGTCCCCATCGACGGGCGCACGGTGGTGCTGGTGGACGACGTGCTGTACACCGGGCGCACGGTGCGCGCGGCCATGGACGTGCTGGTGGACTACGGCCGTCCGCGGGCGGTGCAGCTGGCGGTGCTGGTCGACCGCGGCCGGCGCGAGCTGCCCATCCATGCGGACTACGTGGGCGTGCGCTTGCAGACCAGCGCCCAGGAGTCGGTGCGGGTCATGTTGCGCGAGAAGGGCGAGACCGACCGGGTGGTGGTGCGCGAACGGATCAGCAAATGAACCCGGCCCGCTTTCCGCACCGCCATCTGCTCGGGACCGAAGGGCTGGGGGCGGCGGAGATCCAGACCGTGCTGGACCTGGGCGATCGGTTCCTCGAGATCGCCGACCGGCCGATCAAGAAGGTCCCCACCTTGCGCGGCAAGACGGTGGTGAACCTGTTCCTCGAACCTTCCACCCGCACGCGCACCTCCTTCGAGATCGCGGCCAAGCGCCTGTCGGCCGATGCGGTCAACATCTCCGGCTCGGCCAGCTCGACCACCAAGGGCGAGACCCTGCTGGACACTGCCCGCAACATCGATGCCATGAGCCCGGACGTGGTGGTGATCCGCCACGCCTTCGCTGGCTCGGCGGCGCTGCTGGCGCGGCACCTGCGGGCGTCCATCGTCAACGCCGGCGACGGCGCCCACGAGCACCCCACCCAGGCGCTGCTCGACTGCTCGACCATCCGCGCGCACAAGGGCCGGATCGAAGGTCTGGTGGTCGCGATCTGCGGCGACATCACCCACAGCCGGGTGGCCCGCTCGAACATCCACGCCCTGCAGACGCTGGGCGCGCAGGTCCGCCTGGCCGGACCGCGCACCTTGCTGCCGGTGGGGATCGAGGCCACCGGAGCGGTGTCGTACGATCGGCTCGAACCGGCGCTGGAGGGGGCGGATGTGGTGATGATGCTCCGGATCCAGATGGAGCGGCAGCAGGCCGGGCGTTTTCCCAACCTGCGCGAATATTCGCGGCTTTTCGGCCTGAACGAGCGCCGGCTGGCCCTGGCCAGGCCGGACGCCATCGTCATGCACCCCGGCCCCATCAACCGCGGGGTCGAGCTGGACCCGGCGGTGGCGGATGGCCCGCGGGCGGTGATCCTGGATCAGGTGGCCCGCGGTGTGGCGATCCGGATGGCGGTGCTGTACCTATTAGGGGGCGGACAAGAGCAGGAGTGATAGTCGGTGAAAGTGGTGTCGGGGATGGGTAGGCGGTGCGCGTTCGGCTCACGTCGCTGATCACCGTTCTGTTCGCCCTTCGCGCCGGCGCCACCCGCGCTCAGACCGGGTTCTCGCTGGATCGTCTGGCGCCGGCCCCGGCCGGTGATCCCTTCTTCGTGACCGCGTCGCCGGAGGTGACGGGCGACCGACGGCTGGTGGCCAGCCTGCTGGCCGACCTGGCCCACGCCCCGCTGGTGCTGCGCTCGACCGCCGACGGGCGCGAATACGGGCGCATCGTCTCGTCCCGGCTGAACGCCCGGCTGCAGGCCTCGTTCTCGCTGGACTCCCGGTTCCTGATCGATCTCGAGGCGCCGGTTGCGCTGGTGAATCAGGGCAGCTCGCCGATCTCGCCGCGCGGGATCCAGTACCCCTCGCCCGCAGGGCTGGCGGCGGGAGACCTGCGGCTGGGGGGCCGGGCGGTGCTGTGGCGACATCCGCACCAGCGTCTGCAGCTGGCCCTGGGCGGGGCGATCTGGCTGCCCACCGGGCGGCGTTCGGAGTACACCGGCGACGGCACCCTCCGGGCGATGGTGATGGGCGCCGCCGGCGGCGTGATCGCAGACCACGTCCAGTGGGCGGCCAACCTGGGGTTTCACGCCCGCGGCGAGCGCGTGCTGGCGAGCAACGTGGTCGCCCAGGAGATCTTCCTGGCGGCGTCAGCGGGATGGCTGGCCGCGCGCGGGCGGGTCATGCTCGGCCCCGAGCTGTGGGCCTCGGGACCGTTGACCGACAAGGGTGATTTCCTCTCGGCCCGCACCACTGCCGCCGAGGTGATCCTGGGGCTGCACTTCCGCGGCCGGGTGGTCCAGTTCGGCGTGGGCACCGGCGCCGGGTTGACGGTGGCCATGGGGACCCCCGACGCGCGCCTGGTGGCCCGCTTCGCCTACGCGCCGCTTCCGCCCGAACCACCCCGGGTCGCTCCGCCCTCCGTCCCGGCCCCGCCCACCGATCGGGACGGCGACGGGATCGTCGACGCCGACGACGCCTGCCCGCTGGTGTCCGGCGTGCGGCAGAAGGACCCTCGCAAGAACGGCTGTCCGCTGGACCGGGACGAGGACGGCATCGTCGACGCCGACGACGCCTGCCCGCTGGCGCCCGGCGTGCGCGATCCCGATCCGCGCAAGAACGGCTGCCCGCCCGACCGGGATGGCGACGGGATCGTCGACGCCGACGACGCCTGCCCGCGCGAACGCGGCCCCCGCGACCCGGACCCGAAGAAGAACGGCTGCCCGACCCTGGTGCGCGTGACGGAGCGGGAGATCGTGATCCTCAAGCAGATCCACTTCGAGTTCAACAAGGCGCGCATCATGCCGGACTCGTCCGAGCTGCTCGCCCAGATCGCCCAGGTCCTGAAGGAGCACGCCGAGATCCAGCGGGTCTCGATCGAGGGCCACACCGACGCCCTGGGCGGCCCGGCGTTCAACCTCCGCCTGTCGCAGCAGCGGGCCGAGGCGGTGCGCACCTGGTTGATGGACTCGGGCATCGCCGGGGACCGGCTGGAAGCGACCGGGTACGGCAAGACACGGCCGGTGGCGGACAACAAGACCGAGGAGGGGCGCGAGCGGAACCGGCGGGTGGAATTCCACATCGTGCCCGGCGGAGGTCCGCCGTGAGCCGGGCCCGGTACCTCGCCGCCCTGACCGCAGTCGTGGTCTCCTGCCCGGCTGTGCTCCGGGCCGCGCCCAACCTGCGCCACCAGGTGGACACGCCCGGCGGCTACGTGGTGATCGGCCAGACCCTGGGCTACGACTGCGGGGCGGGCAACGCGCCGCCCGCCGGCAGCACGGTCATGTGCACCGGCATCGCCGACAGCGATCCGGCGCCGGATCTCTACTGGCGCGACGACCTGGCCTCCGCGACCACGGCCGCGACCAGCGCGCGGACGTCGGCCACCCTGACGTTGCCCGCGGGAGCGACGGTCAGTTACGCCCGGCTGTACTGGGGGGCTCTGCGGGCCAACGACCTGCCCGACCAGGAGGTCACCTTCGACCGCGACGCCGGGTTCTCGGCGACGGTTCGGGCGGAGGCCAACGCCTCGAACGTGGTGCTGACCAGCGGTCCGGTCGCCGGCGTGATCTACGTGGCGTACCAGTCCTCGGCCGATGTGACCGCGCTGGTGCAGGCCAACGGCGAAGGGGTCTACCGGGTCACCGACGTGGACTCGATCGCCCTCAACGGCGTGCTGAGCGAGAACGCCTTTTCCGCCTGGCACCTGGTGGTCATCTACTCGCTGCCAGCCGGGCCCACCCAGCACATCGCCGTGTACGACGGCCTGGACGCCGTCGGCCAGAACGTCGACGTCACGGCGGTGGTGGACGGGTTCACCGCGCCGGCGGGGTCCCCGCAGGGATCGCTGGCGGCCTGGGCGTTCGAGACCGACGCCACCCAGACCGGGGACTCGTTGCGGATCAACGGGACGGCGGTGACCAACGCCGGCAACCCCGTCGACAACTTCTGGAACGAGTCACGCACCCGCGCCAGTGCCGGCGTGCCCGGGCAGTCCCCGGCGCTGACCGGACTGCCCGGGACGGGCGGCGGTTTCGACCTGGACGAGATCGACCTCGGCGCGCTCCTGTCGCCCGGGGACACCAGCTTGCGTCTGGTCGCGGGCGCGACGGCGGACAGCTTCTGGTTCGGGGGTTTCGTTGTCGCCCTCGCCAGCGACGGCCCTCCGCCCGGCCTCGACGGCGGATCGGCAGGGGGCGGCGACGGCGGCGCCGACGGGCCGGCCGGCGGAAACACCGACGGGGGCGTGCCCGGCGACGGGGGCGTGCCCGGCGACGGGGGTACCAGCGGAGGGACGGATGGCGGCACGGCCG
>JBKPRZ010000243.1:0-6499 GCA_046734815.1 Myxococcota bacterium | reverse complement strand
TTCCTGTTCAGAATCGAACGGCGGGCATGCAGCGGTTTCCGATCCGCTTCTCGTATTGGTCGACAGCGTCCCGGCCAGTGCGCGGGAAATCATCGAGAGCCTGAGCGGATCGCGGGTCCGGGTCATGAACGGCCAGTCCGTGGGAGAATCAGGGGCCTTGAATGCCGAATTGGTGCAGGCGGACTTGCTCTTGATTGGGATCCATGGCGGAGAAGTCACCTCGCTGGCCCACGGCTTCGGGATCGAGGACAAGATTGGTCGCCCAGAAATACTGTTCTACTTTCGCGATTGGAGCGATCCCGTCGTACAGGCCCTGAGGATGGCCGGAGTGAGACGTCTCATTCCCATCGACAAGCTGATGCGCTGGCTGCTCACGACGTTGCCGGCGTTCTGCTCGCTGGTTCGGGCGCGCAGGAGGCTGGAGGAGTTGTTGAGGGATTTTCCCGATTTCGCTGATCATCTTGCGCTGGCCCGGGACGCCGATCACATGGGAGTCGTCCCCGGTCGGCTCGTTCCTCTGCATTCCGCTGAGACTTCGTTCCGCGAGACATATCTGCGTACACTTCTACGAAGTGGTACGAATCGGCGCGACGCCGCCAGGCTGGCCGGTGTGCCGTATCGTACGCTTTGCCACCTCATTCAGAAGTACGGCATCAAGGGCAGTGACAATGGCGAGAGCGACTGAGATATGGTTGGGCTGTTTGGTGTTCTTCTTTGCCGCTCTCCGGGGTTCGGAGGCGTGGTCGCGGCCGTCGCCGCTGATTCCGTTGGCTCCGGGAAGACCGGGTACGGCAAATGCCGAGCGTTCGTTCCAATTGCGGAGCCAGCCCGACGGAGGATACCTTTACGAGGGTACGAAGTTTTCAGCCGTCGTGCGGTCCGATGGGACGGTTGAATTCAGCGAGCATCGGACACGGTCGAGCTTGCACGTCCTGCCACCAGTTCCGGGAAACCCGTACGTGCAAACCCGCGACCTGTCGCGAATCCAGCAGCGGCTGGGCGACCAGCTGGCCCGTCAGTCGGCGTTCACGCTCTTGAGGCCGGCCCCGCGGCTACCTCGTGTGAATCTGGCGGGGAACGGGCCTAGCGCAGCCTTATCACCGTACCGTCGTCTCGCGAATCCCGATTCCTGTTTCTTGCCTGACGGCACCAACATCTGCACGTGTGAGGCCGCCGTTCGCTACGGAAGCGAACGGGAACACGGCTGCGACGACCAGCCTCTGAACATCGTGTCTCACACCGCTTTCGATTTGACTGACGAATACGTTCGCGTGTTAGGGAAAGATCCCCTCGCGGCGGAAAAGGCACAATTCCTGGCGGCGACCTTCGAGCTGCGCGTGCGGTTGGCGACCGTGTCGCGTGAACAAGATGAACGGCGGGCGGCGACAGCGCTGAGCTCGCAGCTAGAGGAGTTGTGGAAAGATACTCGTCGTACGCCGCGGGAGAAGCGCCGGATCCTCTTTGAGCTCTGGCTGGCGAACGACCGCGTGCAAGGCGATGGAGCTGCCGCCAGCCCGCGGGCGACAATCGAGTCCTTCATTCAAGAACATCTACCCGCCGATTCGCCCGACGCCTACTCCAAAGTCGAGCTCGACGATTTCCGTTCGCGCCGGGGGGCAGCGTCGTTCCGACCGTACCGTTCCCGGTCGGCCAAGTAGTCACAGGCTCCCCCCACACCTTGGGCAGACAGGCAGGCCCTCGCCCCCGGTCTCAGATCGGCAGGCGGTCCAGCTGCGTGAACACCTTCTCCACGGCGCGGGCGAAATGCGCTCCTCGTCGTTGGGGTGGTGCAGGGGGTGGAACTGGGGGTTGGCGATCCAGACCGAGCTCTCCACGCAGTCGATCCCGTCCTGGTACTGCGACAGATCGTAGGAGACGTCCGGCGGGCGTACGAGCAGGTCCAGGGGCAGCCGTGGCCGTAGTCGTTGCGCGCCTGGAACACGGTGACACCGGCACCCCCTCGGCCAGGCCGAAGGCGTCCCGCTGGTCGCTCTTCTGCCCGCGGCTGTCGGTCACATTGATCACCACCATCTGTTGCGCGTATGGCGCCAGGATTTCGTATGGCCACCCGCTCTGCGTCCGGCGATCCTCCTTTTTCGTGGGGCTTGTTGTTCGCAACACGAGCGTTGCCACGAACCGGGGGGATCGCCATTTTTCGAGCTCCTCGGTCCCCGAACCCTGCCGCCCACGGAGCTCCTCGCAGCCGCCGCACGCCGCGGGGGCCTCGAGAGCTGCCGGCTCTTCGGCCCGCGACGGCCATTCGTGTCGCCGCAGCTGCCTTCGATGCCAAACAACCCTGCGCCCACACGGGTGGATCCGCCGAGCCCCACGATCCTGCGTTACATCCGCGAGAATCGCTTCGATCGCCGCCGTGCACCGGGACGCCACCTTCCTATGATGCCTGTCCCCTTACCAGCGGCGGTGATCGCGGGCTGCCGGGCGCACGTCGGAATGTCGCCAACAGTTCCGGCGCGGGCGGCATGATGCCGGGCACGCACATGGACGCCCGGGAGGCCTCGCCCATCTCGCCCGAGCTGTTGCTCGCCCACGCCGACTGGGTCCGTAGGCTGGCGGTGAGGCTGGTGCGAGACCCCGCTCTGGCCGAGGATCTCGCGCAGGAGACCTGGATGGCGGTGCTTCTACACCCGCCGTCGCAGGATCGCCCGCTGCGACCCTGGCTGGGCCAGGTCCTGCGGAACCTGGTCATCATGTGGGCGCGTGGACGGGGACGGCGGATCCGCCGCGAGCAGGTGGTGGCGCCGTCGGCCGAGGCGCCCGAGCCTTCGCCGGAGTCGCTGGTGGCGCGCGTCGAGGCGCAACGGGTGCTCACCGACCTCGTGCTGGCGCTGTCCGAGCCCGTCCGCGAAACGGTCCTCTTGCGCTACATCCAGGGGCTGTCGGCGGCGGACATCGCCCGCCGGCAGAAGATCCCCGCGGGCACGGTGCGCTGGCGGCTGAAGGAGGGGCTGGACCAGCTCCGGAGCCAGCTCGACCGCCGGGCGGGCGGCGATCGCCAGGCCTGGCGCGCGGGTCTGGTCGCGGCATTCGGCCTGCCGCCCGGGGGTGCCGCCCTCACGCCCGCGGCAGGCCCGGCCCTGGCCGCCAGCGCCTCCAAGACGCCCGTCCTCGCTGGGCTGGCGACGCTGGTGCTGCTGGGGGCGCTGGTGCCACTGGCGTTCACGCTGGCGGCGCGACGATCGCACGCTCCGTCGATCGCGACCGCCTCGTCGCGGGCCCTCTCCCTTCTGGCCAGCGGCGGCCCGCTGGGACTGCCCGGGCCGACCAGCGCACCGGGGACGCCGGCGGGAGGGCTCCAGGGCCTGGTCCTCGATCCCGATGGTCGTCCGCTGGCCGGCGCGTTCGTGGCCGTGTTCGACGAATCCCCGGAGTCGGACGGCCCCCCTCCTGCGGCGGTTGCGGCGGTGAACGCAGGAGCGGACGGCGGTTTCAGCCTGACCGGGCTGCCCCCCGGCAGCTACGGTCTGAGCGCGACGGCCCGCGGGTTCGCCCCCGCCAGCGCGAGCGCGGTGAAGGTGGACGCGGGGGAGACACGCACCGGCCTCGTGCTCAGGCTGGAACCCGGTCGCGCAGCCTTGACCGGGGTGATCGAGGACCGCGGTGGCGGTGTCATCCCTGGAGCCAGCGTCCGCGTGCGACCCCGTCATGGTTCCGCGGGGCCGTCTCCGATCTTCCAGACGCTGGCCGACCAGGAGGGGCGCTACCTCCTCCAGGTGCCTCCGGGCGCGCTCGACATCGTCGTCGATGCGCGTGGCTACGCCCGCGCCCAGGATGCCATCGACCCGCGCGGCGAGAACGCCCAGTACCGTCGGGACTTTCACCTCACCCCGGCTGGCCGGCTGCGCGGTGTCGTGATCGAGGCGCAAACTGGCACGCCGGTGGCGCAAGCCGAGGTGACTGCAAGCGCATCCCGTTTCGGCTTCGGTGAAGGCGCGTTCGCGATCGCCAACGACGCGGGCATCTTCGAGCTGGACGATCTGGAGCCGGGCGAATACGCGCTGCGGGCGCGCAAGGGCCCGCTCGCCGGCGCCTCCGGCCGCGCCTTCATTCTCCCGACGGCCGGCTTCATCGGAGACGTGCGCCTCACCATCCAGCCGGGCGCGGCGCTGGAGGGACGCGTGCGCGACCAGGCCGGGCGGCCGCTCGCCGGCGCCTCCATCCGGGTTGATGAGGGGCGCGTCTGGGCCCGCTCCGCGGCCGACGGGAGCTTTCGACTGGAGGGGCTGCTGCCCGGTCTGGTGATCCTGCAGCCGGCGATGCGCGGATACGGCGCTCGGCCGGTGCAGGTCGAGGTGGCGCTGGGGCGCCCGCAGCCGGCCCTGGATCTGATCATGCAGCCGGCGGTAGCGATCGAGGGGCGGGTGCTGGCGGCGTCCGGCGCGCCCGTGGCCGGGGCGGCGATCACGGCCCGGACAACGAAGCTGACGCTGCCCAATGAGCTCGCCGGAGAGAGGCGCGACACGCGCTCGGCCGCGGATGGCCGCTTCCGGATCGACGAGATTGCTGGCAGCGAGGACGTGTTCGTCGAGGCCATGCACCGCGAGCACGGGGTGGGAAGCGCCACCGTCCCCCAGGACGGCCGCACCCACCACGTCACCATCTCCATCGAACCGGGAAGCTCCCTGTCGGGCACGGTGCGCTTTGCCGATGGGACCCCGGCCCCGGGTGCGTCCGTCGCGGTCCGGAACGGCGGGCCCTCCACCTTCAGCGGGGAGGACGGGCGCTACTGGCTGGGGTTCTTCCAGGGCGGCAAGAGTCTCGAGCTCACGGCCGCGAACCGGGAGCGCTGGTTGCTCCGCGAAAGTTCCGTCGATCACAGCGGCCGCCGGGTGGAGCTGCGCGCGGGCGAGCACCGCACGGGGATCGACCTGGTGGTCAGCCGGGAGACACGGGCCATCAGCGGGGTGGTGCGCGGCCCCGATGACCGACCGCTGGAGGGCGCGGTCGTCAGCGCCAAGCTGGTGATGGGGACCGGCCAGGCGCAGATCTCCATCGGAGCCGGAGGCGACGAGGAACACACCGTCTCGGCAGCGGACGGCACCTTCGTCCTCGGCAATCTCGACACCGAGACCTACCGTGTGCTGGCACGCTACCCCGGATACCCGGACGCGAAGCTGACCGCCGTGGTGGCCGGCACCCGGGGCCTGCAGCTGAGATTGGCGCGGGCTGTGTCCCTGGCCGGCGTGGTGATCGACTCGCGCGGGCGGCCGGCCGCGCACTACAGCCTGCTGGTCAAGCCCCACCAGGAGCCGAGCCGCCCCGGCTCGCCCCTGGGCGGCGACCAGCTCGAGCTCTACGATCAGGTGGCCGACCGCCTCCTGCAGATCCATGACGCCAGCGGCACCTTCGCGATCGGGGGGCTACCGGGCGGTGTGTACGACCTGCGGGCGGAGACCGCCGATGGCGCCACCGGATCGCTGCCGCCGGTGTCGGTCGCTGCCGGGGAGGAGCGGCGCGGGCTCGAGTTGCGCGTCGGTGCCGGCATCGTCATCGCCGGCCGCGCGGTGGACGCGCTCACCGGCGCTCCCCTGGTCGGAGCGGAGGTGTCAACACACAGCTTCGTTGCGCGCCGGAGCTTCACCACGGCCAGTGATGGTCGCTTCCGGCTCGCGCCGGTACCGCGCGGTGTGCCGGTCATGATCGCCGTCGACGTCGACCCCTCGCGCTCGCCTTCGGAGGCCAAGATGATCCGCACGCCCCTCGACGGAGACGCTGTCGACGCCGGCACCATCAGGGTCTTCGCGCGCCCGCTCGAGGACGGCTCGCCCGCTGGAGTCGGCGCGACGCTCTGGACCTGGCCCGAAGGCACCCTGGTGGACACGGTGGCGGAGGGCACTGCCGCCGCCCGCGCCGGGATCCACCCCGGCGACGTGTTCAGCGTGGTCGCCGGCCGTGACGTCTCGGGCTGGGGCCCGCAGGGGGTTCAAGCGCTTCTCGAGGGCGCGCCCGGCACATCCGTGACGGCGACCGTACGATCGGGCGCCACGGGCGCGGTCCGGACCGTGACCCTGCAACGAGACACCGAGCGCTGAGCGCGATCAGCGAACCCGGCCGGCCACGAACGCGCCCACCGATCCGGGCGGGCTAGCGAAGCTGCTCGGGATGCCCGCTTACGGTAAAGCGCGTAACAAGCAGATGCGGGCCTGCGGCCCGCCGGAACCGGGATCGTGCGGACCGGTAAGCGGGCGCTGGCCCCAAAATGCGACAATGGTTCCCGGGGCTTGTGATTACGGGGAACGCCGCCCGAGCCTCTGAGGTAGCTTTCGGCACCCACACCGTCGTGCTCCACCGCCACGTCCTTGGATATGCGCCCGCGACGGTCGTCCCCGCGCTGGCCTCCTTCGCCACCATCTACGTCTTCACCCGGCTGCTGTCGCCGGCCGAATACGGGAGCTACGCGGTGGTGGTCAGCGTCGCTTTGATGGGGCAGCTCATCGCCTTTTCGTGGCTGCAGACCGGCACCACCCGGTTCGTCGCCCGG
>JBKPRZ010000242.1:0-3989 GCA_046734815.1 Myxococcota bacterium | reverse complement strand
ACTGCCGCCCGCCCCGCCAGCGCCGCCCGCGCCGGGCGGGGAAGGAGGCGTGTTGGGGCTGCAGGCCGCCGAGGCGATCAGCAGCGCGAGTGCCAGCAGACGGTGGGAAAAATGCGTAGCGTTACCCGAAGTAGCCATCCTGCACTCCTATTGGTGGCTCATGGCGATCTTGTCATCAGACCTGAGCGATTCTTTGGACGGGCGGGTGGCCAGGGCGCGCAGCTCGTCCGCGAGTCCGCGGCGGCATGTGGATCCCGGTCCGCGGCGTCGGAGGCGGCCACGCCGTGGCGGAGCAAGCTGCGGTCGTGCCATGTCCACTGTAGTTAGTGGCTGCCGCCGTCCGTTTCAGTGCGTTCCGGAGACCACGATCTGTAGACGACCGTCGTCCACCACGCACCGACGCAGGAGGTCCAGCACCTGCTGACGGCTGAAGCGCTCGGCCCCGCGGGCCGCCCGGGCCAGATCGGCGCGCTCGTCGACGCTCGGGCCCGGTTCGCTGCGCTGGGCGGCGCGGTAGTCGAAGCCCGCCAGCCGCTCGGCCCAGTGACGGCCCGTCGCGTAGGCCTGCCGAGTCTCGATCTGCAGCTGCTTCTGCGCAGCCGCGAGTTCGACCGCCGTGGGGCCGGATCGCGCCAGCTGCTCGACGGCGGTGCGGGCGGCGGTGGCGGCCTCGTCGGCGTGCGCCGGGTCGGACCGGACCGTCACGCCGATCCAGCGCTCGGCACGCCGGGCGGGCGCGGCCACCACCGCCGTTTCGACATCGCTGGCACTGGCGACCAGGTGGCGCTTGTCGTGCAGATCCGTCATCAGGCGGCGGCCCAGGACGCGCGCAGCCACAGCCAGCGCCCGGATGCCGCCGAAATCGACGTCCGCGGGGATCCGCCAGGCCACCCGGACCTGGGCGGCGCTGATCCCGCGCACCTCGATCGGGACCTGGACGCGGCCGGTGCCCGCGACCGGCTGCCGTCCGACCAGCGCTGAATCCTTCAGGCGGCGGCGCGGGAGGGATCCGAAATATTTGAGCCCCAGCGCCAGCAGATCGTCGGTCGGCACGTCGGCGACAAGGGTCACCTCCAGCGGACCGTCGCGCAGGTGCGCGTCCAGCCAGGCAGCGGCCGCGGGCGCGGTCAGGCGGGCGATGGCCTCGGGGCTGGGCGGCCGCAGGCGCGGATCCTCCTTCATCAGCGCGGCGAGGGTCGACTGTTCCAGGCGGCGGGCGGGATCGTTCTGGTCGGCGCGCGCGCGGGCGGCGGCCTCGGTCTGCCAGCGGCGGAAGCGTTCCGGGTCGAGGCGGCCCTCGGTCAGCACCAGGTGGGCCAGGCGCAGCGCCGGCTCGAAGTCGGTGGGCGCGGTCCGCAGGCGCAGCACCAGGGCGTCGGGCTCGGCCTGCCCGGTCAGCGCGATGGTCTTGCCCGCGAGGTACGCCTGCAGGGTGGCCGGCGGGACGCGCGCGCTGCTGGGCTCGGCCAGGGCGACCGCGGCGGCGGCGCTGATGCCGCGGTTGGCGTCGGTCTCGCGCAGCTCGCTGCCGGGCAGGACCACGGTGGCGAAGGCCTCCGAGCCGCCTTTCATCGTCATCGCGTGTACGCGCGCGCCGTTCGATGCGGTGGCCGAAGCGAGACGCAGCTCGGGGACATCCTGGCGCCAGACCACGCCGCCGGCGGCGGGCTCCCTGGCCAGCAGGTCCGGCAACGGCGAGGGCGGCGGCGCCTGCGCCAGCAGGGACAGCAGGACCAGGACCCCGGCGTTCATGCGCGCTGCCCGTCCGCGGTGGCCGTCACGGTGACCGGACATTGCCCCCGGCGCGCGGGCAGGTCAAGCACACCCCGGGGGTGCCGGTCCTCGTCGTCAACCGATCGTTGACACGCGCACGCCCGGGACCGGACGAGCGCAGGCGGCCCGGAACCGAGCCGGTGTATGTTTCCTGCCATGCGCTCGCCCATGTTGCTGGCCCTCGCGCTCTTCACCCTCGCCTCGTCACCCGCGGCGGCGGCGGACCCGACTGCTCAGCCGCCGGCCAAGGAGGCCTCGCTGTTCAATGGCAAGGACCTGTCCGGCTGGAAGGCCGACGTGCCAGCCAGGGACGAAGATCCAAAGGCGCCCGACAGCTTCGTGGTGCGCGACGGAAAGCTGGTGAGCCTGGGTAACCCGAAGGGCCACCTGGTCACCGAGGCCGCCTACCGCGACTACCGCCTGGAGGTGCAGTACCGCTTTCCCGGCAAGGGCGGCAACTGTGGGGTGCTGGTGCACGCGTCGAAGCCGCGCGCGCTGTACAAGATGTTCCCGCAGTCGATCGAGGTGCAGATGCAGAGCGGGGACGCCGGGGACTTCTGGGTCATCCAGGAGGACATCCAGGTGCCCGACATGGAGAAGCGGCGCCCGCGCAAGGAGGGGCAGAAGTGGGGCGGCACCGAGAAGGACGCCCGCCGCATCCTGAACCTGACCGACGGATCGGAGAAGCCGCTGGGCGAGTGGAACGACATGGTGATCGAGGCGCGCGGCAACGGGCTGAAGGTGTGGGTCAACGGCGCCCTGGTCAACGAGGGCACCAACGCCACCGCCAGCGGCGGTCACATCGCGCTGCAGGCCGAGGGCACCGAGGTCGAGTTCCGCAAGCTGGTAATTGCCCCGCTGAAGAAGGGCAAGTGAGCGCCGCGGCTGGCCTGCTGCGACGCGTGGGCCGGCAAGTGTAGTCCGCCGCGCGGTCCGTCGATGTGACAGACGGAGTCGCCCGCCACGGGGGCTCCGGCACGTCGGATGGATCCGCTCGCGCCCGGGCAAGAGCTCGGCAAGTACCGAGTCGTGCGCCGCCTGGCTACCGGCGGCATGGCGGAGATCTACCTGGCGCAGGCGCGCGGGCTGCAGGGGTTCTCGAAGTACGTCGTGCTCAAGCGCATCTTGCCCCAGTACGCGGCCAGCGAGGCGTTCGTGAAGCTGTTCGTGAACGAGGCGCGGGTCACCGCCACCCTGGACCACGCGAACATCGCCAGCGTGCACGACATCGGGACCACCGACGGCGGCGCGTACTTCTTCACGATGGAGTACCTGCACGGCGAGGACCTGGGCAAGGTGCTGCGCCACCTGGTGGGTACCGGGACGCGCCTGCCGCTGGCGCACGCGCTGACCATCGGCGCGGGGGTGGCGGCCGGGCTGCACGCGGCCCACGAGAAGCGGGGCAACGACGGCAAGCCGCTGGGCATCGTCCACCGCGACGTCTCGCCGTCCAACGTGGTGGTGACCTACGACGGCGGGGTGAAGCTGGTCGACTTCGGGGTGGCCAAGGTGACGGCGCAGGCGGAGATCACGCGCACGGGGATGCTGAAGGGGAAGCTCTCCTACATGTCGCCCGAGCAGTGCAACAACGAGCCGGTCGACCGCCGCAGCGACGTGTTCGCGCTGGGCGTGTTGCTGTTCGAGCTGACCACGCAGTCGCGTCTGTTCCGGTCGGACTCGGACGCGGGGACCATGCGCCTGGTGACCGAGGCGCGCGTGCCTGCACCCTCGTCGCGGATGAAGGACTACCCGCCCGAGCTGGAGGCGATCCTGCTCAAGGCGCTGGCGCGCGATCGCCAGCAGCGGTACGCGACGGCGCGCGAGGTGCAGGTGGCGCTGGAGGAGGTGGCGCGCGGGCGGGGCCTGGTCACCTCGAGCGCGGCGCTGGGCGAGTGGCTGACCGTCACCTTCGGCCCGAAGCCGGAGCCGTGGATCGAGGGGGCCGCTGCTGCGACGGCGGTGTCGGAGCAAGAGGAGGACAGCGGCCTGGGCAGCGGCGGGGGGTCGGATCCGCGACCGCCGCCGCAGCTGGAACGTGGTCCGGTGCTGGCGCCGCTGCCGGTGTCGGGGCTGGTGGACGCCGACGCGGTGGCGCCGGCGGCGCGCGCCTGGTGGCGGCGGCGGATCTCGTACGCCGGGGCGCTGCTGGTGGCGCTGCTGGGCGCCGGCTCGGTGCTGGCGCTGCAGCGGCTGGGCGTCGCGGGCAAGGGGGCGGG
>JBKPRZ010000241.1:0-1746 GCA_046734815.1 Myxococcota bacterium | reverse complement strand
CGGCAGCGTCGGTAGCCGCGGCGGCGGCGTGGGGCTCGTCAGCGTCCGCAGCCTCGGCGGCGGGCGCCTTTTCGGCGGCATCGGCGGCCCCGTCGGCGGGTTGGGCCGCGGCGAGGGCCACGGTGGGTGCCTCGGGCCCGGCGGGGGGCGTGAGGATCACGGGCAGAGGCGCGGTCTTCGCGTCCGCCATGGTCTTTTCCGCCACGTTGCTGTCCGTCAGGGTGCTGTTGCTCATCGGTCCGACCTCGCAGGCCCCCGCCTCGTCCATGAAACACCAGCGGGCGGATCTGGCAAGAAAGTCGCCATTTGCGCCGGGCGGCGGCGGCTATGATGGGCCGATGGAGGTCCGGATCTTCGTCACCGGCGGCACCTTCGACAAGGAATACGACGAGATCGGCGGCAAGCTGTTCTTCGCCGAGACGCACGTGCCCGAGATGCTGACCCTGGGCCGCTGCAGCCTGAAGGTGGAGGTCGAGACCTTGATGCTCATCGACAGCCTGGACATGACGGACACCCACCGCCAGCAGGTGCTGGAGGCCTGCCGGCGCACCAGCGCCGACCGCATCGTCATCACCCACGGCACCGACACCCTGGAGCTGACCGCCCGCCTGCTGGGCCAGGCCGCGCTGAACAAGACCATCGTGCTGACCGGCGCGATGGTGCCCTACACCTTCGGCAGCTCGGACGGTCTGTTCAACCTGGGCAGCGCGCTGGCCTTCGCGCAGGCACTGCCCGCCGGCACCTACGTGGCCATGAACGGACGCTGCTTCCCGTGGGACAACGTCCGCAAGAACCGGACCCTCGGCTTCTTCGAGGAGATCGCCTGACCCCGGTCAGGGCGCCGGGTCCAGCCCGTTGAGCACCCGCACCACCTCGAACAGCGCCCCGATCGAGTAGTGGCTGACCGCCACGAAGTTGGGGAGCTTGCCGCTCTCCTGCTGGCACTGCCGCGCGCGCGACAGCAGCAGGTCCTTCGTGTTGGCCACCGCGCTCAGCCGGGGATCGGGGACCGGGTTTTCCAGCCAGTGGTTCAGCAGGAAGAGATCGTTGCTGCGCTTGCCCCGGTTCTCGCGGCACGAGAACTCGCCCTCGTTCTTGAAGGCGTAGGGCGTGTCCCAGACCAGGTCCCACATGGCGTGGTACCAGGGCGGTGGCGGGTGACCGTTCTGGGCCAGCACCAGCAGGCGCTGGCCGCGGGCGATCATGTCGGCCAGGGTGGGCCAGGGCTGGCCCGCCGGATGGGTGTACAGGAAAGGCTGCAGCCCGCTGTCGGCGAACGCCTTCTCGGTGTCGGCCGCCGAGAGGTAATCCTCGATCAGCAGGGCCAGGACCTCGCGGGGGTTGTCCCGCAGGAAGTCGGCCACGTCCTTCAGGCCGTCGACCAGCGGCCGGTTGCCGAAGGCGCAACTGGTGTGGCACAGAAAACCGCCCCCGTTGAACAGGTACGTGTCGATCAGCAGCGCGCGGATGCCGTCGCTCAGCTGGCGGCGCATGTTATGGGTCTGGTCGGGGATGAACCAGCGATCGTCGGCGTTCGACATGGCATTGTGCGCGGCCGGGAAGACCACCTGGTCGAACCGGCGGTCGCACAGCGTGGGGTGGCCGTTGCAGGGGAGCGCCGCCGGTGCGTCGACGCCAGCATCGACCCTGGTGGGATCCGCCGCTGGTGGCGAGGGATCCGGTCCGCGCGAGGCATCGGCGGGCGTCGGGGCCGGGTCGGCGGCGCTTGCCGCGTCGGCGGGGCTG
>JBKPRZ010000240.1:0-5651 GCA_046734815.1 Myxococcota bacterium | reverse complement strand
CTGCAGACCCATGGCGAAGCCCTCGGCCATGCTGACCGAGAAGCGATCGACCAGCACGACGACGGGAGCGTCGAAGGAGAACGGACCCCGCGGGTCGACGTACTCTCGCCAGCGCGGACCCAGCCGGGCGCCCCGGCGGCGGGCCATCCAGCTATATGGCCGGCGCGTCGTGATGAAGCGCCCCATGATCGGTCGGGCCACCGCCGTATCGCCACCTCCGTTGTCGCGAACGTCGATCAGCAGCGCCCGCGCGTCGCGAAGCTGCTCGAGGGCCCGATCCACCTCGGCCACGGCCGCGTCGTCGCCGAAGCTGGCGATGCGCAGATAGCCCAGCCCGCCGGGCAGGCGCCGCGATGACACGATTGGCTCCGGCGGGCCCGGTGGAGCGGCGGGCAGCACCAGCGTGCGCCGCTCGCTGCCGTCCTGCACGTCCAGCTTCCGGGCGAACCCATGGCGGCCGGCCAGGATCGACTGGAGCGCCCACTGGGCGGCCGCCGGATCATCACGGGTGACGGCCACCGGCGCGCGCGTTGCCGCCGCCTGCAGGATGGGTACGCCATCGATCGCCAGCAGCCGCTGCCCGCGCCGGACCCCGGACCGCTCCGCCACCGACGATCGCCGGACGGCCGCGACGAACACGCTGTCGCCCCGCCGCTCGGCGAACAGGTCGTGGGGGATGGGCCGGAAGGAGGCGGCGCTGTTGGTGTTGAGCATGCAGTGCGGATCGTAGAGCTGGTCCAGGGCGCCCTCGAGCACGTGCAAGAGCTCCTCGCGGCCGTGGGCCTGCGCCGCCCGCGGTCCGAAGATCGCGCGCACGCGCCGCCAGTCCGTCGCCTTCTCGTCGAAGAACGGATAGTGGCGATCGACGAACCGCCACATCTGGTCGAAATCGAGTCGCTGCGCGTGGGCGAGCGCCGCCTCGCCGGCGGCCGCGGGCAGCGTCGATCCGGCGCCCAGCAATCCCAGGGCGGCGACCGCCCCGAGGATCGCACGCCGGGCCCTCCATCGACTCGGCGGAAAGCGGTGTGTTCGTTTCATGGTTCTCCTTCACACCGGGATCCGGGGTGACGGCTTCAACAGTCCGGCCAGCGCCGCCACCAGCGGCTGGACGGCGACCGGCTTGGCCATGTGCAGCTGGAACCCGGCCGCGAAGGCCCGGCGGCGGTCCTCCTCGCCGGCGAACGCCGTGAGGGCGACCGCGGCCACGTCGCCTCCCCGCGCTGGACCAAGCGCGCGGATCCGGGCGATCAGGCTGTAGCCGTCCTCCTCGGGCATCGCGATGTCGCACACGAGCAGCTCCGGGCGGAGGTCCTCGAATACCTGCATGGCGGTCGCAGCCGATTCGGCCGACCACACCACGGCCCCACTCAACCGCAGCATCCTCGTCAGGGCGTCGCGGGTTCCCGCATCGTTTTCCACCACGAGGATCCGGGCGCCCGCGATGCCCCTGGCCAGCGGCTGACCGGCGGCTGCGGGTACGTCCGGCCGGCTGGCGGCCAGAGCCTGTGTGCTCACCAGCGGCAGCAGGACCGTGAAGGTCGAGCCGTGTGACTTGCCCGCGCTCTCGGCCCGGACGGAACCCCCGTGCGCCTCCGCCACGTGACGTACGATGGCGAGGCCCAGGCCGAGACCGCCGTGGACGCGGGTGTGCTCCGCGTCCTCCTGGCTGAAGCGGCTGAAGATGTGGGGCAAGAAGCTGGGCGCGATACCGATGCCCGTGTCGGTCACGCGAATTCGGGCTCGACCATCCGCCGAATCGACCACCACGCTCACGCGTCCCCGATCCGGCGTGAACTTGATGGCGTTGCTCAGCAGATTCCAGAACATCTGCTGCAGCCGCACCGGATCGCCGGAGACCGGCGGCAAAGCATCATCGATGTGCACGTTCACAGCGATGTCCTTGGCTGCGGCCGCTGGTCCGACCGTCTCGAGGGCAGACTGCATCACCGACCCCAGGCTGACGGCTTGCATCTCCATTCTCAGCTTGCCGGTCGCGATGCGCGAGACGTCGAGCAGGTCATCGATGAGCTGCGACTGCGCCCTGGCTGCCCGATCGATCACCGCCGCTGTGTTCTTCAGCTCCGCCTCGTCCAGGACCTCGGCGCGCAGCAACTCGGCATGCAGCATCAGGGTCGACAGCGGCGTGCGAAGCTCGTGCGACAGCGTCGCCAGAAAGATGTCCTTGGTCCGGTTCGCCTCCTCGGCACTGGCCCGGGCCGCCTGCATCTCGTGGAGAAGCTGATCGCGTTCGGCCTCGGCGCGTCTCCGCTGGGTGATGTCCTCCGCGCCCAGCAGGAACAGACGCCCCTTGCCGGGGGTGGGGACCGACGTGCCAGACAGCGACAGCAAACGCGGGCCGAGGGCGGGGATGTCGCATGTCACCTCGAGCCCCTGGAAGCGTTCGTCACGCTCGCGCACGCGCGCGAGCTCCGACGTGAGCACAGGAATATTCCATGCGCCGTTCATGATTTCTGGCAGTCTGCGCGAAGGGGACTGTGCCAGGGGTGAACCGTAGCAGCGCATGAAGGCCTCGTTGGCCGAGACGAGCTCGAGGTTTTCGTCGAGCATGATCAGGGGCGTCTGAACGGCGTCGACGGTCGCCATCGCATAGTCGCGCGCCCACTCGGCGGCGCCCAGTGCCCGCTTGAGCGCATCGATGTCGACGACCGACAGCACCGCTCCATCGACCCTCTTGTCCACCGTCGTGTAGGGCCGGATCTGCAGTCGGTACCAGTGCCCGGCGCGATCCCGGACCTCCTCCTCCTGCTGGGTGACGGTGTCGATGACCTCGGCGATCTTGCTGTCCAGGTTCTCCAGGAGCAGCGTCGATCGGATGTCGTCAATCGGCCGGCCGACGTCCGCGGGCAGCAGATTCAGGATGGGGCGTGCCCGGGGCGTGAAGCGGCGGATGCGCCGGCTTCCGTCGACGATCACGATGGGAATATCGACGCTGCCCAGAATGTTGACCAGGTCGCTGTTCACGGCGTTGAGGTCTTCGTTGCGCGCGTGCAGCTCCTCGTTCAGCGTGGAGAGCTCCTCGTTGGTGGATACGAGCTCCTCTTTGGCGGTCTGGAGCTCTTCGTTGAGACTCTGCAGCTCTTCGTTGGTCGACAGCAGCTCTTCGTAGGCAGTGTGCAGCGCCTGGTTGGCTCGATGATGCTCCTCGATGACGGTCTGGAGGAAATCCTTGGCGGCCTTGAGCTCGTCTTCGATTCCGGCGGTACGCTCTTGCTCCGCCGCCGTGGCGGGTTCCCGGGGTGCGGAGCCGCCAGCGGCGGCCGCCGGCTCTGGCCCCTCCTCGAACAGGATGGCGAAGATCGGCTCTCGCGACTCGGGCGGAGCGGCAACGGGAACCACCACCACGTCACAGGTCCGGTTCGAGCCGTCGCGTTCGAAGCTCACCCCTGACCGCCGCGCGGTGGTCGTCGTTCTGATGGCCTGCGAAAAGGCGATCCGGATATCCGCCACCAGTCCCTTGCGGGCCATCTTCAGCAGGTCGTGCTGCGGCTGCCCGGGCGCCGGCTCCAGGTAAGGGCCGGTGCGGCCGCGGAAATAGAGGATCTCCATGCGCTCGTTCACCACGACGCCCGGAGGCGCGTACTGGTCGAGCAGGAGGCTCTCGGTTCGCCTGACCACATCGGGAGGAGGTGGGGCGTGCAACTCGGCGCCGTGGAAGGCGAGCGGAAGCACGTCGCGAGTGGGGGTCAGGAGCAGGGTGCTCCTGACCGATGTCCTCGCGAACAGCTTGTTCTCCTCGTCGATCGCCCGGAACAGGTCGGAGCCGGCGATGTTCTCGGCGCGACCGAGCAGCAGGAAGCCAGGCTCGTTCAGGGCGAAGTGGAAGTTCGCCAGCACCCGCTTCTGCAACTCCTGACCGAAGTAGATGAGGGCGTTGCGGCAGCACACGAGGTCCAGCCTCGAGAAGGGCGGGTCGACCGCCAGATTGTGTTTCACGAACGCGCACCGTTCGCGAACCGACTTGTTGATCCGGTAGCCGCCTCCCTCGACCCTGGTGAAAAACCTGGCCAGCCGCTCGGGATCGATGTCTCGAGCGGCGGCTTCGGGATAGACGCCCAGGCGGGCTTTCCCGATGGCTGTTTCGCTGATGTCGGTGCCAAACAGCTGGATGGGCAGGTCGGCTGCGTTCTCTCGCGTGAGAAACTCGAGCAGCGAGATGAGGAGCGAGTAGGGCTCTTCGCCGGTCGAGCAGCCCGCGGACCAGATGCGAATGGTGCCGCCCTGCCCCTTCCGCTGCAAGACCTCCGGGAACACATGGTCCTTCAGCTTCTCGAACGCTTCGCCGTCCCGGAAGAAACTGGTCACATGGATGAGGGCCTCGTCGAACAGGGCCCGGCCCTCGGCCCGGTCCTGCTGCAGCAGCTGCACGTACTCCGGAAGCGTCGTGATCCGGCGCAGGGCCATCCGGCGGGCCAGGCGTCTGCGGATGCTGTTGAGCTTGTATTCGCTGAAGTCGACGCCAACCGCGTCGCGCAGCAGGCCGACGACCTTCTTGACCTCGATGTCATCCGTCGGACTGCCGGCCACCTGGGCCTGCGGTCCGCGGAGGTACGGGTGGCCGCCGATGCGCAGCAGTTCCCGGGCGAGCGCGGGGATGGGGAGGGTGAAGTCGACCACCCCGGCGCTGATGGCAGCCTCTGGCATGCCGCTGAACTTGGCGGACGCGGGGGTCTGCACGAAGGTGATACCCTCGCGCGCCTTGATCGCGCGCAAGCCCCCGGACCCATCGGCACCGGTTCCCGAGAGCAAGACGCCGATGGCCCGGCTGCCACATTCCTCGGCCAGCGTCTGGAAGAAGAAGTCTATGGGCAGATGGGGCTTCCGCTCTCCCACCAGGCGGGGCACCAAGGTGAGGGCGCCGTCGAGGATGCCGACATCGGCGGTCGGCGGGATCACATACACGTGATCCGGTTCGACCCGCATTCCGTCCTGGATCTCGTGCACCGGGAAGTTCGTCGACCGGGCGATTGCCTCGCTGAGATAGCTGGTGTGCGCCGGATTCAGGTGCTGGATCAAGACGAACGCAGTGCCACTGTCGCGGGGGATCTGCTGGAGTAGCTCGATGAAGGCCTCCATGCCGCCAGCGGATGCGCCGACCCCGACGACCGGAAACGGCGGGCACAGGGAGGCGGGCGCGTCCTCGCTCGTCGGGACGCCGTCAGCCGGGTCTCTGCTCCCGCCCTCGCGCATTTCCATCCGGGGACCTCCTGGTGTTCTGGTCAACCCCCGCTGAGGCATGGGAGATGGCCCGGCGAGCGCGGCAGTATGGCATGGCGGCCTGGCCGGGGGCGCCTGCATTCGGTGTCTGCCGCCCCGCACGCCCATCTTGCGTCCCGCGCGCGGGCAGGAGCAGGACGACGGACCTGCCGGCAGAGACTCCTGCGACAGATGAATTTCCCCCACCGTCGGGATCATCCAGACGACCCTGGCCGATGGGCTCGTGAACGATCCCGCCACACTCAGGGACCGGCCGTCCGCCTACCGTCCGCTGTTGTGCGTGCGGCTGGTCGGACGCGGGTGCGGCGGTCGAGCGCCGCGACGTTGGCGCTGGCCGGGGGCGAGGTGGGCGGCGGCGACGCTTCTGGGTACCACCATGCGCCACGCCTCGGTGACCAGCTTGTGCATCTCCGCCG
>JBKPRZ010000239.1:0-4735 GCA_046734815.1 Myxococcota bacterium | reverse complement strand
GCCCTGTTCCTGGCCGACCCCGCCAGCCGGGCCCGGCACGCGCGCGCGCTGGACGCCGCCCTGTGGGTGCTCGCGCGCGAGGCGCGCGAGGCCGCCGTCTGGCGGGACGACCTGGCCCAGGCCACCCGCGACCGCGCCGCTCTGGAGACCCGTTCGGCCGAGGCGCCCACGCCGCCCATAGCGGTGCCGGTGCTGCAGATGCCGGCGCGGGGGACGGTGGTGGGCACGCCGGGGATCCGTCAGGACGAGGCCAGCTCGACCCTGCTGCGGCAAGAGGGCGTGCGCATCCTCTGCCGGCTGAACGAGCCGGTGCGCGCCCCCGCCGCCGGCCAGGTGTACAAGGTGGCTGCTCTCCCACAGGGAGGTTTCGCGGCGGTGATCGAGCTGGCCGACGACCCGGGCGCCGTGATCATCCTGACCGGCCTCCGCCAGGTGGAGGTGGCCGAGGGCGCCCGCCTGGAGGCAGGCGAGCGGCTGGGCGTGGTCGGCCGCGACCTCGATGGCGCTCCGGTGCTCACCCTGGAGTTGTGGCAGCGCGGCACCGCGATCGACCCGCGCCCGTTCCTGCACGGCGGCCGCACCTGAGGGCTCAATGACCTTGGGCAAAACGCCGTCGCCAGGTCTTATACTTTCCGGATGCCTATGGGGCCCAGGGACCGGACCGGTCGCGTTCTTCTGCGCGTTCTACTGATCACGGGGTGCACGGTGGCCAGCTTCGTGGGGGGGATGGTGGCCAGCCGCCCCCTGCAGGCCGGCCGCTTCGATCCGTACAAGAAGCTCAGCGTCTTCACCAAGGTGCTGTCGTACATCGAGGGCAACTACGTCGAGAACGTCTCCGAGAGCGACCTGATGTTCGGCGCCTCGCGCGGCCTGACCGACGTGCTGGATCCCCACTCGCGCTTCATGGACCCCGAGGAATACGACCGCCTCAAGCGCGAGACCGAGGGGGACACCGAGATCACCGGCATCGGCATCGACCTCGAACGCCGCAAGAAGGGGCTGGTGGTGGTCTCGCCCATCGAGGGGTCGCCCGCCTGGCGCGCCGGCGTCGAGCCGGGGGACGCCATCCGCAGCATCGACGGCGCCGACGCCTCCAGCCTGGACTGGGAGGAGGCGGTGGCCCGCATCCAGGGCGCCGCCGGCACCGAGGTGACCCTGGTGATCGAACGGCGGGGCAAGGAGCTGAACTTCCGCATCCGGCGTGAGCGCTTCGAGGTGCGCTCGGTCGAGGGGCGCGTGCTCGACGAGGGCTACGGCTACGTCAAGATCCGCATCTTCTCCTCCAACACCGACACCAAGCTGCTGGAGGCGCTGGAGGACGTGAAGAAGAAGCTGGACGCCACCGGCGGCATGCGCGGCCTGGTGCTGGACCTGCGCCGCAACCCCGGCGGGCTGCTGGACCAGGGGGTGCGGGTGGCCGACCGCTTCGTCAGCGAGGGGATGATCGTGCGGACGGTGGGCAAGGGCGGCCGGGAGATGGACCGGCAGATGGCCCACACGCGCGGCACCTGGTCGGGCTTCCCGATGGTGGTGCTGGTCGACGGCGCCACCGCCTCGGCCGCCGAGATCGTGGCCGGGGCGCTGCAGGACCACGCGCGGGCGCTCATCATGGGTACCCAGACCTTCGGCAAGGGATCGGTGCAGACGGTCATGGAGATCGACGGCTGCGGCCCGCGGCCCTGCGGGTTGAAGCTGACGGTGTCGCGCTACTACACCCCCAGCGGCCGGTCGATCCAGAACCACGGCATCACCCCCGACGTGGTGGTCGACGCCCTGGCCCCCGCCGACAGCGCGCCCGACGAGATCCTGCGCGAGAAGAACTACCAGCGTCACCTGCGCGACGAGAAGGCGTCGGCCGCCCCGGTGGTGCGCAAGCGGCTGCCCGACCACCAGCTGCAGGTGGCCCTGGAATACCTGCGTTCGTGGGCGCTTTTCCAGAAACAGGCCGGCAAGAAGGGGTAAAGTTCCGCCCTCCCGGGAGGTGCCGATGATCCGATGTCCGAGGTGTGGGCACGAAAACCTGCCCAGCTTCCCGACCTGCTCGAAATGTGGGACCTCGCTGACCGGCGGCCCGCCGGCGCCCGGCGGCCAAGACGAGGCCCTGCGCTTCGCCCACGAACGGGCCGCCTCCGGCCGGCGCAAGCGGACCCTGTTCCTGGTGGTGGTCCTGGCCGCGCTGGGCGTGTTCGCCTGGCGCTGGAACACCGACTCGCACCGCAAGACCGACCTGCAGGGCAAGCTGGACTACGCCGGCCGCTTCGTCGAGATGGAGAAGAAGGAGATGGGGCTGGTCTGGAGCTGCGTGATGGCCAGCGAGGTGGACATCGGCATGTTCGCCAACGCCAACCAGATCCAGCAGCGGATCGAGTCGGCCTACGCCACCCAGCAGAAGACCTTCGCCGAGCACCTGGAGACCGAATGCGTGCCCAAGCTCGAGCGCGCGCGGCAGGCCTTCGGCGGCATGGCCGAGGCACCGGCAGAGCTGAAGCCGGCGCTGGACGGGTACAAGGCCAGCTTGCCCGGGCTGCAGAAGGGGCTGGAGCTGTACGCCGACCGGATCAAGAACCGCGGCACCACCAAGGACCTGGACCAGCTGGTCCAGGAGTACGGCAACGCCTGGCACTCGGAGGTCAAGCCGACGCCCGAGACGATCGCCTTCGAGAAGTTCATGCACTGTGCGGTGCCGGGGCTGGCCGGGATGAAAGACGCGCAGGCGATGCTCGAGTTCCTGGCGAACGCCTGTTACAAGAAGGACCCGGTTGCCTTCATGGACCGCGTGCGCAAGGACTGTGGTCCGCTGCTCGAGCACGTCGACACCAAGGCCGCGCCCAGCAAGACGTACAAGCTGTCGCAGAAGAAGTTCTTCGAGCAGGACGCCCGACAGCTGCAGGCCTGGGACAGCTGCGCGCGCCGCGCCCGCAAGGGCAAGAAGGTCGAGGACATGGGTGAATTCCTCAGCGCGGTGGGCGATTACATGAAGGCGCGCTTCGATTTCAAGAAGGCCGCTTCCGCCCTGGAGGACGCCAGCAAGTAAAGACGTCGCGCGCCGGCCGGCGACGCAGGCGGCCAATCGCAATCGAAAGCGAGGATCAGGGCCCTTGGAGGGGCTTTTGCGCGGTGGTAACATCTTGGTTCCCGCGTGAGGCTTCCGCTCGGTCCCGCCGGTCGTGTGATCGCTCTCGGCCTACAGGTCTTCTGGGGCTGCGGGTGTGGCGACCCCATGCTTCCGAGCGATTACGCCGGGCCGCCGGCCGCCACCGTGGGGGGCAACGTGCTGGGCGACGAGCGGTTCGCCAGCAACCCGGCCTTCTCGCTGGAGTGGCTGCCCCGCGTGAACTACGCCAGCGGCCTCAACAGCCTCAGCCAGATCGGGCCGCTGCTGGGGCAGTCGCTGCAGTTCGAACGGTCCGAGCGCGAGCACGACTGGAACATCGGGGTCGAGCTGCCGGGCAACAGCGCGCGGGTAGACCTGATCTTCGCCACCGACCACGTGCGCTTCGCGGTGGCCAAGATGATCTACTTCGACGACAGCGTCCGCGATCGCCGGCTGGACTGGAGCTGCCAGGGCGCCGGCTGCGACGTGGTCAAGGCGGTCAGCGCCGAGTTCATCGTGTTCGTCGAGCAGCCGCCCACCTGCATGCCCTCGGGCGGCGGGCCGTTGCGCCCGCGCATCGCGCCCGGCTTCCACTACTACCGCCTGGAGGCGACGGGGCTGCGCGAGATCAGTCCGGGCGAGCCCCTGACCTTCGTGCCCACCTCGAAGCCGCTGTCCGAGAGCGATCCCACGCAGGACCTGATCGAGTTCGCGGCGTTTTTGATCGACCGCTGGCAGCGCACCGCCTTCGACGGCTGCTGAGCCGCCGCCTCCCCCGCCCCTGCCTCCGACGGGAAGATCGGTTCCCGCGGCCGTTCACAGAAAGGGGGTCACCAACGTCGGTGTCGTTTCCAACTCATGGCCGAGCAGAACGATCATGCGGTTTTACGCACGACCGATAGCGATCATCTGAAGACGAGGGAGCTGCCGGCGGCGCCCGATCCGCCGGATTCCGGGTTCCGCGCCCTGGTGGAGGAGAACACCGAGCCGCTCGCACGCACGGCGCGCCGGCTGCTGCGCAACCCGTCCGACGCCGCCGACCTGGTGCAGGACACCGTCGAGAAGGCGCTGCGCTGCTGGCGCCAGTTCCGGCCGGGCAGCCGCATGCGCGCGTGGCTGCTGACCATCATGACCAACCTGTTCGTGGATCGGTGCCGGCGGGGCAACCGGGAGGTGCCGCTGGACGGGGACCTGGAGCAGCCGCCACCCGAGCCCGAGGAGACGCCGGTCTGGTTGCAGCTGAGCCAGGAACAGGTGCGCCGGGCGGTGGAGTCGCTGGACCCGGCCATGCGCGAGGTCTACCGGCTGCGCGCGGTGGAACGCCTGAGCTACCAGACCATGTCCCGGCGGCTGGGCATCCCGGTGGCCACGGTGGGAACGCGCCTGAACCGCGCGCGCCAGAAACTGCGGGCCCTGCTCGAGCGCGAGCTGGGCAAGCGGGAGGAGGAGCCATGAACAGCGGCTGCACCCAGCTTCCCCGGTTCGTCGACGGCGATCTCGCCGGCCCGGAGGTGGTGGCCTTCACCCGGCACCTCGCCTCCTGCGCCCGCTGCCCGGCCGCGCTGGGCGAGCTTCTGGTCCTGGACGACATGGTGGCGGACATCGAGGGGAAGGCGGCGGCGGCACCGGACGGTGTTCCGG
>JBKPRZ010000238.1:0-5004 GCA_046734815.1 Myxococcota bacterium | reverse complement strand
ACCCCCAGCTACGAGGGCCAGATCCCGATCTATTACGGCCCACCGGTGGGTCCCATCGTGAAGATGGACTGCCCGGAGGACCCGACCGCGGGCTGGACCGAATACCAGGACTCGTTCAACGTCCAGCACCCGTACAACCTGCCCACCAACACGCGCTTCAGCATCACCGGCGGCATCTACAACTTCTGGGTGTTCCCCAACGATTTTCCCCACAGCCCGGACGCCGGGGGACGCAACCCGCGCACGGAGGCGCGTTACGGAGGCACGGCCGACAAGGCGACCGGCAACAACTTCGGAAGCGGCATGCGCATGTACAGCGCCGACATGCTGATCGAGCGCAACGCCGTCGGCTCGGCCATCATGCAGATCCACGCCAGCGATCCGGCGGTGCCCATCGGCGTTCGCATCATGCCGAACGGCAACATGGTCAACAACGGCAGCCTGACGGTGGTCGAGGGCAGCAGCGTGCCGGGCGGCCTGGTCGACAGCTGGTTCAACTACAAGGCATCACTCGACACGGCCACGATGCAGGTGAAGATCTACGTCAACAACTGCCTCAAGGCGACCTACACCGGGCAGCGCGGCTCGGGCGCCTTCTACTTCAAGAATGGCGTCTACTTCTGCAAGACCTCCAAGGACGGCTGCTTCAGCCACTACAAGAACATCCACCTTTATAAGAAGTAGGCTCGCGATCGCTCAGCGCTGGCAGCGGCCCTGAAGGCACTGCGGGGGGCGGAAGACGCAGCTGATCTCGGCGTCCGACCCGGGCAGACCGCGGCAGGCGGCCTTCGCCTCGTCGCGCAGCTTCCACAGGCGAGCGGCGTTGGGTCTGGTCACGGCGTTGCAGGTCATGAACTCCTCGCAGTCCTCGTCGGCGGCGCACCCGTTGGCGGCGGCGACGAGCTCGGTGTTCAGCTGCTGCCAGGACGCCTTGCAGACGGCCGGATCTCCCTTGGCCAGCGGCAACCCGGTCGCCGGATCGACCGCCCTGGTCGGGACCTCGTGGTCGCGCGGGCTGGGCGCGCCGGTGGCCTCGTTGGGCACCGCGGACGGCCCGCGGGCCGTGTTCGCCGTGTTCGTGGAAGCGGCACAGGCCGCCAGGGTTAGCAGCGTCGCCGCCAGAGCCAGTCTGCGCATCGTGAGCTCCTCCCTTCCGGGGCAGGTCCGGCGCGGCCACCGACCCCGCCGTGACCTCGGTTAGCATGGCCCGCGCCGCTGGAAAGACGAGCACCAGGGGGTGCGGTTGAGGGTTTTGCGGAAGGCGGGCGTGCGGCAGGTCATGACCTCACCCCGCCGTCGGTAGTCCCGCGTCAGGCATGGGTCAGAGCGGCAGCGGGCGGGCGCGGTCAGCGGCTGGCCATCCACGCATCCGGCGTACGGGCCACGCCCGCGCGGATGGTGTATTGCAGCGACCGCATCGAGCGCTCGACGTCGACCAGCGGATCCTCGCGCACGACCACCAGGTCCGCGGCCGTGCCGACCTCCACGGTGCCGACGCTGTCGGCCAGGCCCAGCATGCGGGCCGCATTCACCGTCGCCGCGCGCAGGATCTGCTGCGGCGTCAGACCGGCGTCGGCCAGCATGCGCAGCTCGCGCCAGGTGGTCGGGCCGTGGAAGTAATACGGGAACAGGGGCCAGTTGCCCGAGTCGCTACCCACCACCAGCGGCACGCCGGCCTCTTGCAGGTATCGCAGCGACTGCGCCGCCGAGCGCGCCATGTCCCGGTTCACCTTCTCAATCGACCGCAGGCCCGGACCGGTGCTGGCCCACCAGGCGAGCAGGTCGCGGTAGCGACCGCGCACCACCGGCATCAGCTCGCTCAGCAGGCCGAAGACGTAGTCGCGCAGCTGCCGCTGATCGCGCGCGCTGTCGAGCTCCACGGGCGGCACAACCCGGCGGACGTGCGGCGCCTCCAGCTGCTCGCGGTGGAGCACCACCGCCCCGGCATCGAACAGCGCCTGGGTGGTGACGACCGGGATCCCGGCGGCGGCGATCTCGGCGGCCAGCTCCCTGGTGCCGTCGATGGGCCCGTGCACCAGGGCGTGCGGGTGCACGGCCAGCGCCCGGCGGACCATGTCGGCCCGCTCGGCGTGCACGTAGATCGGCAGCTTGCGCTTGCCCGCCTCCTCGACGATGGCCCGCTCGACCTCGGGCGGGTGCAGGCGCCAGACCGGCGCGGCGTAGCCCCGCTCGAACGACATCTTCACGCCCACCGCGCCCGCCCGGATGTTCGCGTCCAGCTGCGGCCCGACCTCGTCCGGGCGCCGGATGCCCGGCGGCCACAACGCCACCATGTAGCCGCCCGGGGTCGCCATGGGCGTGCCGACCGCGAGGTAGCGGGGCCCGGCGTGCCCCGCCGCCAGGCTGCGCCGGATGTCCTCCATCACGACGTTCTCGACCGC
Source organism: Myxococcota bacterium (assembly GCA_046734815.1). Taxonomy (GTDB): domain Bacteria; phylum Myxococcota_A; class Polyangia; order Fen-1088; family Fen-1088; genus CAVYGB01. The sequence continues at coordinate 2,602 of JBKPRZ010000238.1, read as the reverse complement.
CGGATCGAAGATGGTGGTGATGCCGCAGGCCAGATAGGCGCGCATGTGGTGCAAGCGCAACGCCCGGGTGGTGGCGGCGTCGTCGTTGCGGAGCAGGCCCCCCGGAGTCAGCGACAGGTGCACGTGTGCGTCGATGAGACCGGGCATGACGGTGGCGCCGCCGACATCCAGCTCGTTCGCGCCCGCGGCGATGTCGTCACCGATGGCGGTGATCCGTCCCGCCTCGATGCGGATGCTGGTCGGACCGCGCACGCCGTTCACGTCGACGATCCGCGCCCGCCGGATGATCAGGTCCCCCGCCAGCGGCGTATCGCCCCGCGTGGCGGGCAGCGCCGCCGATTGCTTCACCGCCAGGAAGTAGGGGGCCGGGTCGTAGCGCCGGCCGCCCGGGATCAAGGCCGGGATGGCCAGCAGGATCGCGATGATGCCGACGATCCGCAGGACGATCTTCATGGGCGTGCCTTTCCGAGGTGCTGCGCCAGCAGCCTCTTGAACAGGGCCAGCGGGTCGTCGATGCCCCCCTGGACCCAGCCGATCAGCGCGAAGTAGTAGAAGGAACAGAAGGCGACGGACAGGAGCACGGCGTCCGTGTCCGGCGCGAGCTGGCCATCGGCCCTGGCCTCCTCGACCAGCCGGGCGACGTGGGTGGTCACGCGCACGACCTGCTGGCCGAAACGCTCCCGCCACGGCGACCGGGCAAACAGGGACTCGCGCAGCAGGGTCCGGGACAGCTTCGGTCGGGCTGCGTAGTAGCTGTAGAAGGCCCGCGCGACGGCCGACAGGCGCGTCAGGATCGGGCCGCGCGTCCGCGTGGCCAGGCAACGCGCGATCGCCCGCTCGAGATCCTCGTACAGCGCCGCGTGGAGAAGACCGCTCTTGTCGGTAAAGTGCAGCAGGACGGTCCCCGTCGCCACGCCCGCCTGGGCGGCGATGGCGCGGATGCTGGCGGCCTCGAAGCCGTCCCGTTCGAAATGCAAGCGCGCGACCTCGAGGATGCGGGTTCGGGTGGCTTCCTTGCGGGCGTCCCGACGCTGTCCGACCGGCGGATCGCGAACCGGCTTCATCACTGAACCTGTTCGGTGAACGTGTTCAGTGATACGGCGCCGCTGGCTGATGGTCAAGTGTCGCCGGTCACCTCACTGCGCCGGGCCTGTCACACGGCGGGGGGCAGCGGCACGCCCAGCTTCTTCGACCATGGTTCCAGAGACTGCACCACGCCGGGATACAGCTCGACGCCGCTGGCCAGCTGTTCCGCGCGGCGCCGCAGGCCGGTCTCGCCGGGGAGGCGCACGCGCGACACGCCCGGGCGCGGCGGCACCGCCCGGCAGGCGGCGGCCAGGTGTTCGGTCTGCCGCACGAAGCCTTCGCGGGTGCCGAACGCCGCGGGATCGAACACCTGCAGGAACACCGTCGCTCCCCAGCCGCGGGGAGAATCGGCGCGGCCGAACCCGGCCAGTCCTCCGGTCAGCGCCTCGACCAGCAGGCCGAGCGCGAACCCCTTGTGGCCGTGATCGACGCCGCCCATGGGCAACAGCGCGCCCGGCGGCTGGCCGATGACCCGCGCCGGATCGTCGGTGGGGCTGCCCTCGGCGTCCACGGCCCAGGGGCCGGGGAGCTTGCCGCCCTCGGCGGCCAGGCGCTTGGTCAGCCCGTTGGTGGTGATGGACATCGACACGTCGATGATCACCGGTTCGCCGGCGGTCGGCCAGGCGGCGGCGATCGGGTTGGGGGTCATCACCTGCGCGCGACCGCCGTGCGGCGCCACGCCGCGAGCGTTCGGATCCGAGCACGAGAGCATGACCATCAAGCCGGCATCGGCGACCGGTTTCAGATACGCGCCCAGACAGGCGATGTGGTGGCTGCGGCGTATCGACACCACGCAGGTGCCGTTGCGGCGGGCGCGTTCGCCGGCGAGATCCAGCGCCCGGCGCACCAGCCAGGGACCGGGCAGCCGGTTGCCGTCCCAGGTGACGGCCGCCGGGAAATCAGCGATCACGCTCGGCTCGCCGGTCCGGGTCATGGAGCCCGCCTCGACCTCCTGGAGGTAGGCCGCCAGCAAGGCCAGCCCGTGGGTGGTGTGACCGAGCAGATCGCCCTCGACCAGGATCTCCGCCGTGGCGCGCGCCTTGTCGAGGTCCAGCCCGGCCCGCTCGAGCAAGGCGGCGGCGAACCGCGCCAGCGGCAGATGTCCATATCGTGGTGACATGCGGCCGGCAGACTACCCGAAAGCGCGCCGCGCCTTCGTTGTACAATGAACGAGACACAAGGAACGATGGGCCCGGCCATGAACCGCTGTCTGTGTGTGGTGTTCGGGATCGTCCTTTGTGGGGCCGGCTGCGGCGGGGGCGGCAGCAGCGGCGGCTCGGCGCCGGACCGACCCATCGCCCTGGACTCGGCGGAGCCCGCGCCCGACGGCCGCCCCGCCGACGTCCGACCCGCCGACGATGGGCCGGCCGACGGCGGCCCGTCCGCCGACGCACGCGATCAGGACGGACCCGCCGCGCCGGACGCCCCCGCCGACGCGGGCACCCTCCCCGACGTCCCACCGGCGGCCGCTTGTCAGCCAGCGACGCCACCGGGGGTGAAGGTGGCGAGCGCGCCC
>JBKPRZ010000237.1:0-5350 GCA_046734815.1 Myxococcota bacterium | reverse complement strand
GGGTCGATCTGCGCAAGCCCTGCGACGGAGTCACACTGAGCCGCACGATCGCCGAAGAGATCGCAAGAGGCGTCGAGATCCTGGCGGCGATCACTCCCGAGCGAGACTGTGCGCTCGAGGCGTTCGCGGGTGAGTTCGAGGCGCGCTATCAGGGCAGAGAAGTACCTCTGCTCGAGGTGCTCGACGGCGAATCGGGCATCGGATTCGAGCAGTCTGGCAGGGCCGATCCGTCGGCGCTGGTCAAGGATCTCAGATTCCTCCGGTCCAGGCGCCAGAAGATCAAGTGGGACGAGCGTTCACGATTCCTCCTCGAGAAGCTGACCGAGGCGCTGGCAGCCGGCGCTCCCGAAGTGGCGCTGTCCGCGGCGGACATCGAGGCGCTCTCGCGTACCAGGCCCCTCTCGCCGCCCCCGGGGCAGACCGCGATGGTCACCATCGCTGCGGCTTCGGACGAGGCTCTGGCAGACGGGCGTTACCAGCTTCTCATGAGCTCCGTTGCAGGCGACAGCTCGGGCCGGCTGCTCGGCCGGTTCCTGCACGACGATCCCGAGCTGGCGGCGCACACGCGGGCAGCGCTGCGCCGGGAGGAAGCACACGCGCCGGACGTCCTCCATGCGGAGATCGCGCATCACCTGCAAGGCCTGGCCACCAACGTCAACTGTCGACCCATCCTGCGCGATTACGAGATCGACGTGGCGGGCGGATCCGGCGCGCCAGAGTCGCGGCGGCTTCCGCTCAGCGATCTCCTGGTCTCGGTGAAAAATGGCAGGATCGAGCTGCGCTCGAGGCGCCATGGCAGGCGCGTGGTGCCGCACCTGTCATCCGCCCACGCCTTCGAGATGCCGGGATTCACCGCGTACCGCTTTCTCGCCCAGCTGCAGGAGCAGGGCCTTTCCTGCGGCGCCGGCTGGTCGTGGGGCGCGGCTCTACGGGAGGCGCCGTTCCTGCCACGCGTGCGTCACGGCAGGCTGGTGCTGTCGCTGGCTTCCTGGAGGATCCCGGCGGCGCGCCTCGATCCGATTCATGCGCTTTCAGGGAGCGATCGCTTTCGCGCCGTGCAGGCGCTGCGCGCGGAGCGCAAGCTCCCGCGCTTCGTGCGCCTCACCGACGGCGACAACCGGCTCCCGGTCGACCTGGAAAACGTCCTCTCGATCGACAGCATGCTGGCCGTGTGCAAGCGGCTGCCGTCGATCACCTGCACGGAGATGTTTCCAGAGGCCGACCAGCTCATCGCGCACGGCCCGGACGGCGGCTTTCATCACGAGCTGCTGGTGCCCCTTCTGCGCGCACCGGCGCCGGCGTCAGCACCGAGCCTTTCCCCGGTGAGCAGCATCGAGCCGAGGTCGGATCTCGCGCGCCGCCCGGGCGACGATTGGCTGTATCTGCAGCTGTATTGCGGAATGGCGACGCTCGATCGTCTCCTCGTCGAATTCGTGGCGCCGCTGGTCCGCGGGCTGCGCGCGGATGGCGGCATCGACCGCTGGTTCTTCATCCGCTATGAACAGGGTGGCTGGCACATGCGGCTGCGGCTCCATGGTGAAGCCAGAGCCCTGTGGACCGAGGTTGCGCCCCGGGTGCTGGCGGCGAGCTCCGCGATGCGCGGCCTGGTGCACCGGGTTGCGCTCGACACCTACGATCCCGAGGTCGAGCGCTACGGGGGGCAGGAGGCGCTGGCGATCGCGGAACGCGTGTTCGAGGCGGACAGCGAGGCCGCGCTGGCGGTCGTCGAGCAGTACCGCACCGATCCCGAGGCGCGCTGGCGGATCGCACTTGCAGGGATGAACACGATCCTCGACGACCTCGGCTTCTCGCTGGAGGACAAGCTGCAGATCGCGGCGGATGCCCGGGAGGGCCAGGGTGGCAAGCTTCGCCCTTCCCCGGAAGTCGCCCATCAGCTCGGCGAGAAGTTCCGCCCGCTGCGCGCGGAGGTGGAGGCGCTGCTGGTGGGCCTGCCCCAGCGGTATCCGGCGGGCCGGGCGATCCTGGCCCGGCGGTCGGCGGCGCTCCGACGGCTGGCGCCGCGCCTTCGCGAGCTGGACCAGCGCGGGCGACTGACCGAATCCATCTCCTCGATCGCCGTCAGTTACCTGCACATGTGGGCCAATCGGGTGTTTCGCGGCTCGCACAACGCGCATGAATACGTGCTGTACGACTTTCTCCATCGCGCCTATCGGAGCCTGCGGGCGCGCGCGAACGCCCACCGCAGCCGGGCGATCTCCGCGGCACCGGGGAGCTGAGCGCACCGTGGCGGCGCCGGGCACCGGGCTCAGGTTCGGGGGCGCACCACCACAGTGCCCGGTTCGTCGATGCCGGGCGTGTCCATGCCGGGCATCCGGACCTGGAAGGACGAGCCGTCGCTGCGCGGGATGAACTCGAGGGCGGCGCCCCAGCCCGGCACGCAGGGGTCCTTCTTCCCGGCGGTCCCGTTCAGGAACGTCTGCGTGGTGCAGGCGCTCCACGCCGGGATGACGATGCCGTCGGCGCGGACGTAAGTCCCCTCGGCGCTGGTGAAGAGGATCGAGGCGGAGGCGGGATCCGTGCCCGGCGCCTTGATGAAGTGGGAGACGCTGATCCGCTCGCCCGAGAGGGTGACGGTCATGCCGAAGCGGGACTCCGGGCTGGCGCCGGCGGCGGGATCGAAGAACCCCCCTGTTCCGTCGACACCCTGATACTTGCCCGACAGCATCAGCTCCGGCGTGCCCTCCTGGTAGGAGGTCTGACCGTAGGCCACGGTGCGGAGGGTGTCGATGCCCCCCAGGCGATCGAACTCGGCCCCGCTGGCCGCGACCATCGCGGCCAGCGCGACGGATCGCTCGCCGTCCCGGTTCGGGGGCGTGGCCCAGGAAAACATCCCCATCACCGCCGGCTTGCCGTTGCGGGTGACCTGCGCGATCCAGCGGGCGTACGACCCGTCGGCGGCGCCGGGCTTGTTCTCGGTGACCGAGACCACCTGGGCCGACAGCGCCGCGACCTCGATCAGCCGGCCCGGGCTGATCGTGGTCAGGAACTGGCGCACACCCAGCACCACCGTCGGGTTTCCGGGCGGAGACAGGGTGATCACGTGCTGCGGGTCCCTCTGCCAGGCCTTCAGGCTCGCCTGGTTCACCTCCCACCCGGCCGGGACGGTGAACAGACCGGGCAGCGCGCGCAGGAACTCGACCCGCAACGCCGCCTGGGCTCCGCCGCCAGCGTCCCCGGGCTCACCACCGCCGGAGTCGCCCCCGCCGCGACAGCCGACCAGGATCAGGCCGGCGGCAGCGATCAACAGTCCGCCGCTCGCCGATGACCCGCGCGACCGACGACCGAACGCGAACAGGGCCACCAGCAGCAGCAAGCCGACCCCTCCGCCGCTCGCTCCGGCGCCCGGGCCGGCCGCGCTGCAGCCTCCCCGCGCCGTCCCGATCAGCCGCGCCTCGCCGGGGCTGGTCGCGTGGGTCATCAGCGCCTGCCCGGCCGGGGGCGTGTGGAACGTCTGGTACTCGCCGACCAGCGACCCCCCGCCCCGGATGACGATGCCCGCGCGCCAGCGATAATCCGTGTCCGGCGTCAGATCCAGCCAGGTCGTGTGGTGGTCTTCGTAGTTGGAGGTGTCGGGCGCGGGGAACAACCGGACCGCATCGAACAGCGGGGCCGGATCCAGCTGGATGTAGGACTCGCCGGCGGTGAAGCGGTTGAACATCCGCGCCGACAGCGTCACCGCGTCGGGAGCGAGATCATTCATCGCCGGCTTGTCGATGAGAAGCGGGCTCGTCGCCACCACCACCGGCACCTCGATGTCCGTGACGTCGTATCCGGACAGCGGGTTCAGCTGCAGCTGGAAGTTCGCCGCCAGCCCGCCGTCATCCCTGGCCACCGGGTCCAGGGCCGCGACCGGCACGATGACCTCGAGGGTCTGACCGCGCGGCACCTTCCAGCGGTAGCGCTCGACGCCGCCGGCCGTCTCGACGATCCAGCGATCTGCAGAGGGCCGGGCCAGCTGCAGGGCGCAGTTGCCGAAGGTGAGCTCGGTCTTGCCGCCGGCGGCGTCGCGCAGGAAGCACTTGATCTGGTAGAAGCCCTCGCCGTAGACGGTGTTGTGCATCGGCTGGTGGCGCTTGGGCAGCGAGAAGGCCACATCGAATCCGTAGACCGTCTCCCCCAGATCACCCTTGCAGTTGCCGAGGTTCTGGAAGGAAAACCGCACCGGATAGACGTCCCCGACGGCCGGTGACGAACCGTCGGCCTCGCCCTGGTAGGCCAGCGCGACCTTGACCGCCGGACCGGTGCAGATCGCCGAGGCGGTGCCAGCGCGCTCTTGCTCGACGCCTATCCACTCGGGCGCCGCGCGCGCCGCCTGGGCGTGTGCCATCAGAACGAGAACCACCGGTGGCGCCAGACGCCGCTCGAACGACCGCATGACCGCACGATAGCGCGAATCGCGGTCGGGGGTCAGGCTCGGCCGGCGGCCGACGCCCCGCCTGCCAGGTCCACGATCCAGGCTTCCGGCGCGGCGTGCGTCACCGCCGCTTCCGCCAGCGGGGTGAAGGCGGGGCAGCGGTCCAGCACCACGCTATCACTCGAGGCGACGATCCAGCCCGAGGCGGCTAGCTCGCGGTCCGGATTGTCGGTGAGCACCACCTCGAAGGCCCAGCCGGCCTGCGCGGCAGTGTCGAGCAGCAGGGCGCGTAGGCGGCCGCTGTTCGACACCGGACGGTCGAGGAAGATGCGGATCGCGGACGGCGCCGCGGCGGCCAGCACTTCGCCCAGGGCGCGCACGGCGGCCCCGGACTCGCTGACCGAGTGATAGCTGCCATGCACGCTCGCGAGATCGCGCAGCACCCCGTCTCGCCCGCGCAGCAAGAGCCCGCCGCTCAGCGCGGCCTCGACTGTGATGATGCAGTTGAAGCCGTCTACGGCCACCGGTCGCCCGCGGACCGCGGCCAGGTCGACCCGTCGGATGGCGCGCTCCCGTCCTGCCGGCGCGCAGCGGAGCACGGCCAGGCGCTGCCGCTCGCGAAGCTGGTGGTGGTCCCCGACCAGCTTCAGCGCCGCCGTCTCACTGTAGCCGCGGTCGAGCAGCCACCCCAGCTCGGCGACCGCGATGCGCAGCCCCGGCAGCGCCCCCGCGCCGAACTGCTCTTCGTCGGCAGGGTCCCGGCCACGGTGCCTGGGCGGGTGGGCCATCCCACCAAGGGTAGCAAGCCCATCGCGGCGCTCACTGTTCGGACATGCCCGATCCGGGCGGCTCGGAGCAGCAGCAGGCGGTTTTTCCGGCCAGACCGGCGGGTAACGATCTACCCTCGTCGGCGCAGCAGCCCAGCGGAGCCGATCGTGATCGACACCCACTGTCACCTCGATTTGCCGGCGTTCG
>JBKPRZ010000236.1:0-7057 GCA_046734815.1 Myxococcota bacterium | reverse complement strand
GCTGGGACACCACTTCGCCGGGCCAGGCAATCCGTTCTGGCGCTTGCTGTTCGCCGCTGGCCTCGTCCCGGAGCCGCTCAGCTTCGCCGAGGACCGCCGTCTGGCCGAATTCGGCATCGCCCTCACCAACCTGTGCGCGCGGCCGACGCGTTCGGCTGCCGAGCTGCGGCCGGCGGAGTTCCAGCAGGGCCGCGAGCTGCTGTCGCGCAAGTGCCAGCGGCTGCAACCGGCGGTGGTGGCGTTCGTGGGATTGAGCCTGTACCAGGTTTATTTCCAGTTGCCCCGCAGCGGCGGCGCCGGCGCCAAGCGGGAACGAATCGGCGGCGCGGCCGTGTTCGTCGTGCCCAATCCCAGCGGCCTCAATGCGAGCTTCCCCGGATTTGCCCACAAGCTGATCTGGTACCGGCGCCTGCGGCGCTTCGTCGACCGTGTGACCGGCTGACACCGTTTGCGCCGGATTGGAAACGCTGGCGGCTGGCGATTTGCGCGCGCATGAACCTCGTGCATACTCGCCCGAATGCCGCAGGGGCGGTTGGACCTGCACGAAGCGAATCGCCGCAGCTGGAACGCGGCGACCCTGGCCCACAACAGTCACAAGGACGGGCAAGCGCAATTCCTGCGTAACGGGGGCAGCACGCTGTTTCCGGAGGAGACCCGGTTGCTCGGCGACCTGCGTGGGGCCTCGGTGCTGCATCTGCTGTGCAATTCGGGTCCCGACACGTTGTCCATCGCCGCGATGGGTGCACGCGTGACTGGCCTGGACATCAGCGACGAGGCCATCCGTTACGCCCGCCAGCTGTCGCAGGAATCGGGCGTGGCCGCCGATTTCTTGCGCATCGACGTCTACGAGTTCCTGGCCACCGCACTGGCGCGCACCTGGGACGTGGTCTTCATGTCCTACGGCGCGTACATCTGGCTGTCGGACCTCGACGCCTTCTTCCCGGACGTGGCCCGCGTGCTGGTGCCCGGCGGGCGGCTGGTGATGGTCGAGTTCCACCCGTTCGTGCACATGCTCGACGAGACCTGGAACCTGCTCGAGCCGTGCTCCAGCGGCGGCCGCGAGAGCATCTCCACCGACGGGGTCAGCGACTACGTGGCCGAATCGGGCGACGCGCTGGTTCCCTGGGGCGCCAGCCCTGGCCAGCAGGCCTTCCGCAACCCACACCCCAGCTACGAGTTCAACTGGAGCATCGGCGACATCCTCTCGCGCGTGCTGGCCAACGGCCTGCGCCTGGACCACTACCAGGAATACCCCTACGCCAACGGCTGCCGCCTCCTGCCCGACATGATCGAGACCCCCGGCCGCCGCTTCACAGCGCCCGCGGATCGCCCCAGCTTCCCGCTGATGTTCAGCCTGGTCGCCCGCCGCGAATCGCCGTGACCACCGGTGCCGGCGGGCGCTATCGTCCCCGATCGGTCGACACCCGTGCCCCGGCGAGGAAAGTCTGGATGCGGGCGACGTAGGTGGGCAGGCCCATCACCTCCGGGACGTTGCTGTGGTCGGCGCCGGGGACGGGCACCAGGTCGTGGTGGGCGGGGTGGGCCGCGGCGAGCTCGCCGGCGTAGCTGAACTGCACGTAGTCGTCGGCGGTGCCGTGCAGGATCAGGTACGGCGCCCCAATCCCGCGAAGGCGGCCGACGTTGTCCCAGATGCTGACGGCGACGAAGCTGCGGGGCAGGTCCACGAAGCCGCCGTCACGCACCAGGGCGGCGATCGACGTGAACGCGGACTCGGTGATCAGCGCCGCGGGCGGCGCCACGCTGGCCAGGTAGATGGCGAAGGCGCCGCCAAGCGAGCGCCCGTAATACACCAGGTGCGACGGGGACACGCCGCGCACGTCGATCAGGAAGCGGTACACCGCCTGCAGGTCGGTCTGCAGCCCGGCCTCGGTGGGCGTGCCGGTCGAGCGCCCGTACCCCCGCGGGTCCACCACATAGAGGGAATGCCCGGCGGGGTACAGGTACTCCACGCGTTTCCAGCTGGTGCCGATGTTCGAGCTCTGCCCGTGGAGATAGACGATGGTCAGCGGGTCCCGCGTGGCCGCGTCCGCTGGCACGAACACCACGTGCAAGCGCTGCCCATCCGGCGTATCCACGAACAGATCCTCGAAGCGCGGGATCATCGCCGTGGACAGGTCATAGCCTCCCGCCGGTGCTGCCAGCGGGCTGTACAGGAAGGGATCGAGCGTCAGCGGCTCGCAGGCCCCGGCCAGAGCGATCGCGGCGACCAGGCCCAGCCACGCTCGCGATTGCGCCCTCACGGTCGCACCCGCGCGTGGTAACGGAAGCCCAGCACCACCGAGAGGAAGCCGTGGTGGCCTGGTGACAGCCACGACGGCGCCACGGGTTCCACGTCGTACTGGGGCGCCAGCCAGGCCAGCTCGAGCCCGAAACCCATCCGCCCGCTGCGCAGCTCGGCGCCGGCCAGCGGGCCGGCCACCACGCGCGTGGGAGCGCCGGACACCACCGCCGCCTCGGCGCCGGCGTACACCGCGTGCACACGCCCGAGCGGCCAGACCAGCAGCCCGGCCGCCTGCGGCGCGACCCGCAGCGCCTCGAAGTCGGTCAGCACGTGGACCGACCCCGCTACCGCCAGCGACGGCCAGAGCCCCGCCTCGCGGACCACCGGATGCCACACCACGCCCGGCTCGACGTGCAACGTCCCGTACAGCGCCGCTGTCAGATCGACGTTCCCCGCCACCGCCAGCCGCTCGCGCAGGCCGTACGCGCCCGACGCCTCGAGGATGGGCGTGGGAAAGGCGGCCCCGAACAGCCGCAGCATCGGCCCGCCCACGCTCACGCCCACCAGCCCTTCCCCCACGCCCAGCGGCCGCACCGGCCGGCTCTGCGCGCAGCCCAGCGCGACCAGCGCGGGAAGGACGATCGTCAGCGGTGAGCCGGCGCGCCGGAGGAACTCCATTCCGCGCGCATCTTACTCGACACGGCGGCGGTCACACGGGCGCGCGGAACGACGCCGCTGCGCCAGCACGCGTGCGCGGCGCCCGCGGGGTCGCTGCCCCGCGGGCGCGCGTGTCAGAAGTGCAGGCCCAGGTTGGCGCCCAGGCTGAGCGCCGTGCCGATGGTGGAGCCGTTGGCCTCCAGCAGGCGCGTGCGCAGCTCGCCCAGGGTGTCGACCTGCTTGGGCTCCAGCAGATCGCGCACCGGCACCCCGTGCCGCGACAGGAACAGCAGCTCGCCGCTGCCGCGCACCCCCAGCGACAGCCGCCGGTTGAGGTAATAGTCGAAACCGAACGCCAGCCGCGTGTTGATGCCGGCGATGTCCACCCCGCGGCGCAGGCCCGCGATGGCGTCGTTCAGCCCGCCCAGCGCGCTGTAACCGGCGGCCACCTGCACGTACGGTTCGAAGGATCCGAACGGCAGGTGGACGCCCAGCTCGCCGTCCAGGCTCCACAGCTGGTAGCTGCCCAGGCTGCGTTCGGCGGACGCGTCCTGGAAGAACCCGCCCGTGAAACGCGCCCCCAGGGTGACGAACAGCAGCCGGGCCCCCAGCCCCACGTCGACGGTGGGCCCGGCCTTCGATTCGGGGATGAGGCCGATCGTGAAATCGTCCTCGCCCGCGTCGAAGGTGCGAAGGTCGAGCGACTGGAACCCGGCCGCGCCGTTGATCCAGAACCACTCGACCCGCGGCCGCTGCGCCCGCGCCTCCTCCGACACGGGCGCGTACCTGGGCTCGGGCCCCGCCTCGGCCGCCGAGGCGACCGTCACGGGCCCGAGCCACAACACCAGCCACAGGTACCTGGTCATCGACATCCGATCAGAGGGCGCTCTGCCGGACCATGAACTGGACCCGCGAGCTGGACTTGACCGACACCTGCAGCGAGGACAGCACCTGCGAGACGATCCCGCTGGCCACCGCCGCGCAGGACAGCGACTTGGGATCCAGCTTCTCGACGTCCGCGCCCACCACCTGGCCGGCGGCGGACATGCGGTTGACCGCATCCAGGGCCAGCTTGCCGTGCAATTCGCCGGTGGCCAGCAGCTGGGGCAGGTTTTTCTCCAGGGTGGCGACCAGCGGCTGCAGCGAGGGCGACGTCTTCAGGTCGGCGGCGATGCGCACCATGGGCGGATCGCAGATCGCGTTCGAGGCCACCTTGGCGCTGCAGGCGGCGTGGCAACCCTCGTCCACCATGCAGACGGGGGGCTTGAACTGGGTCACGCAGACCGGGTCGGTGTAGGTGCCGGTGCAGCCGCCGGTGCAGCGCACGTCCTGACCGCAGTTGATGCCCGCGGATTCTTCGACCTTGCAGTGGCCCTTGCACAGGCCCTTGCAGGACGAGGCGCACTTGCCCAGGCAGTTGGGGTCGTTTTCGGTCACCGTTCCGTCGGCGGCCACGCACTTGCCCTTGCACTCGCCCATGCAGGTGGATTCACACTTGCCCGCGCAGTTGCAGGGCTTCTCGGGGCGGCCCTTGCAGGTCGAGTTCGTCTTGCAGGCCGAGTCGCACTTGACGCTGAGCGAGCCCGGCTCGCAGCGGGTCTCGACGGTGCCGGGCTCGCAGACCTTTTGCAGCTCGCAGGCCTTGTCACAGCGGGCCTGCTCCTCGAAGTCCAGGTGGCAGTCGCCCTGGGAGACGTCGATGGCGACCAGCGCGCGGGCCTGTCCGTTCTGGTTCAACAGCTGCTCGACCTGCTGGGCGGCGGCGTCGCAGGCGCCGGTACCGCCGTTGTTGGAGATCGATTCATCCGCCTCGCCCAGCGCCGTCCAGGTGTCCTTGGCTCCCAGGTCGAGAGCCACGCTGGAACAGGTCTCGCGGGCCTGCTTGCGCAGGTCCAGCGCCGCCGCGCGCAGATCGATGGCCGCCTGGGTGTACAGGCGCACGTGGGGATCGATGTTCAGCGATTCGGGGACCGCGTTGGTGCCTCGGACTTCCTCACAGCCTTCGGTCGCGTTGAACACTTTCGAATCGGTGGACACGCAGGCCGAAAGCGCCACCGTGTAGGCGCACGACACCACCGCCACCTTCGCGAGGGTCTTGGTCATCTCAGTCCTCCAGTCTTTTCTTTGGGCATGGACAATCACGCGACGAGGGCACAGCGCGGTCTCTCGCAACGACCCCGGGCATCGCGCACGCGCGTTTCGAATCCCGCGCGGTTTGCGGACAGTCAGGCCGACACTTCAAGCCACATGCCACCACCTGCAATCAGGCGAAATCGTTGCCGGCGGGTGACCAACAACTAGGGACTGGTCCCCGCACCGCCGTTACGAGCGCCGGACCGTCGTGAAGCTGCGAGTTCCGTTATAGTGACGTGGGCAATCTCACCGCGCGGATCGCTATGCCCATTGCCCAGCGCTGCGGATCGCGGGGGCATCGGTGGATCGTGATCCGGCGATCGTCTGGCGTGGGCGGCCCGCCGTTTAATGTTGGTCAGCTTCGCCGCGGAAGAACACCGCGAGCCAGATCGTGTCCCGGTCTTCCGCGGTGAACGTCACCCGGTGGCGTACGTGCGCCGGCAGCAGCAGCCACTGTCCGGGACGAAGGGCGCGCTCCGGCTCCCCGGCGATCTCGATCCGCGCGTCGCCCGCGATCAGCAGCACCAGCTCGTGTTCTTCCTGGTCGTACCAGAAACCGGGCGGCGATCGGTGCCCGCGGGAGACGATGCGTTCGATCCGCACGCCGTCGCCGGCGGCCAGCACCGAGACCAGCTCCTCGGGCAGCTCCGTCGGGATCCCGGCCGTGACATCGCCGTGCACCATGGGGACACTCTACCTGGTGGCGAGCGCCGTTGAATTCAGCGGCGAGCACCGAGGGAGCGACCGAGGTGATCGTCCGCTGCAATTCCTGGATGGGCGGCGCGCCGTAAACGTGCCTTATGTTCGGCCGCCACTCGGACGGACCTGACCCTGAAATTGACTGTCGTTCTTCAGGGGAGCCCCAGCGACTTCTTCTACAATCAGCTGGCAAATAAATGAACGAGCACCCCGCATCTGGCGAGCGAGCTACGGCCCTCGACTCGCGCAGCAAGACAAGTCCCACCAGGAACGATGGGCAATTCGACTCGCTCGAGTGTGTTCGCCAAGACGAGCTTGCCGGGGCTGAGAGCGTACGGCTGATCGTCCGTTATCTTTCGGCTGCTCGAGTTTGGCCCGAATAGGTCGGCGAACTTCCCGCGACGCAGATCAATGCTAACGGCGAGTCCCTCATTGAACCAGGAGACTTCATCCCCCAGCCGTAGGTCGACAGCGGTGGTCGCATAGGGCCACTCGCTGTCGGGATCGTCGTTCGGATCACGAGGCGCTGGCTCGGGATCGATGATGATCCTCTTCTCATCCAGTGCCTGAAACAGTGCACTGTTTGAGAGGATCATTTGACGTCGACGCGAGCCTTGCTGACCGGTATCGTCGTCGGCTCAGGTGTGGGCAGCGTTGCCCAGAAGAGCGACCCACTCTCCCGAAGATCTACACGTAGTCGATTGTGAGATCTCTCCACCGCCGACGCAGGAACGAAATACGATTCCTTCGCACCGTTGCTTCGTGAGACCACCACGGCGAGTTCATCAGTGAACATCCCCTCGCGAACGCTATCGCAGCGAAGCCAGCCAGTGGTCGTCATGAGGAGAGGCTGGATAAACACCTGTTCAGTGTCAAATATTTCTTGTGCCGGCGCGCCGAGGACACGCGGATGGTGCGGTCTGCGGCTCTTCCCGGGGACGCGTCTGTCGACCCGGGAGTCACCTCTGAAAGTCTGCTTCGCCTCCGGTCGAGACCCGGTGCCCATCAGCCGCCCGACGCCGTTTAGGCAGCGGCGGGCGGTACGAGTCCCAGCTAGCTAGCCGCCAGACCGCGGGTGGTGACAGCTCATGGGCACTCCCCCAGCAAATCGCCCGCGTGCAAACGATTGCGCGCGGGCGCCGCCCACCGTCGGCGCCGAAGCCTTGCCAATCCCGGCGCTCTGGTGACAACTACGGGGCATGCGAACGAGCCCCACCGTCCTGCGCTGCACGGTCCTGTCCCTCGGTGTGCTGATCATCGGCGCCGGCTGTTCGGCGGACAGCGGATCGCCCGGCGGCGGCGGTCCTCCCGCGGCAGGGGCCGGCG
>JBKPRZ010000235.1:0-8561 GCA_046734815.1 Myxococcota bacterium | reverse complement strand
CGACAACCCGATGCCCACCCCACCGATCGGCACCGGCGGCGCCGGCGGCGCTACCCCGCCGTCCAGCGGCACGGGCGGCGCCGGTGGCGAGGTGAAGCCTCCGGTCGGCCCGATCGACGCCGGCTGCGGCTGCCGACTCGGCCCCGGCGGCTCCAGCGGCAGCGCCCTCACCCTGGGCGCCCTCCTAGGCCTCGCCCTGCTCCTGCGCCGCCGCCGGCGCTGAGCCGACCGCGACATCCCACCCGCGCGCCCGTGTCCCACCCCGGGCGCGCGGGGTAGCATTTCCGGCTGTGCGACGCTCAAGTCCGCGCCGGGAACGCCGATTTAGGTACGAGCCGCGCGGGCGGAGGGGCCTTCGCCGTTCGGCGGAAGGACACCGGTGGGGCGGAGCAAGGTACTTGGCCGCGGGATCGCGGCGCTGACCGTTCTCGGCGCCACGGTGGGGGCGCTTTACCTGATCGGGGAGATGGGTCGCCGGCATGCGGCCGGGGAGGTGCGCGCTGCCGTCGACGGGCGCGCCCGGCACGTGCGCGAGTTGCTCAAGGGACAGCTGACGGCGCTGGAGATGAAGGGACAGAACGCGGCTTTGAATCCGCGGCTGGTGGCGGCGCTGTCGGGGCGGGTCGGCCGGGAAACCTTGCGGGACCTGTTCGAGACCGAGTCCTGGTGGCAGCCGGTGCGCGAGGCGTTCAGCCACACCTATGTGGCGGCGCCGGGCGAGCCGCCGGTGTTCATCACTGGCAAGAAGCAGCTGCCGCTGGATCTGCCGCCGCTGGTGGAGCGGGCGCTGCGCGCGCGCTGGGCGGCCAGCGCGGTGCTGTCGGGCGAAGGCTGGCCCTACGCGGTGGTGGCTGTGCCGGTGGCGCTGCCCAACTCGACGCTCGCGCCGGTGCTGGTGCTTGCCACCCCGATAGAGGCGGCTTCGGTGGGCAAGATGGCCGAGGCCACCGGTGGGGCGGTGCTGGTCAGCGACGGGCGGCGGCCGCTGCTGGGGGCCGGCAGCGCGGCGGAGACGGGCCGCCTGCGCCGGGTGATGGGGCACGAGGAGGCGGGCAGCATCATCGAGGGGACCGGGGAATCGATGGTGGCGATCGCGGTGGTGCCGGTGACCGCCAACCTGTGGTTCCTGGCCCACGTCGACCCCGGGGCGATCCTCGCCCGCGCCGGAACCGCGGACGCGGCTGTACGCATCGCCGTCGGCTCGGTGGGCGGGGTGGTCTTCCTGCTGTTGCTGGGCTGGGTGTGGCGCGGCCTGCGGATGGCACCCGCGGCGGCTGCCACGGGCGCGGCGGTGCCAGCGGCCGCCGGCGACGACGGGGCGGGCCGCTACGTGCTGCTCAACCGGCTGGGCGGCGGCGGTATGGCCGAGGTGCACCTGGCGGTGGCGGTGGGCGAGCGCGGGTTCCGCCGGCCTTGCGTGGTCAAGCGGCTGCGTCCGGAACTGGCCGCCAACCCGACCGCCGTCGCGCAGTTCACCGACGAGGCCACCCTGGCCTCCTCGCTGGTGCACGCCAACATCGTTCCCATCTTCGACTTCGCCAAGGTCGGCAACGACCTCATGCTGGTGGAGGAGTACATCGTCGGGCGCGACCTGGGGCGGCTGGTGCGGCGGGCCCACGCCGCCGGCAAGAGCCTGGCCCCGGCGCTGGTCTCGTACGTCGGCATCGAAGCGCTCAAGGCGCTGGAATACGCCCACCAGAAACGCGACCACGACGGCCTGCCCATGGGGATCGTCCACCGCGACGTCTCGCCCGAGAACATCATGGTCACCACCCGCGGCGAGGTGCAGCTGCTGGACTTCGGGGTGATGAAGATGGACTACGGTCGGGGCGGACGCACCGAGATCGGCGAGCTGAAAGGCAACCTGACCTACATGGCGCCCGAGCAGGCGCGCGGCCTGGACGTGGACGCCCGGGCCGACCTGTTCGGGCTGGCGTCGGTCCTGTACTTCTGCCTGGCGGGCGAGCCCCTCAACGGCAACGAGACCGGCTACGATCTGCTGGTCAAGGCCGCCTCCGGTCCCGGTGCCGACGAGCTGGCCCGCATCGCCGCGCTGCCGGCGCCCCTGCCGCAGCTGCTGGGCCGGGCGCTCTCGCCCCGGCGCGAGGACCGCTTCGCCAGCGCGGCAGAGCTGAGCGAGGCGCTGCGCGCGCAGGTGCCGCCCGCGCCCGCCGGCGAGATCGGCGCGCTGGTGGTCGAGCTGTTCGGCGAGGAGCTCAATCAGGAGCAGCAGCAGCTGGCAGCCTCGTCGGTGTCGCTGAAGGCGCAGAGCGCATTGACCCCGACGCCGTGGCGTCCGATCCGAGGAGACCTGCGCCGATGAGCGATCCCATCCCGCCCCTTCCGGCCGCCCCGGCGCCCCGGGCCGAGGCCCAGGCCTACGGGCCCTACCTGCTGCTCGAGAAGATCGGGGCGGGCGGCATGGCCGAGGTGTTCCGGGCGGTCCGCAACGGGCCACAGGGTTTCGTCCGCCAGTTCGCCATCAAGCGGATCATCCCGCGACACGCGGAGTCGATCGACTTCGTGGAGATGTTCTGCAACGAGGCCCGGCTGACCGCGCTTCTGACCCACACCAACCTGGTGCAGGTGTACGACTTCGGCGAGATCGACGGTTCGTATTACCTGGCCATGGAGTACCTCAAGGGCCGGACGGTGCTGTCGGTGATGCGCAGCTTGCACGCGCGCAAGCGGCTGTTCCCGGTCGCCGCGGTGGCCTTCATCGCGCGGCAGGTGGCGCAGGGGCTGGCCTACGCCCACAGCTTGCGCGGCCCCGAAGGCGAGGTGCTCAACCTCGTGCACCGGGACATCAACCCCTCCAACATCATGTTGCTCAAGAGCGGCAACGTGAAGGTGCTGGACTTCGGCATCGCCAAGTCGACCGCTCTGACCACGCTGCAGACGCAGGCCGGGCTGGTCAAGGGGAAGCTGTCCTACGCGCCCCCCGAGCAGCTGAAGTGCCGGCCGGTCGACGGGCGCGCCGACGTGTTCTCGCTGGGCGTGACCCTGTGGGAGATGGTCACCATGCGCAAGCTGTTCGGCGGGCGCACGGACTTCGAGACCGTCACGAACGTCATGACCAAGCCGGTGGCGCCGCCCTCGTCGCTGCGCAAGGAGATCCCGCCGGCCTTCGATCAGATCGTGCTCTCTGCCCTGCAGCGCGATCCGGAGAAGCGGCCCGACGCCAAGCAGCTGGCCACCCGGCTGGGCGAGTTCCTGGTCGAGAGCCGCTTTCTGGACGACCAGCTGGCCGAGCTGCTGCGCGAGCTGTTCGGCTCGAACACCAGCCGGGTGATCACCGTGCCGATGCAGGCCGGAGAGGGACTGTCGGCCTCCGACACGTTGCCAGGCGCGCCGCCCACCGTCGCCGACGGCGGCCTGCCCGCCGGGATGGAAGAGGAGGGCCAGCTGTCGCGCCCGCGCCGGCTGCTGGACGCCTTCCGCCGGCCGCGCACCTGGGTGCTCGGGTTCACCGGCGCGCTGGGCCTGGCGCTGGTGGGCTGGGCCAGCTGGGGCTCGCTGCGGCAGGTCGGAGGGCTGTTCGGGGCGCGCTCGCCGGTGGAGGCGCCCGGCCCGGCGGCGGAGATCGTCATCGAGCTGGACTCCCGGCCGAGCGGCGCGCTGGTCGAGCGCGACGGGATCACCCTCGGCCGCACGCCCCTGACCGTGCGCTTGCCGCGCTCGCGGACGCCGACCGCCTTCGTGCTGCGCAAGGCGGGTCGCACCCCCTACCGCTACCAGGTCACGCCGGATCGTGATTCCATCGCCACGCTCGAGCTGGAAGCCGCGCCCGCGCCCTGACGCGTTTTCACCAGACGCCGCGCTTCCCCCACCGCGTTTCTGAGGTATAAGGCGGGCACTTTTTTGCCCGCCTCCACCTCGTCCCCTCCATCGACCCCCGGCGACAGCGACGGCGCGCGCGCCGCCGCGCCGCTGACCGATCTGTCGCGGCTGTGCATCCACACCGCCACGACCAAGCCCTGGCCGCTCGAGCGCGCCGCCGAGGCCTATGCCGCCGCCGGCGTCGCCGGCATCACCGTGTGGCGAGACGCCCTTGCCGATCGCGACCCGGTCCAGACCGGCGAGCGCCTGCGCGGCCTGGGGCTGAAGGTCGTCTCGCTGTGCCGGGGCGGATTCTTTCCGCACCGGGAAGTCTCCGGCCGACAGAAGGCCCTGGACGACAACCGCCGGGCCATCGACGAGGCGGCCGGGCTGGGCGCCCCGCTGGTGGTGCTGGTGTGCGGGGCGGTGCCGGGCCAGCCGCTGGAGGTCTCGCGCGATCAGATCCGCGCCGGCATCGAGGCGGTGATCCCGCACGCGCAGGCCTGCGGGGTGCGGCTGGCCATCGAGCCGTTGCACCCGATGTACGCCGACGATCGCTCGGCGATCAACACCCTGGGGCAGGCCAACGACATGGCCGAGGCCATCGGCTCGCGCCAGGTCGGCGTCGCCGTCGACGTCTACCACCTGTGGTGGGACCCCGCGCTGCGCACGGAGATCGCACGCTGCGGACGCAACGGGCACCTGCTGGCGTACCACGTGTGCGACTGGAAGACGCCGACCGAGGACCTGCTGCTGGACCGCGGGCTGCCCGGCGAGGGCTGCATCGACCTGCGCCGCATCCGCGGCTGGGTGGAGGCGGCGGGCTTCTCGGGGTTCTGCGAGGTGGAGGTCTTTTCCCGGAAACACTGGGCCAGCGACCAGGCCGAGTACCTGGCCAAGATCACGCGCTCGCATCTGGAGCACGTTTAGGACATCGACGAGATCGACGAGGCCGACGAGATCGGGGCAGCGACATGAAGACACACAAGATCGGGATCATCATGAACGGCGTCACCGGGCGGATGGGGACCAACCAGCACCTGCTGCGGTCCATCGCCGCCATCATCCGGCAGGGTGGGGTGCCCTGCGGCGCCGGCGAGGTCATCATGCCCGACCCGATCCTGGTGGGGCGCAACGCCGACAAGCTGCAAAAGCTGTGTGAGGCGGCGGGGGTGGAGAAGATGACCACCGACCTCGACAACGCGCTCGGCGATCCCCAGTACCAGATCTACTTCGACGCCCAGACCACCACCCGCCGCGCCGAGGGCGTGCGCAAGGCGGTGGCCGCGCGCAAGCACGTCTATTGCGAGAAGCCCACCGCGGTCGACACCAAGACCGCGCTCGACCTTTACGAGCTGGCCACCCGTGCCGGCGTCAAGAACGGGGTGGTGCAGGACAAGCTGTGGCTGCCCGGGCTGGTCAAGCTGCGCCGGCTGCGGGAAAAGGGCTTCTTCGGCCGCATCCTCTCGGTGATCGGCCAGTTCGGCTACTGGGTGTTCGAGGGCGACACCGTCCCGGCCCAGCGCCCCTCCTGGAACTACCGCAAGGAGGACGACGGCGGGATCATCGTCGACATGCTCTGCCACTGGCGTTACGTGCTGGACAACCTGTTCGGCACGGTCAAGGCGGTCAGCTGCCTGGGCGCCACCCACATCCCCGAACGGGTCGACGAGCAGGGCAAACGCTACAAGTGCACCGCCGACGACGCCGCCTATTCGACCTTCGAGCTCGACGGCGGGGTGATCGCCCACTTCAGCTCATCGTGGACCACGCGCGTGCGGCGCGACGACCTGCTGACCCTGCAGGTGGACGGCACCCACGGCTCGGCGCTGGCCGGCCTGCGCGATTGCTGGGTCCAGCCCTACGGCGCCACCCCGCGCCCGGTCTGGAACCCGGACGTGCCGCAGCCGATCGACTTCTTCGGCGGCTGGTCCAGGCTGCCCGACCAGGAGACCTACGACAACGCCTTCAAGGTCCAGTGGGAGATGTTCCTGCGCCACGTGGTCAAGGACGAGCCCTTCCGCTTCAGCCTGAAGGAAGGCGCCAAGGGCGTTCAGCTGGCCGAGCTGGGGCTGGAGAGCTGGTCCAAGCGCGCCTGGGTCCCCGTCCCGGAGATTTGATCGTCCTTCAGGGCCTCGTCCTGCGGAGCCTCGTCCTCGGGCCCCACGGGATCCTGGGTGCGGCTCTCCAGCCAGCGCTGGGCGCGGTTGAAGCGGCGGCGCACGGTGGAGATCGACAGCTGCGTGGCCCGGGCGATCTCGGGCAGGTCGCAGCCGTGGATCACGCGCATGAGGTAGATCTCGCCGTCCTGGCCCAGTTGCTCCAGACGGCGCGCCATCGCCGAGGCGGCGGCCCCGCGCTCGGGGCCCACCCCGTCGTCGCGGTGACGCAGCCGGAAATGGGTCTCCATCATCGGCCGCTGGGTGCGGTAGGCGTGGCGCCGGCGGATCTCCTCGCGCGCCCGGCGGAAGGCGATGCCGATGACGTAAAAGCGCAGCGACGCCGGATTGCGCAGGTGCCGCACGCGGGCGAAGAAGCGGGCGAAGACGTCCTGGGTCAGGTCGGCGATGTCGTCGCCGGCGCCCAGCAGGCGTTTCAACGTGCCCTGCACGATCGGCCGGAAGCGGGACCAGGCCGCCCCAGCCGCGTCGTTCTCCCCTCGCTGCAGCGCCCGGGCGAGCGCGATGTCGTCAGTGTACGGCAAGTAATACACAATACGTATGGTAGGACGAAATATCCCACAGGCCAGGTCCGATTGCTCGAATCGACGGCCCGGCGCAATCAGACGTCCAGGATGGCGTGTCCGACGAAGCCGCCGGCCTCGGCGCGCACGTAGGCGTCGTGCAGGGTGGCGGCCTTGACCTCGGTGGCCAGCGCCGGCCCGGCCACGCCGGTCAGCGCGGCCACGATCTCGCGCTCGTCCAGCGCCAGCACGGCGGCCCCGGTGAACACCGCTGCCTCGGTCTCGGTCCGGAAGATCAACTCGTTCAGCCAGTCGACGAACAGGGCGGTGCGGTCGGGGGCGCGAACGGTGACGGTCAGCGGGGGCCGGTCGCCCGGCGGCGGTTCGCGCCCCAGCAGCAGCTCGGCCAGCGCGCGGGCGGCCTGCGCGAACAGCTCGGGCAAGCTGTCGGCCCGGACGGTCAGCTCCACCTCGGCGGTGTGGTCCTCGAAGCGGTGCGAGGCGCTCATCCCTTCACGACGCCCAGCGGGCGCAGGCGCGCCACCCGCCGGGCGATCCCGGCCCGCTCGACCACCTCGACCACCCGGTCGACGTCCTTGTAGGCCAGCGGCGCCTCCTCGGCCAGCTCGGCGTTGGAGGCGCAGCGGACCACGATGCCCCGGCTGCCCAGCTGGCGCCGCAGCTCCTGTCCGGTGATGGCGCGCTTGGCGGCGCCGCGGCTCATGGCGCGCCCGGCCCCGTGGCAGCTGCTGCTGAAGGACAGCTCGGCCGAGCCCTCGCTGCCGGCCAGGACGTACGAGGCCGTGCCCATGCTGCCGGGGATCAGCACCGGCTGCCCGACCGCGCGGTAGGCCGCGGGCAGCTCGTCGTTGCCGGGACCGAAGGCCCGGGTGGCGCCCTTGCGGTGCACACACAACGTGCGGGCGCCGTAGCGCTCGATCTTGGCGGTGTTGTGGGCCACGTCGTACAGCACGCGCAGGCCGCCCGACAGCTGCCGCTTCCAGACCTCGCGGATGCGGTGGGTGATCACCTGGCGGTTGCACCAGCCGAAGTTGGCCGCCGCCGCCATGGCCCCGAAGTAACGTTTGCCCTCCGCCGACGACATCGGCGCGCAGGCCAGCTGGCGATCGGGCAGCTCGATGCCGTGTCGGCCGGCCACCTGGTCCAGGGCGCGCACGTAGTCGGTGCACACCTGGTGGCCCAGGCCGCGCGACCCGCTGTGGATCAGCACGACGATCTGCTCGGTGCGCAGCCCGAACGCGCCCGCCGCCGCCCGGTCGTACAGCTCCTCGACCATCTGCACCTCCAGGAAGTGGTTTCCACTGCCCAGGGTGCCCAGCTGATCGGCGCCGCGCGCGCGGGCCCGGTCCGAGACGGCGGACGGGTCCGCGCCAGGCATGGCGCCGCCCGACTCGATGGCGGCAAGGTCTTCGGCCAGGCCCAGACCCTTGTCCTTCACCAGGAAGCGACAGCCATCGCCCAGGACGCGGTCCAGCTCGCCGGCCTGCAGGTCCAGGCGGCGCCCGTGATGGCCCAGCCCGGCCGGGATCGACCGGCTGAGCTCGTGCACCAACGTCTCGACCTTTCCGTCAAGCTGCCCGCGCTGGAGATCCGACACCAGCAGGCGCACCCCGCAGTTGATGTCGAAGCCGATCCCGCCCGGGGAGATCACGCCGTCGGGCATCACCGTGGCCGCCACGCCGCCCACCGGGAAGCCGTAGCCCTCGTGCATGTCGGGCATGCCCAGCGCGGCGCCGTAGATGCCGGGCAGCTGGGTCACGTTCACCAGCTGCTGCAGGCTGCGGTCGCGCCGGATCTGGTCGAGCAGCGGCTCGTCGGCGAAGACCCGCGCCGGCACGCGCATCCCGGCGCTCGCGTCGGTGGGGATCTCCGCCACCACCGGGCTCTTGCGCGTCAGGGACCAGACGCTCGCCGGCTGCATCCGACGAAAAATAGCAGCCGGCCGCGGGCCCAGCCGCTACTCGCTGCCGGGTGCAGCGGACGGGGCGGGGGGCGGTGCCGGCGCGGCGGCGGGCGCCGCCTCGGCGGGGCTCTTGTC
>JBKPRZ010000234.1:0-5945 GCA_046734815.1 Myxococcota bacterium | reverse complement strand
ACGGGCGGGTTCTGCTCGGTGGGCGGGCGAGACCAGAAGCCGGTGTTCGCGCTGGCGTTCCTGGGCCTGGTCATGGCGGGCGCCTGGCGCGCGCGCCGGCGCCGGCGCTGACGGTCAGCTCGACTCGGTCACCGGCGACAGCGGCGAGGGGGCTCTGCGGCTCCCTCGCCGGCGCGGTGACGGGCGCGAGGTGCGCCACACGATCCACAGGGCGACGGCCGCCAGCACGATCAGCACGGCGGCGCCCAGGCCGACGCGCAGGAGCAGGGCGCGCGCGCTGGCGTCCGCCCGCTGCAACAGCTGTTCGCCCTGCGCGGTCAGGGCGGTGCGCTGGGCGTCGACCTGGGTGAAGATGGCGGCGCGCTCGCGGGCCACGTCGGCGAAGGCGGCCCGGCGCTGCGCATCCAGCTGGGCGAAGATCGCGCGGCGCTGCTCGACCAGATCGCTCAGCACGTGCTGGTATTCGCTGGTCATCTGCGCGCGCAGCCGATCCATCAGGCCGGCGACGTCCTCGGTGCCCAGCGAGTCGCCCACCAGCAGGTGGCCGGTCCAGCGGATCCGGTCGAGCAGGGTCGCGTTCATCATCTCCATCCGCGCGCCCAGAAGGTCCAGCCGATCTTCCATGCTGGCCACGGCGGACAGGGCGCCCCGCCTCCGCCCGATCAGCGCCCGTGACATGGCCACGCTGGCGGCAGGGCGCGCGAAGGTGGCCGCGCTGATCGGGTGGGTCCGCGCCCACTGCTCGATCTGCTGCCGGCGCGTGCCCACCTCCTCGGGGCCGAACACCATCGCGCCCAGCCGCTCGCTCTCGTCCGCCATCTGGCGCCCGGCGCGCTCGACGAACGGCTGAGCCCGGCCCAGGCGCCCGCGTCCGGCGTCCGAACGTCCCAGGGTCTGGGTCTGCAGCGCCAGCGCCCACAGGTCCGCCAGGGACACCAGCGGGTCGGGGTTCAAGGTGGCCGCCTGCACGTCCGGCACGGCGGCCAGGCCCCAGGTCATGGCCGCACGCCGGGTGGCAGGGTCGCGTGTCGTGTCCCAGGCGCCGACGACCGCCTCGCCGACCATCCCGGTCTGGCGGCGCCCCAGGTCCAGCACCCGCGCGCGGAGCTCGGAGGTGCTCATGCTGACCCCGGCGACCGAGGACATGAACTTGGTCTGATCAGGCGCCGTCGCGCAGCCGGCCAGCGCCGCCAGCGCACACCCGATCAGCCAGCCCGGCAGACAGCGCTGCGGGGCGATCTGGATTCGACGCACACGGATCCGGCAACCACCACACCCCAAGGTCGATCCCCCCCACCACGCTGGGTCGCCGCCGGGCCGCGGAGCAAGTGGGTATCTTCCGCAGTTCGCGCCCACGCGCGATCGCGGCGAGCCCTGTCGTCAGCGCGACGGCGTCTCGGGCGTGACCAGGGCCCGCACGGCGTCCAGCAGCTGCCGCACGTCCACCGGTTTCTTCAGCACGCGTTCGGTGGGGTAGCCCCAGTGCGAGGCCCGCGCGGTCAGCGCGATCCTGGGGATGCCGGCCGATAGTGGGTTCGACTGCAGCCGGCGCGCGAATTCCCAGCCGTCCATCACCGGCATCGACAGATCGAACAGGATCACCGCCGGGGGCGGCTGGTCGGCCAGGCAGGCCAGGGCGTCGCGGCCGTTCGCGCACGCGATCACGTCGAAGCCTCCGTCTTCCAGCACCTCGCGCAAGGCTTCGCGCATCTGCTCGTCGTCGTCGACCACCATCACCGTCGGGGCGGGCTGCATCTTCGTGAGCGGCTGGGTCACGGCACCACGTAGGACAAACTTGTACAAAGCATCGCCTGATCCCGGACAGAGGGCAAGCCGCAGCCTGCGCTGATCGCTCCGCCGCGGGACCGCGACCTACAGACTACCCTTGGTGCCTACAGACCGTAGTTACGGCGCGTGGCTCCGCTGATCAGCGCTTCTTCGCCGGCGCGGGCGCCGGCGGCGGGGTGCGGGGGGGCGGCGGCTTGTAGGGGTCGAACCTGGCGCCGGCCTCCGCGCGGGCGTTGCAGCTCGCCAGCTCGGCGCCGGTGTAGGCGTCCGCGCCGCCCTGAGGCAGGCGCGTGCGCACGAAGTGGTTGATGACCGCGGTGGCCTCGCGGCCCTTGGCGTCGCGGTACAGCTCGCTCCACAACATGCAGATCATCAGGCGCTTGGCCGCGGGGGGATGCGCGGGGTCTTTCCACAGCCGGTCGAGCCGGTTGGGAAGGTCGTGCAGGGCCAGCCGCATGTCGCGTACCTGGCTCTCGGCGGCCATCTTCAGGCGCATGTCGAATGTGCTCGAGAGGAAACGTGCCTTCTCGTAGCGGTACGGATCCTCGCCGAACATCCGGGAGTACTCGTCGGTCAGATCGGCCGTGCCGATCGCCGCGACCATGGGCAAGAAGTAGTAGTACTCCTCCATGTCGCGACGGTCGGCCTCGGTCAGCGGGCCGGCCGGGTGCGGACGATCGAGCACGTCGGGCTCGCGCTGCGAGCGGGTGACCGGCTTGCGCTGGAGGAGCTCTCGCAGGGCGCCCTCGAGGGTCTGCGTGCCCGGCGGGTGGTTCCGCGGGATGACCGGGATCACGTACGGCTTCTTCTCGGGCACCCGCTGGTCGGCAAAGCTCACCCGGCCATCGGGCGCGATCACGGCCTTGAAGCGGGTGTCCTGGTACTCGAAGCCTCCGTCTGGACGGGCCTTCAGCCGGTAACGGGGCTCCTGAGCGATGGCGGTGGGTGTGGGCAGCAGGTTCGGCCGCACCCCCGCGTCCTGGGCCAGCAGGCCGACCAGCGGCCAGAGCGACGACGCCAGCACCAACCACACGCTCTCGATCCTGCCATGCGCCCCCTGCGCCGGGGAGTCCCGTCGACCGCCCGGCTGCGTTGTGCAGAGGACCACCGACCCGCGCGCCGGTCAGCGCGGCCAGGGGCGGGTGACCAGCCGGGGCGCGGCGCCCGGGGGAACGGCGGCCGGCACCGCGGCCACCAGAACGCCGGCCAGCCGGCCGCCTCGCAAGACCGGCATCACCAGCAGCGGGCCGCTGCTGCTCCCCGGCAGCAGCGCCTTGCCGGACAGCAGCAGCTGCGGAGCGCCCGACTGACCCGCCCGCGCGATCGCCTCGGCCAGCGCCGGGTCGGCCGGGAGGTCCAGCCCCAGCAGGGCGTTGCTCCGCGGCGCCGGATCGACCAGGTGCACCGGGAAGTGGGCGTCGCGCGCGGCGGCCGCACGCAGGCCCGCACGCCCGTCCGGCTCGCGGATGAGGAAGCTGCGGAAGGCGTCCCGGCCGGTGTCGGCCTCGTAGCCGGCACGCGCGGTCTCGGGCACGGCGGGCGCCCAGACCACCAGCGGGTGGACGGGCTCGCCCGCGGCCTGCACCGCGCGCGCGAAGGCCCGCCAGTCCGGCGGGTCCATCGAACCGCAGCGCTGGGCCAGCGGCTCGAGCGACTGCAGGGTCCGGTCGACCGCCGCCTCGACCGCCGGGCTCAGCGCCGCCGAAGCGGTGGGGTCGCGGCCGGCCGGAGCGGGCCACGCCAGCAGGGCCGCGCCGTACCCGACCAGCACGGCGGCCTGCAGCGCCAGTCGTACCGCCGACCGACCAACCTCGGGTCCCGGGCGCCGCCCCCCGCCATCCACGAGGAAGGCATCGGGGGAAACGACACATCGCTTGAAGCCCCGGACGCCCACATGATCAAGGATGGATCCGACCGCCGCCCACCGCCCGCAACGAGGCAACAAAGGAGCATCGATGGACATCGAGACCGACCAGGCCGACGGCCTGCTGCGCATCGGGATCAACCGCCCCGCCAAGAAGAACGCGCTGACCGCCGACATGTACCGGGTCATGGCCGACGGGCTGGCCCAGGCCGAGCGCGACCCGGCGATCAGGGCGGTGCTGATCCACGGCAGCCCCGGCGTGTTCAGCGCCGGCAACGACCTGCAGGACTTCCTGGTCAACCCGCCCGCCGACGAGAACGCCCCGGTGTTCCGCTTCCTGTTCGGCATCGCCGGGGCCAGCAAGCCGCTGGTGGCGGCGGTCACGGGCCCCGCTGTCGGGGTGGGCACCACCCTGCTGCTCCACTGCGACCTGGTGTACGCCGGACAGAGCGCCCAGTTCCGGCTGCCCTTCACCAGCCTGGGCCTGTGCCCCGAGGCGGGGTCCAGCCTGCTGCTCCCGGCGATCGCCGGCTACCAGCGCGCCGCCGACAAGCTGCTGCTGGGCGAGCCGTTCGGACCGGCGGAGGCGCGTGAGATCGGCTTCGTCAACGAGGTGCTGCCCGACGACCGCGTGCTGGACCACGCGCGCGCGCAGGCACGCAAGCTGGCGGCGATGTCCCTGCCGGCGCTGCAGGCCACCAAGCGCCTGATGAAGCGGGTGTCGCGGGCTGCCGTCGAGGAACAGCTGCGCGAGGAGGCCAGCGACTTCCGCCGGCTGCTCGGGTCGCCCGAGGCGCAGCAGGCGATGGCCGCCTTCTTCAGCCGCCGCAAGCCCGAGCCGCCGGCGGGCGGTGTGTGATCCGCGTCCGCGTCGCGACATGGCCGGTGAATGGGGAAGGTTCGCACCCTCGTCCTATCCCCGGAGGCATCGAGCCATGAAGACAGGATTGCTAACTGCCGTGATGACGCTGCTGCCCCAGGTGGCGTCCGCCCAGGTTCAGGTGAGCGTCGCCGTACCCACGGTTCAGGTCGAGGTCGGCGGCCCCCAGGGCGCCGCGCCCGGACCGGACTACGTCTGGGAGCCCGCGCGCTGGGTGATGCAGAACGGGACCTGGGTCCACCAGCCCGGTTACTGGCGCCAGGTGGCGCCGCCCCCGCCGGTGGCGTACCAGCCCGAATACCAGGGCTACCCGGCCGCCGGCGAGGTCATCGTCGACGAGCCGCCGCCCGCACCGATCGTCGAGGTCCGCCCGGCGGTGCCCTACGTGAATGCGGTCTGGATCCCCGGCTTCTGGCGGTATCACAACCACCGTCACTACTGGAACCGTGGCTACTACACGCGTCCGCGCGACGGTTACAGCTACGAGGCGGTCCGCTGGGAACGCCACGGCAACCGCTGGGCTTGCCGGGGCGGTGGGTGGCACCGGAGCGACGACCGCGGCTACTACCGCGGCGGCCGGGACGACGACCGCGGCTACAACCGCGGCGGCCGGGATGACAACCGCTACCGCTGGGGCCACCGCGGCCACCATCACTGAACGCGCTGCTGACATCACGTACTGACTGACGAATTGACGACGGCCGCCCACCTGTGGGGCGGCCGTCGGCTTTTCCGGGGCTAGGGGCCGCCGGCCAGCCAGCGGATGGCGGCGTCGAACAGCGCCCAGCCGTTCTCGTTGAACGACAGATACGTGGCTTCGTGCGCGAACCAGCCCACCCGGCGGGCGGGGGCCGCGCCGAAGCGGCCGGCGGCGCCCTTCTCCAGGCCGAAGATCAGCACCTCGTCGGGCTCGCCGAAGATGGTGGCGATGCGGACCGCGGCGGCCACCGGCAGGCCCAGGTCGAAGGGGCGCGGCTGGGTGGTGATGACCACCTCCCCGCGGCGGCCCGCGGCCAGCGGGTGATCGGCGCGCATCTGGATGTTGGTCTCGGCAAACGCGGTCGAGTTCCCGCGCGGCTCGCCGATGCCCAGGTTGTCCCACAGGGCCGACTTGCTGCAGAGGATGGGCACCGGCAGATCACGCAGCTGCACCGGCAGGCCGGTGCCCTGGTTCAGCGAGTTGGACAGCACCACCAGCGCCATGCCCGCGGCCACCGCGCGCGCCTCGGCGACCTGCGCATCCATGGCCACGGTCTTGACCTGCACCTGGAAGCCGAGGGTGGTGATGCGCGCGCGCATCGCCTCGTCGCCGGGTGCGATGGTCGCGTCCCCGATCAACAGCAACGCCTGCGGGGTGGGGGGCGCGTCCGGCGGCGGCGGGGCGGTGTCGGGCGCGAGCGCGTCGGGCGGAGG
>JBKPRZ010000233.1:0-8045 GCA_046734815.1 Myxococcota bacterium | reverse complement strand
GGCGGGGACGGCGGCCCGGGGTCGGACGCCAGCGGCGCGAGCGCGCCGGGGCAGGGGCCGGTCGCGCAGGGGCGCATCGTCTTCTCGCAGGACTTCGAGGGCGGGATGGACGGGATCTCCCGATCGCCGAACGACCTGCCTGCCGATCGCGCCCAGATCGCCGACGATCCGCTGGGGCAGCGGGGCAAGGTGATGAAGATCGTCTGGCGCGAGGGGGACAACTTTCGCACCGGCGGCGGCAGCGTTCACTCGCGCAGCTTCATCTCGAACACCGGCTACTCCTTCCCGGTCGGCAGCACAGTCGACTACGCATGGGGCTACATGACCGCCAACCGGGAGATCACCGCGGCCTTCGGCCAGCACATCCGGCCGGGGGGACCGATGTGGCTGATCGAGGGTAACGCCGATGGCAGCACCTACGTCAACTGCCGCTCGTGCGGCGGCAAGGCCAACCTCCCGGTGAAGGTCGAGCCCAACCGCTGGTACGACATCCGCGTCGAGATGACCTACGCCAACGGCGGCCCGATCCGGTTCTTCATCGACGGAGCGATGGTGCTCGAGCGCAAGATGACCGTCAACGACCCGGCCGGCCAGAAGGCGCACTGGGACGGCGGCATCTACAACCACGGCGACGGCGTCACCACGCGCACCGTCTACATCAGCAACCTCAGCGTCGGTCTCGAATAGACCCACCGATAGGATCGTGATCAGCTCCCTCAGCGCCTGAGTGCTCGCTGCGTCCGTGCCTGGGCGCCGCGTTTCGCCGAAGTGATGAAGGTGAACGAGGGCGCGAGGTCCGCCGGATGGCCTGTGGTCGACACTCCCGGGGACCGATCACGACAGAAGAACCGCGACCAGCAGCGTTCTTCTGGTGTGACTCATATCCGAGACTGCCGCCGTTGCCGGGAGCGCCTGCCACCGGCGGATGGCGAGCGATCCAGCCGACGTTGCCATCGTTGCGGCTACGTGACCAGCGACGGCCGATCCACCTCCATCGATCTTCCCCTCGGGCACCTGCCGGGCCTGGCCGGCGCAAACGAAAAGCGACCTTGAACCCACTGCTCCCTCGTTGATCAACCGCCCATCTGGGCGTTGATCCGGCGCTGCATTTCCTCGGGGGAGACCTCTTCCTTTCGGGTGGAAATCGTCCAGGTATTTCCAAACGGATCGACCACCCGCCCCTCGCGCGTACCGAAGAACATATCGGTCATCGGCATGCTCACTTTCGCGCCTGCATCGACGGCCCGCTTGAACATCGCGTCCGAATCGGGAACATGGATCTGGGCCAGCAGCCCGTGTACCGGCCAGCCGTCCATGGCGTCGGCGAGATTCAACCGGGAATCTCCGATCTGAAGCTCGCTATGGGCAATCCGTCCATCGGGCAAGGTGAGGCGCACCTTCTCTTCGGCTCCAAACGCCTTTTCATAGAAGGCGATTGCATTCTTGGCATTTTCTACAATCGTATTGGGAGTAATGGTGTGGAAGCCTTCCGGAATTGGTCGTACGCTCATGTTGGCTCCTCTCGGATCAGTTTCGGCGACCGAGCCTAGCGGATTGTCCGCCACCCTGCTTGCAACAGTGACGGCAACAATGGCCACAACCGTGACCGCACCTGCTCGCGTCAGGGCTAGGACCGACAAGTCACCGCTAGCGACTCCAGACCCCGCAGCGTGATTCGATCCCGCATCCGGGGAACCGCCGCCAGCTCGATCTGGGAAAATCGTTCCAGGAGCACACCTCCAGCTCCACCTTCGCCAGCGCCGCCCCCAGGCAGTCGTGCACGCCACCGCCAAACGTGAGCGGCTGCACGTTGTTTTGGCCGACGTCGAGCTCATCCGCTCGGGGGTAGCTCTCCGGATCCCGGTTGCCGGTCCCCAGCAGCACCAGCACGGTTTCCTGGGCCGGTTTGGAGGCGCCGCCGACTTCCAACCAGTACCGTCCCGACGGGCCCGCCCTCCAGCATCTCTACTTGTGGCGCTTGTGGGTGCCGGTGGTCCGCCTCGCGCTGACCGCGCTCGTGCGGGTGCTCGTGCCGGTGCCGGTGCCTGGGCCACGGGTGGGGCCCGGGATTTCGATCCGCCGCCCACGCCCGCGGTCCTCGTCGAGCGGGACCGCCACCTCGAGGACGCCGTTGTCGAACTGCGCCCGGATCTCCTCCTGTCGGGCTGGCGGCAGGGGAACCTCCCGTCGGAACATGCCGTAGCCGCGCTCGGCGATGTAGGCGCCGCCTCGGCGCTCCTCGTTTTCAAACCGGCGTTCGCCCTCGATGACGAGAGTGTCCTCGTCCACCCTGACGGTGACCTGGTCTGCCGTCAGGCCCGGCAGATCCGCGCGCACCACCATCTCGCCGTCGCGCTGGAACGTCTCGATCTGCGGCACGAACGGGCGCGCCTGCGGGGCGGGTCGGCCCCCTCCCCGCGCCGGACCATAAACAATCAGGTCCACGTATTCGGTGATCTGCCGCATCAGAGCGAAGGGGTTCAACAGGGGGTTCATGCTCAAAAACAACGCGAGCGGGTTCAACCCCAGCAGCGGGGGCGTATGTTCGCTGCTGCTCGTCAGCCCGCCCAGGCGCCGTTGCGTTCTCTGCACGGCCCGGTCCGGGCCGGCGCCGGTCTGCCCGCCGTCGTGTGTCCGCATGCGGCGGCCGTTTTCTGTAACTCCCGAGCTCCGCATCTCTGTTCCACTCTGTTGCGACATGACACCATCCTTGTCGTGATCCTTGGGGCGCTGCTCGCCCACGTAGCATGGGCAGTGTGGGCCCGCGATTCGGTCGTGCACAGGGGGGCCCAACCACCGCCTCTGCGCGGGTAAGGCGGTCGCCGTAACGTCGACATTGGCCTCGGCCATCTTCTGGAGCGCGGCGGAGGCGCTGTCCTGCAGTCCCACCGCCAGCAGATCCTGGGCCGGGGTCATGAGTGCGCCGATCGGGGTGTCATCCCTCCCACCTCTGACGGTCCAGCTTGCGCAGGTCGGACATGCAGACCATGCCGACGAATCGGTCGCCCTCCCGCACCGTCAGGCATCGCTCGTTGTTCCGCATGAACGCGTCTATCAGCGGGCTCGCCGGCGCGTCCGGGTCCAGCCCCGGCACCTTCCGGCGCAATGGTCGAGGTCCGATTTGAAGAAGGTTAGTCGATCTTCTTCAGGGTACTCAGGCTGTGCGCCCTCACTCGAGGTGCAAGATGCCGCGGGACAGGCCGGTGGCGACGGCCTGGGTGCGGTTGGCTGCCCCCAGCTTGACCAGGATGCGCTTGACGTGGACCTTCACCGTCTCGATCGTGATGCCCAGGACAGCGGAGATCTGCTCGTTGTCGCGGCCGCTGGCCATCTGCTGCAACACCTCGATCTCGCGGGCGGTCAGCTCGGCGCCGCCCACCCGCTGCTCGAGCAGCCGCACCACCTCGGGCGTCAACCGGCGCTGGCCGGCGTGGGCCGCCTCGACCGTCGCGATCAGGTCTTCGGCCAGCACGGTCTTGAACAGGAAGGCCAGCGCCCCGGCCTGCAGGGCGCGGTGCACGTCCTCGTCGCCCTTGAAGCTGCTGAGCGCGATCAGCCGGGCGTCGGGGAACTCAGCGCGGATGGCCTGCATCGCCTCCACGCCGCCCAGGCCGGGCATGCGCAGGTCCAGGATGGCGACGTCGGGGCGGTGCTGCCGGAAGGCGCGCACGGCGTCGTCGCCGCTGGCGACCTCGGCCACCACCTCGATCCGCGGCGACAGGCCCAGCATGTCGCACAGCCCCCGGCGGATGAGCCCGTGATCGTCGGCGACCAGCACGCGAATGGAGGCCTCGGCTGCCATGGAGACTACAATCTTGCCACCGGATGGGGCCTGCACGCCTGTTCCTCGTGACCGTGGTCCTGCTGCGCGCCGCACCGGCGCGGGCGCTGGACCCCGTCCGCGACCTGCGCGAGTACCGGCACGACCGCTGGGGCGCCGAGGAGGGGTTCGGGCACTCGGCCGACGCGCTCGTGCAGAGCGCCGACGGCTACCTGTGGATCGGCACCACCGATGGGCTGTTCCGCTTCGACGGGGTGTCGTTCGAGCGCGTCGACCTGGCCGCGGCCACCAACGACCAGAACGTGATGTCGCTGCACCAGGACCGGCGCGGGCGGCTGTGGGTGGGGCTGTCGACCGGGCTGGTGGCCCTGGACGGGGGGCGGGCGCGGCCCTTCGGTGAGGCGCAGGGCTTGCCGCAGGGAGGGGTGTACGCGCTGGACTCGACCCCCGACGGCACGCTGTGGGTGGGCACCGACGACGGCCTGTTCGCCTGGCGCGGCGACCGGTTCCAGGTCGACGGCTCCTGCGCGCAGACGCCGCGCTACCGCGTGCGCGATCTGGCGACCGGGCGCGACGGGGCGCTGTGGGTGGCGGCCACGCGCGACGGCGGCCTGCGGCGGATCGGCGGCGGCCGCTGCACCCTCTACGGCGTCGCGGACGGGCTGGCCGACGCCAACGTCATTGCGGTGCACGAGGACCGCGGCGGCACGCTGTGGGTGGGCACGCAGAAGGGGCTGTGCCGGCGGGAGGGCGCGCGCTTTCGTTGCCAGGGGCCGCGCGACGGGCTGTCGCACGAGGCGGTGCGCTCTCTGGCCTCGGACCGCGACGGCAACCTCTGGGTGGGCACGGTGGCGGGCGGGCTGGATAGGCTGCGCGACGAGCGCTTCGCGGCGCTGTCAGTGCTCGACGGGCTGATGGGCGACCGCGTGTTCGACGTGCTGGAGGACCGCGAGGGCAGCATCTGGTTCGCGACCCGGGGCGGGCTCGAGCGGCTGCAGGACGCGCCCTTCGTGCCGCTGGTGACGGCCGCGGGTGTGTTGCGCGGGTCGGTGCGCACCCTGCTGGGCACGCGCGACGGGGCGCTGTGGCTGGGGGTGGAGGGCGAGGGGCTGCGGCGGATCCGCGGCGCCGAGGACCACACCTTCACCATGCGCGAGGGGCTGCCCGACGGCGTCGTCTCCAGCCTGCTGGAGGACGAGGGCGGGGCGCTGTGGGTGGGCAACAGCCTCGGGCTGGCGCGGCTGGAGAGCGGGCGCTTCCGGTCGTTCGACGCCGCCAGCGGGCTGACCGACGACAACGTGCGGGTGCTGATGCGCGATCGCGCGGGCGCGGTCTGGGTGGGGACCGACGGCGGCGGGCTGTTCCGCTGGGACGGGGCGCGTTTTGTCCGCCACCTGCCCGGCGCCAATGTGCACGCTCTGCACCAGGACCGCGCCGGCGCGCTGTGGGTCGGCACCAGCCGCGGGCTGGTCCGGCTGGACGGCGAGCGGGCCACGACATACACGACGGCCGATGGGCTGTCGAGCGACGTGGTCCTCAGCTTCGCCGAGGACGACGACGGCAGCTTGTGGATCGGCACCGGCAACGGGCTCAGCCGCCGGCGCGCGGGGGCCTTCCGCGCCTACACCGGCAAGCGTGGCCTGTTCGACGAGCGGGTCAACTACCTGCACGACGACGGCGCGGGCAACCTCTGGATGACGTCGGGGGTCGGGGTCTTTCGCGCGCGCAAGGCGGACTTCGATCGACTGGACGCCGGGCAGGCGGCGGCGGTGCCGTTCGCGCGCTACGGGATCTCCGACGGGCTGCCTTCCACCGAATGCGCCGGCTACCGGCAGCCGGCCGGGTGGGGCGCGCCCGACGGGCGGCTTTACATCCCCACCCTGCGCGGGGTGGCGGTGCTGGACCCGCGCCGGGCCGAGCGGCCTGCCGTGCCGATGCCGATCCGGATCGACCACCTGCTGCTCGACGGGCGGGCGCTGGCGATGACCACGGGGCTGCGGCTGCCGCCGGGGGGCCGGTCGCTGGAGCTGCGCTGGGCCGGGCTCAGCTTCCGGGCGCCCGCGCGCAACCATTTCCGCTACCGCCTCGAGCCCTACGACGCCGACTGGCTGGAGGCGGGCCCCCGCACCTCGGCCATCTACGGCGAGCTGCCGCCGGGCTCGTACCGCTTCCGGGTGATCGGCGCCAGCAGCGACGGCCTGTGGAACCAGACCGGCGACAGCTTCGCGTTCTCGGTGGCGCCGCGCTTTTACCAGACGTTGTGGTTCCGGCTGCTGGTGGGCGCGGCGCTGATCTCGCTGGCCCTGGCGCTGCACCGGTTGCGCACGCGCAGCCTGCGGGCGCGCTTCGCCGCGGTGCTGGCCGAGCGCGGCCGCATCGCGCGCGACCTGCACGACACCTTCGACCAGGGGCTGGCCGCCGCCGGCATGCAGATCCAGGTGGCCGCCCAGACCCTGGGGCGCGCCCCCGAACAGGCGCGCGCCAGCCTGGACCGCGCCCGCCGCGCGCTGGAGGCGACACTGGAGGAGGGGCGGCGCTCGGTCTGGGCGCTGCGCTCGCAGGCGCTGGAGCAGGCCGGGTTGCCCGAGGCCTTCGTGGGCCTGTGCCGCGACCTGGGCTCGGGCACCCGCGCGGCCATCCGGGTGGATGTGGAGGGCACCCCGCGGCGGCTGCGCCCGCGCGACGAGGAGCACGTGCTGCGCATCGGCGCCGAGGCGATCACCAACGCCCTCCGCCACGGCTCGCCGCGCGCGATCGTGGTGCGCCTGGGTTTCTGGCCCGACCGCTTCAGTCTGCGCGTGCGCGACGACGGGGGCGGCTTCGACCCGCGCGCCGGCGCGGTGGGGCTGGGGCTGCGCGGGATGCACGAGCGCGCCACCGAGATGGGGGCCAGCATCACGGTCGACAGCCGCCCGGGCGAGGAGACCGAGATCGCGCTGGAGCTCCCGGCCGCGGCGAAGGTGTAAAGTGCGCGCCCATGACCCGTGCTTCGCGCCTCGCCATCCTGATCCCTTGCCTGGCCGCCGCCGCCGTCGTCGCGGTCGGCGTGCGCGCTGCCGAGCCGCAGCCGCCCGCCAAGCTGTCGCCCGATGACACGCTGGTGTACGTCGGCACCCTGGGCAAGGGGCAGAGCAAGGGCATCTACGCCTTTCGCCTGCAGACGACCAACCTCGATGTCTCGCAGAACATCACCCTGGTGCCGCTGGGCCTGGCGGCCGAGACGCCCAACCCGGGCTTTCTGGAAGTGGACCTCAAGCGCCGGCTGGTGTTCGCGGCCAACGACCTGCACGACTTCGAGGGCAAGCCGTCGGGCGCGGTCAGCGCCTTCGCGGTGGACCCGGCCAGCGGGCGGCTGAAGCTGATCAACCAGCGCCCCTCGATGGGTTCGGCGCCCTGTTTTCTGACCCTGGACCGCGAGGGCCGCAACCTGCTGGTCACCAACTGCCTGGCCGGCAGTGTGTCGGTGCTGCCGGTGGCTGCCGACGGCAAGCTGGGCGCGGCCACCGACGTGGTCCAGCACCCGGGCAAGGACCCGCACACCCACGGCGTGGCCCTGTCGGCCGACAACCGCTTCGCCTTCGCCTGCGACATGGGCGCCGACCGGCTGATGGCGTACCGGTTCGATGGCGCCAAGGGCAAGCTGACGCCGGCGAGCCCGGCGGTGATCCCGCTGAAGGCCGGCTCGGGGCCGCGCCACATCGTCTTCCGCCCGGACGGCAAGTTCGCCTATGTCGTCGCCTCCAAGAGCTCGAATGTGCTGGCCTTCGCCTACGACGCCAGGACCGGCGCGCTGAAGGAGCTGGAGGCCAGCTCGAGCCTGCCGCCCTCCTTCGAGGGGACCAACAGCGCCGCCGAGATCGCGGTCCACCCCTCGGGCAAGTGGCTGTACGTCTCGAACCGCGGGCACAACAGCGTGGTGCTGTTCACCATCGACCCGGGCAAGGGCACCTTGACCTTCGTCGAGGAGCAGGGCACCGGCGGCAAGACGCCGCGCCACTTCGGGATCGAGCCGTCGGCCAAGCACCTGGCCATCGGCAACCAGGAATCGGACACGGTGCTGGTCTGCCGCGTGGACGCGGGCAACGGTCGTCTGAAACCGTCGGGCGTCTTCGCCCAGGTCCCGTCCCCCGCCTGCGTGAAGTTCCTCCCGCTCGGCGCCGCGCGCTGACCGTCGGGGCGCCGGCGGACGGCGCCCTTGCGCCGGCGCGGGCGGCGCCGTAGATTTCCGTCTGGCCGAAAAAGGTGGACCGGTTCAGGTGAGCCC
>JBKPRZ010000232.1:0-5369 GCA_046734815.1 Myxococcota bacterium | reverse complement strand
GTCCAGGGCGCCGGCGGTCGCGGTGTCGCCGCCCGCGCGGCCCAGCTGCTGCTGGAGGCGGGCGGCCTGCATCAGCGCCCGCGCCAGCAGCGGTTGATGACCGGCGGCGCGGGCCTGCTCCATGGCGGTGGTGGCGGCGGTGGTCGCGGCGTCCTGGTTTCCCAGCAGGCCCTCGGCCAGCGACACCGCCAGCAGACGTTCGATCGACTGCAGGCGGTCGCGAGCGCCGTCGGGCAGGCGCTGGATCCGGGCCGATGGGTCGCATTCGGTCACCGGGGGCAGGCGCGAGACCACCGTGGGCGCGTCCCACAGGCGGCCCGCGGGCGCGCGCGCGAGGGCGTCCACCAGCACGGCCAGGGCGGTCTGGCGGCCCTGCAGGCATTGCTGCCGCACCTCGAACAGATCGCGCGACTGGCGGTGCTCGACCTGGGCGGCGCTGCAGGCCTGCTGGTAGCCCGATCTCCACTGGCGGACGTAGCGGGACAGCCCGCGTTCGGTGGGCGCCCAGACCGCGGCCTGGTTCGCCCGACCGAAGTGCTGGGCCAGCCGGCTGCGGGTGGCGGCGTCGAAGGTGTCGTCGATGGCGGCGGCGCCGGCCAGGCACTGCCGCTCGGGGCCGCGGCGCAGCTGTCCTCCCAGGACGAACGCCCCCGCTGCCGCCAGCACGGCGGCGAGGGCGACCATCAACGGGCGCCGCCGACGCCGCGGATCGCGCGCCAGCGCCTCGGCGATCGGCTCCAGGTCGCCGGGGCGGCGTGCGGGATCGACCGACTGCAGAGGCTGACAGCGGCTGCAGGTGCGCAGGTGCGCGGCTATTTCCGCCCGCTCATCGGGGGGAAGGCCTCCGGCGGCGAAGGTCTCCAGCTTCAGGGGCGGCGGGCAATCGGTGGCGGACATGGGGGCGGGGCGGGACCGCAAGATCCTCCAAGTTCCGGGAGGGGGACGGCTGCTAGCATCGCTTTTACAGCATGGATGGACTGGGGTATTCGCTGTTCGAGACGGCCATCGGCACCTGCGGTGTGGCCTGGGGCAGCCGCGGCATCGTCGGCTTGCAGCTTCCCGAGGGGCGGGCGGCCGATACGCGGGCCCGGGTCCTGCGGCGGTTCCCGGAGGCGCGCGAGGTCACGCCGCCGCGCGAGATCCAGGGTGCGCTCGACGCCATCACGGCGCTGCTGCGCGGGCAGGCGCGCGACCTGTCGTCGGTAGCCCTGGACATGGAGGGCGTGCCGGCGTTTCACCGCCGCGTCTACGAGGCCGCCCGGCGCATCCCGCCCGGCCGCACGCTGTCGTACGGGGACATCGCGCGACGCCTGGGTGCGCCCGGGTCGGCGCGGGCGGTGGGGCAGGCGCTGGGGCGCAATCCCTTTGCCATCGTGGTGCCCTGTCACCGCGTGCTGGCGGCGGACGGCCGGGTGGGGGGCTTTTCCGCCAGCGGGGGCATCGCCACCAAGCTGCGCATGCTGAGCATCGAGGGGGCGGGCGAGAAGGAACAAGATGTGGCGTTGCCGTTCGATCCCGAGGCGGCGATCGCGCAGCTGCGCGCGGCCGACCCCACGCTGGGCGCGCTGATCGATCGGGTGGGGCCGTTCGGGATGCGGCTCGATCGAACCCAGAGCATCTTCGTGGCGCTGGCCGAAGCGATCGTGTACCAGCAGCTGACCGCCCGGGCGGCGGCAACGATCTTCGCGCGGGTGCGGGCGCTGTTCCCCCGGGCGCACGAGGGCCCCACCGCCGAGCAGATCCTGCGGGCGCCCGATCAGAAGCTGCGCGGGGCCGGGCTGTCGCAGGGCAAGCTGCTGGCGCTGCGCGATCTGGCGGTGAAGGCCCGGGCGGGCGAGATCCCGACCCTGGCCGAGGTGCAGCGGCTGGATGACACCGCCATCGTCGAGCGGCTCACCCGCGTGCGCGGCATCGGCACCTGGACGGTTCAGATGTTGCTGATGTTCCGCCTGGGCCGGCCCGACGTGCTTCCGGTGGACGACTACGGCATCCGCAAGGGCTTCGCGGTCGCGTTCCGCAAGCGCAAGCTGCCGCTGCCGCGCGACCTGCAGCGCTACGGCGCTCGCTGGGCACCCCATCGGACCGTGGCCAGCTGGTACCTGTGGCGGGCGGTGGAGCTGGCCCGCAGCTGAGAGGCGTCTCGGGGCCCATATCGGCAATCCATGACACGCCGTGTGTGGTGCGACCTCGACCGCGCGGGCAGCGGCTGGCCAGAGTCCTCGCGCCCTGCCAGAGTCATGATCATGGCAGCCACCACGCTCCTGCGGCGGGCGCAGATTGCGGTGGCGGATTACCGCTGCACGGCCCGTCGGGGGGAGCGGCCGTTCGTGGAGCGGCACGAGAGTCACTCGCTGTCGTACGTGCGCAAGGGGAGCTTTGGCTACCGGGTGCGCGGCGAGGCGTTCGAGATGGTGGCGGGGTCGATCCTGGTCGGACACCCCGGGGACGAATACCTGTGCACGCATGACCACGACGGCGGCGACGAGTGCCTGTCGTTCTTCCTGTCGCCCGAGCTGGTCGAGAGCGTGGGGGGCCCGGCGGCGCTGTGGAAGGTCGGGCGGGTGCCGCCGGTGCCGCAGTTGATGGTGCTGGGGGAGATGGGCCAGGCGGCGGCGCAGGGAGGCAACGAGGTCGGGCTGGACGAGGTGGGGATCTGGCTGGCCAGCCGGTTCGTGGCCCTGGTGACGGGTCGGCGGGCGGCGGGGGGTGAGCCGGGCGCGCGCGACCGCGGGCGGGCGGTGCGCGCGGCGCTGTGGCTGGACGCGCACAGCGACCAGCCGGTGCAGCTGGAGGCGGCGGCGCGGGAGGTCGGGTTGAGCCCGTTTCACTTCCTGCGGCTGTTCTCGCGCGTGCTCGGGGTGACGCCCCACCAGTACCTGGTGCGGTCGCGGCTGCGCCGGGCGGCGCGCTTGCTGGCCGAGCCGGATGCGGCCCCCTCGATCACGGAGGTGGCCTACCAGGTCGGCTTCGGGGACCTGTCGAACTTCGTGCGCACGTTTCACCGGGTGGCGGGCGTATCGCCGCGCCGGTTCCGCCAGGCGGCGCGCGGCGAGCGGGCGCTGCTGCAGCGGCGGCTGGCGGTCGCGGGCGACCCGACCGCGCGCTGATCAGGAGGCCAGGCGCAGGCGGTTGCCGCGGATCAGGTCCACGCCGTCGCCCAGGTTCACGAACTGCGGGTCGATCGCGGGGCGCGAGAACAGGACCATCGGCTCCATGCCGTCCTGGCCCACGAGGGGGACGCGGACGTCGAAGCCGGGCGCATCGAGCAGCCCGTCGGACTCGAACTGACCGACCTGCGGAGACAGGCCAGCGCTGCGGGTGCGGCGCTCGACCGCGTCGTCGGGGTGGAACGATTCAGGAGCGGGGATCGGGCGCCGCCTCGGCGGGGCCATGATGGCGTCGGCGTCGAAGTCCAGGTCCATGGGACCCGCGATCAGGACGCGGCCAAAGGCCTGCCCCGCCGGGTTGACTCCGTCGAGCTCGGGACCGATCGGGTCGATGGGCGGCTGCGCCTCGGCGGGGCCGTCCAGGCCGTATTCCAGCGTGGGCAGCTGGTCGATGCCGTCCAGCCCGAAGAAGGGCTGCATCCCCGCCCCGCGCAGGGACATGTCCTCGACGAAATCCTCGTTGACGAGGATCTGGATGTCGGGGGCGACTTCGGGAAGCTGCGGATCGTATTCCGGCGGTAGGCCGACCCCCGCCGGCGGCACATCGCCGGTGAGATAGCCTCGGTGCTGGGAATCGATCCGCATCGGCTACACGTCCAGGTTGCGGACGTTCAGCGCGTTCTGCTCGATGAACTCGCGGCGGGGCTCGACCAGGTCGCCCATCAGGGTGGAAAACAGGCGGTCGGCCTCGTAGGCGTCTTCCACGCGCACCTGCAGCAGGGTCCGGCGGGCCGGGTCCATGGTGGTCTCCCACAGCTGCTCGGGGTTCATCTCGCCCAGACCCTTGTAACGCTGGATCTGCAGGCCCTTCTTGCCCAGCTCGTGGATCCGTTCGGCCAGCTCCTCGACCCGCTGGAACTCCACCGTCTCGGATCCGGAGCCGGCTTGCAGAGCGTAGGGTGGCGGCCCCAGCACGGCCAGGTCGGTGTAGATCGCGGCCAGGTCGGTGAACTCGGGCGAGTCCATGAACTCGAAGTCGATGGTGGTGTTCTTGCGGACGCCGCCGCCGCGGGCGGGGGCCTCGATCTTGAAGCCGCCGTGCTCGGTGTCGGGCGCCACCTTCAGCACGGCGTCGGACAGCTCGGGCGTGTACGTATCGAAGTACTGCTGCAGGCTGGCCAGCGCGCGGGCCACCACCATCTGGTCGCGCAGGTCGGCCTTGGACAGGCGCGACGACTTGACGATGGCGTCGACGATGCGGGCGTCGCACTTGCGGTCGATCACTTTGAGCAGCCGCTTGTACCGGCCGGCCTGCCGCGACAGCTGGCGCAGCTTCTCGCCGGTGACCGGCTCGCCGCCGCCAGACGTCCGCAGGATG
This sequence comes from Myxococcota bacterium, assembly GCA_046734815.1. Classification (GTDB taxonomy): domain Bacteria; phylum Myxococcota_A; class Polyangia; order Fen-1088; family Fen-1088; genus CAVYGB01. The sequence goes on along the minus strand of JBKPRZ010000232.1, from coordinate 884 downwards.
AGGTTCTCGGTCGCGCTGTCGATCAGGTACTCCTCCAGGGTCTGCTCGTTCTTGAGGTACAGCTCCTTCTTGCCCTTCTTGACCCGGTAGAGCGGCGGCTGGGCGATGTACAGGAAGCCCTTTTCCACCAGCTCGGGGAAGTGCCGGTAAAAGAAGGTCAGCAGCAACGTCCGGATGTGGCTCCCGTCGACGTCGGCGTCGGTCATGATGATGACCCGGTGGTAGCGGACCTTCTCGATCTCCTTTTCCTTCTCGACCCCGCAGCCCAGCGCCGTGATCAAGGTGACGATCTCCTGCGAGGAGAGCATCTTGTCCAGGCGGGCCTTCTCGACGTTCAAGATCTTGCCCCGCAGCGGCAGCACCGCCTGGTCCTTGCGGTTGCGCCCTTGCTTGGCTGACCCGCCGGCGCTGTCACCCTCGACGATGTAAAGCTCGGACAGCGCGGGGTCGCGCTCCTGACAGTCGGCCAGCTTGCCGGGCAGCGAGGAGAAGTCCAGGGCACCCTTGCGCTGCACCAGCTCGCGCGCCTTGCGGGCGGCGTCGCGGGCGCGGGCGGCCAGCACCGCCTTCTCGATGATCTGCTTGGCCTCCTTGGGGTGCTCTTCCAGGAAGCGGCCCAGGCGCTCGTTGACCACCCGCTCGACGATGCCCTTGATCTCCGAGGAGACCAGCTTGTCCTTGGGCTGGTTGCTGAACTTGGGGTCGGGGTGCTTGACCGAGACGACGGCGATCATCCCCTCGCTGATGTCATCGCCGCCGAGGCCCGCCTTCAGATCCTTCAGCAGCCCGCTCGACTGGGCATAGGCGTTCACCGTGCGGGTGAGGGCGGCCCGGAATCCGGTGAGGTGGGTGCCCCCGTCCTTGTTCTTGATGTTGTTGGTGAA
>JBKPRZ010000231.1:0-6928 GCA_046734815.1 Myxococcota bacterium | reverse complement strand
GGGAACGGCTGGGCGGGGGCGGGCGATTTCTGCGGGCGCAGCGAGACCGTGTCGGTGCCGCCGTAGTCGTCGTCGAGCAGCGGGCCATCGACCACGCCGATGGAGGCGGCTTCACGGCCTTCCATCAGCTTGCCGGGGGGCAGCCGGTCCGGTTCGTCGCGCGATTCGTCCGAGGTCCAGTCGTCGGGGTTGGGGCCCAGCAGCTCGGCCAGCTCGGCGGCCAGCTGGGGGGCGGAGTACAGCAGGCCTTGCCGGCGGGCCAGGTCGCGCAGCGCCTCGGCGAAGGTGCGGGCGTCCTGGAAGCGCTGCTCGCGCTCGCGGGCCAGCGCGCGCTCGAAGATCATCTCCAGCTCGTAGGGCAGGTCGGGGCGGCGCAGGGTCAGGCGCGGGATCTCCTGGCCGTAGATGTCCTCGGGCGGGGTCTGCAGGTCGCCGGAGAACAGCCGCTCGCCGGTCAGGGTCTCGAAGATGCAGACGGCGATCGAGAACAGGTCGCTGCGCGCGTCCAGCGGCTGGTTGCGCGCCTGTTCGGGCGACATGTACCCGACCTTGCCCCGCACCCGGTAGAACACCGACGAGAACGTGGAGGCCTTGGCGATGCCGAAGTCCGACAGCTTCACGTCGCCCTGGTACGAGCAAAGGATGTTCGAGGGCGAGACGTCGCGGTGGATGATCCCCAGGGGCGCGCCGCTGGGGGCGCGGCGGCCGTGGGCGTAGGCCAGGCCGGCCAGGATCTCCAGGGCGACGTGCAGGACCGCCTGCACCGATAAAGGGTTGCGGGACAGGCGCGCGCGCCAGCCGATGGTGCGCAGGTCGGCGCCGCGCACGTACTCCATGACGATGAACAGCGACTCCTCGGAGGAGACCAGGTCGAAGGTTCGGACGATGTTGACGTGGTCCAGCGAGGCAGAGATTTTTGCCTCACGGAAGAACAGGTCGCGAAATTCTGGCCGCTCGGTAAACTCGGGCAGCAACTGCTTGAGGACCACTTCCTTCTCGAACCCACCCGCGCCCAGTTTTTTGCCCAGATAAATCGCACCCATCCCGCCTTCGGCGAGATACCGCTCGATGCGGTACTTGCGCTGGGGGGCCTGGGCAGCCATCGGACCGCGGCGTAGGATCGCTCACAAGTCGAAGCATTCCAATGGCCTTCCGCCTACAAACCTTGCTGGATCTGAAGCTGCGCGCGGAAGAAGAGGCCGAGCGCGCGGTTGCGGCCGCGATAGCCGAGCGCGCCAAAGTGGAAGCCCGACAGAATCAGCTCGAACAGGATGTGCTGCGCGCCAAGCAGAAGGTCGAGGAGGCGCGGCGCGAGGCGGCCACGAAACCGGTCAGCTCGGCCGGCGAGGGGCAGGCCCGAGAACGTTTTAGACAACGGCTGCTCGAGGAGGTCAAGCGGCGACAGGAGATCGCCCGCGAGCACCGGGCCGGTCCGCTGGCGGCGGCGCTCGCGGCCGAGCAGGCGGCCCGACAGGCCCACCTCGACGTGCGTCGCGAGCGCGAGGCGCTGGAGAAGCACAAGGAAAAGGAGCTGGCCAAGGAGCGCCAGATCGCCGAGCGCCGGACCGAAGACGCGGCCAGCGACCTCGCCATCGCCCAGCATTTTCGCAACAAGCAAACCTGACCGCGCCGCCGCGTCGGTGGTGCCCGCAAACGCTTTCACGACGCGTGAGCGGGGGGCAGGATGCCGCCAAAGATTGCGGGAACTCCCGGCGGTTGAGGTAGAAACCGGCCATGCACAAACGGCTGGTTCCCGTGGCTCTTTCTGTCCTGTCGTTCGCTGCCGCCGCCGCGCCGGTCGCGCTGGCCGGTGATGCGCCCGCGCTGAGCGCGAAGGAAAAGGCGGCGGGCTGGCAGCTTCTGTTCGACGGCAAGACCATGGCCGGCTGGCGTGGCTTCAAGCTGGACAAGTTCCCGGACAAGGGCTGGAAGGTGGTCGACGGCGTGCTTGTGCACGACAAGGAGTCCAAGGCCGGCGACATCGTCACCAAGGAAGAGTTCGACAGCTTCGACTTCAAGATCGAGTTCCGGCTGACCCCGCGGGCCAACAGCGGCATCAAGTACCTGGTCGACGAGAACCTGGTCAAGGACAGCAAGCAGGGGGTGGCCTTCGAGTACCAGGTGCTGGACGACGACCTGCACCCGGACGCCAAGAAGGGCAAGAACGGCAACCGCAAGTGCGGCGGCCTGTACGACCTGTTCCCGCCGTCGGCCGACAAGGTGGTCCGCCCGATGGGCGAGTGGAACGAGGCCCGCATCGTGGTCGACGGCAACAAGGTCGAGCACTGGCTGAACGGCAAGAAGATCCTCAGCTACACCCGGGGCAGCGACGAGCTGAAGAAGGCCATCGCCGAGAGCAAGTTCAAGGACATCCCCGGCTACGGCCAGAACGCCCGCGGCCGCATCCTGCTGCAGGACCACAACGACGAGATCGCGTTCCGCAACATCAAGATCCGCCGCCTGCCCACCAAGTCGGCCAGTCGATAGCGCCGCCTGGACAAGGAAGCTGATCGCCGCCGCGATCAGAGCTCGTAGGAGACAAGCAGCGACAGGCGGAGGTCGTCGCGGTCACGCGTTTGCAGGCCGAAGGTGCCGGAGCGCTGGCGGTAGTCGAGGCTCATGCCGGCGCGGAGGGTGTCGAGCGGCAGGGGGCCGTCGGCGTAGAGGCGGACGGCCAGGCGCTGGTCGGCGGCCTCGGAGTCCTTGTCGATGGCCCGGTGGTACACGCCCGTGGGGCTGGTGTAGGCCTCCTGGTGGCGGTCGAGCCCCTCGACCGAGCCGTGGTGGGCGAAGGCGAGCGAAGCGCCGGCGCGCGCGCGGCGGTAGCTGGCCTGGATGCGGGTGGCGGTGGTCAGGCCGGCGGCGTAGTAGTAGCGGTGGGTGGGGATGGTCGACTTCTCGCCGTCGAGCTCGTCGGGCGTGCGCGTGTGGTCGAGGGCCAGCGGCCGGACCATGGCGAAGTCGGGGTTGAGATCGGAGACGAGACGCAGCGCCAGGCGCCCGCGGTGCCAGGTCACGTCGGCGGCGGGGCCGGGCAGGTGCATGGCGCAGACGAAGTCGTCGAAGGTGCCCAGGTCCTCGACCTGGAGCTGGAAGGACGTGGCCGAGCCCAGCAGGGCGGCGTACCCCTGCAGCCCGTTCGCGGAGGCGCGCGTCTCCTGGCGGTAGCGCCCCCACAGCGAGGTGCGGGTGGCGATGTCCAGCGCCTGCAGGCCCTCGCGGTTGCCCCGGTAGTCGACCTGGATGCGCGTGACCTCGCCGCCATCGACCCAGCGCCGACGGCTGGCGGGGCGGCCGTAGCTGGCGAGGTTGAACAGCTCGAGGTCCGTGCGCAGCGCGCGGTCCCAGCTGCCGGTGGCAGCGAGCGGGCGGCTGGCACCGAGGCCCAGCTCGAGGCGAAGCTGGCCGTCGCGGGCCAGGCCGCGGCGGTCGAAGCCCGCGTCCGACGGGTGCGGCCGGTCGCCGAACAGCCAGCCGGCGGCGTGGGCGGGTGAAAACAGCGCCATCAGCAGGCGGTTGCGCCAGGTGGGCCGGCTGCGCGCGAAGTAGTCGCCCATCTGATAGAGGCTCTCGCCGATCGAGACGCCGCCCAGGCCGGTGACGATGGTGTCGTTGATGCTGATGACCTCACGGTGCTCGACCGCCACTTCCCAGACCGACGAGGACACCAGATCGAACGACATCGCCTGCAGCATGCTGCCGCCGTTCTGGCGCGCGAACTGGTGGTAGTAGGCGCCCATGAACGCGTGCCCCACGTTGAGGGTGAGGTTGTTGTCGTCGAAGCGATAGCCGGCGGGGGAGAACAGCCGGCGCGTCTGGTCGGCGAAGGTGCGGTCGAAGTCGAAGTCCAGCTTGTTGAGCTCGATCTCCGACTCGTACCAGGCCACGCCCAGGCCCATCGCCGTCCCCAGCTCGAGGACGGCGCGGCCGTAGCGGAAGCTCCGCCGGCCTTCCTGGTCGGCGGGGGCGGGCGTGGGCGGCGGGGCGGGCAGCTGGACGGTGGCGGTCGCCTCGTGGGCCGGGACCGTGGGCGGGTCCATGGGCAAGGTGGCCGAGGTGAGCAGCGAGGCGGCGTAAGCGAGATGGGAGAGCATGCGCCGACGCTGTTCTGCAACGGCGGGGCCAGCCCCCTGACCGCGGGGCCGCGCGCCGTCGGTCGCGGCCGCCGGTGGCCTTTCGACTCGGCTGTGGTGAACTTACGACACCGCTCGCGCCCGATCCCTTCACGCGCCGAGGCGGGCGCCGCCCGGGATGGCAGCGCCCGCCTGCACGGGGCCCGACGGATCAGGCGCGGCGAGGGTCGAGCTGGGCGGCGGTCGGGGCCCGGGTGCCGGCGTCGGGCTGGCGTCGGGGCAGCGGCGCCAGCATCGCGACCTGGCGGCGGTAGCGGCGGTATTCGTCGCCGTAGCGGCTGATCAGGTCGCGTTCCTCCAGCTGGATGGCCACCAGGATGTAAGCGGTGGTGGCGGCGGCGAACAGCAGGTGCCCTGCGGTCATCATCGGCGTCGACCAGAAGGCCACGATGAAGCCCATGTAGATGGGGTGGCGGACCGCCCGGTACAGCCCCGGGGTGGAGAACTTCATCGCGGGGTAGGGCCGACCGAGGAAGGCGTACCAGACCTGGCGCAGGCCGAAGAGATCGAAGTGGTTGATCATGAAGGTGGAGATCAGCACCGTGAACCAGCCGGCCATGGACAGGGCGACCATCAGCGCCGCCCAGGGGGTGCCGGAGACGTTCCACAGGACCGCGGTGCCCAGCGGGCGCCACTGCCAGAACAGGACGATCAGGCAGAGACTGGCGGCGATGACGAAGGTGCTGCGTTCGGCGGCGGGTGGCACCACGCGGGTCCACCGGCGCTTGAAGCCTTCGCGGGCCATGCCGCTGTGCTGGACGGCGAACAGGGTCAGCAGCAAGGCGTCGATCAGCAGCGCCTGCCCGAGCCCGCCGCCGGCGCGGCCGTAGTCCATGCCGCGGAACAGAGGGCCGGTGAGCCCCAGGGTCGGCCACAGGTTGCCGACGAAGCCGATGGCGTACAGGAAGGTGACGAAGAAGATCGCGTAGCAGACGAGGCCGTACACGAGCGTGAAGACGCGGCCGGGAAGGCCCATGGTTTCCTTGGACATCGAATTTTCCTCCTGCCCGGATCAGCGCAATCGCAGGGCGGATCCCGACACCGAAACGTCACGGAAACGAACACGCGCCGCGGCGCCCGCGATCTAACGTGCCGGGGCGGGGGGCGCGGCGGGCTTGGCGGCGGCGGCCGGTGCGACGGCGGGGGGCGCGGCGGGTGGCGGTGTGCGGCCGGCGGAGAGAGCGCGCAGGAGGGTGGCGGAGCGGGGGCCGTCCTGGGCGAGGGTGCCGCTGCGGGCTTCGATGCCGACGCCGCCGCGGTAGCCGATCTGGCGGAGGTTGCGGAAGAAGGTGGCGTAGTCGGATTCGGCGGCGTCCAGGGGGAAGGCGCGGCCAGCGGGGTTGGCGATGCGCGTGTGGTGCAGGTACTTGCCGGTCTGGAGGATGACGGCGGGGTCCTCCTTGGCGAGCGTGAAGTGGTAGTAGTCGACCACCAGGCGGAAGCTCGGGTGGGCGACGGCTTTCACCAGCTCGATGGCCTGCTGGACGCTGTTGATGGTGTTGGTCTCGTCCGGCCCCAGCGATTCGATGGCGATGGTGATCTCGTGGCGCGCGGCCTCGCGGGCGGCGCGCTTGCCGAAGTCGACCAGCTGATCGAAGGCCGCCCGGGGCGCGACGCCGTCGGGCGCACGGCGCGAGCGCCCGCTGCCGAACACGACCGTGTGCAGGCCCAGCTTCTGGGCACGGGCGAACGCGCGGCCGAGATACTCCTTCTGCCTGGCTGGATCCGCGTCCGGGCCGACGACCTTCAGGTCGGGCGGCAAGAAGTTGATGGCGGCGCGCACCGGCAGCTTCAGGTCGCGCAGGCGGGCGAGGAGCTTGTCGAAGTCCGGGTCCGCCAGGGCCACGACGTCGCGCAGCCCGACCTCCGCGAAGTCGAACCCGGCGGCCTTGATCTGGGTCAGCTCCTGCTCGAGGTCCTTCGTGTGCGCGAAGCAGCCGATGGGCAGCGCCCTCCCCTCCCCTTTCGCATGCGCGACGGTGCCGCCCGCGAGGAACGCGATCAGCGCGAACGCCAGTCGCCCGCGCGCGCCGGCTGATCGAGGGAGCGATGGCCGCGATGCGAGGGGATGAAACGGTGGGGCTTGCCGCAGGTGCTTCATGGCAGCCGCGTATCTTAATGGGAAACCGCTGCCCGGATGACGGGCGCGATCATCAATCGTTGCGCCCGAATCCGAGGGCGGCCTGGAGGGTCGATTCCTGTTCGCGGCAGAGGTGGAGGGCTTCGGGCAGCGTGATGGGCTGGAAGCGGACCGCGTCGCCGGGCCAGAGCTGCGCGGCGCGGGGGCGATCGGCGGTGGCGAGGTGGCCGAGAATGGGGTAGCCGCCGATGGTGTTGCGGTCGGCCATCAGGAGGATCGGGAAGCCGTCGGGCGGCAGCTGGATGGCGCCGGGGGCGGTCGGCTCGGACAGGCGCTCGGGATCGGGACGCGCGGGCAGCGGGTCACCCTCGAAGCGATAGCCGGTGCGGCCGGAACGCGCGGACACGCGGAAGGTGGCGCGGGTGAAGGTCTCGGCGGCCGCCGCCGGCACCCCGCGGTCGTCCTCGGGGACGAAACGCAGGATCGCGGGCGCGGGCCGGGCGGATGAAACGGGAGGATCGCCGGCGGGTGGAGCCGGGGGATCGCCGGCGGGCGGGCGCGGAGGGTCGCCGGCGGGCGGGGTGGCGGGAGGGGCCGGGTCACCGGCGGGCGGAAGCGGCGGATCGTCGGGCTCCTTCGGCGGTGGGGGATCGCCGGCGGGGGGTCGAGGTGGGTTGTTGGGTGGGCCGGGGGGATCGCCGGGGGGCGGGTGGCG
>JBKPRZ010000230.1:0-10271 GCA_046734815.1 Myxococcota bacterium | reverse complement strand
GTCGGGGGCCGGGCCGGCTGGCCCTGGCGCGCGAGGCGGCGGGGCTGCGCGAGGCGACCGGCGAGATGGACGCCGCCGAGAGCTTGCTGAGGAACGCGCTGGGCAACCGGGCGGCGCCGCCCGCCGAACGCCTGGAGATCTACCGGCAGCTGGTGCGCCTGGCCCTGCGCCGCGGGCGTGGTCTGGACATCGAGCCGTGGCTGCAGGAGCAAGCGGTGGCGGGCGGCTCGAGCGCGGTCGCCTGGCAGGCGCTGGGCGAGCTGCGCGAGGAGCTGGGAGACTACGAGGGATCGGTCCGCGCCTGGCGGGAGGTGGGCAAGCGGGCGCGCGACGGGATGGCCACTCACAAGCTGGTGGGGCTGCTGGACCGCCTGGGGCGGGACCAGGAGGTCGGACGGCTGTACGACCGCAGCGCCGCCCGCGGGCAGATCGATCCCGACAGCGTGCTGGAGATGATCGAACGCAAGTACCGGCGGGGCGAGCGAGCCGACGCCCAGGCCCGCTTCGATCGCGCCTTCCGCCAGCTGCGCCGCTCGCCGGCCGCGCTGGTGCGCATGGCCGACCTGGCCTCCCGCTGGAACGAAGGCGAGCGGGTGCTGGCCTGCTGGGACGCGCTGGCCGCGCTGGACCCGCGTGACGAGCGGGCCATCGTCGGCCTGGGCGAGGCGCACTTCCAGGCCGGGCGGCGGGAGCTGGCCCGGCGGACCTGGCACGGGCTGCTGCGCCTGGTGCGGCCACCGGCCAAGGCGTACGCCCGCCTGGCCGAACTCTTGGGCGATCACGATCTGCTCGACGAGGCGCTGCCACTGGCCCGGGCCGCGCAGAAGCTGGAGCCGACCGAGCCGGCGCACCACCGCACCCTGGCCCGCATCCTGGAGAAGAAGCGCGAGCTGGCGGCGGCGGTCTCGGAGTGGCGGGCGGTGCTGCAGAAGAGCCTGGGGCCCGAGCGGAGCCACGAGCGTCGCGAGGCGCGGGCGCGGATCGTCAACCTGCTGGCGCGCGAGGGGCGCGAGCGGCTGCGCGCCGAGACGGTGCTGCTGAAGGACCGCTTCGGACGCCATCCCGAAGACCGCGAGTCGGCGCTGTTCCTGGCCGAGCTGCAGCTGCGGCTGCAGTCCCCCGCCGACGCGGTCCAGACCCTGAGCGCGGCGGCCGAGGTCGCGCCGGGAGACACCGAGCTGGTGCCGATGCTGGTGCGGCTGCTGCGCCAGTCGCGGCAGACCGACCGGGCGGTGACCTGGCTGGAGCGGTTCGCCGCCCGGGTGCCTGCCCGCGCGGCCGAAGCATTGCTGCAGATCGCGGAGATCCGGGTCGAGCGCTACGAGGACCAGCAGGCGCTGCTGGCCGCGGCCCGTGCGGTCGAGCTGTCCCGGCGCGCTCCCGAGGTGCTGATGCGCGCGGCGGAGCTGCAGGAGCGGGCCGGCCAGCCCGAACAGGCGCTGGGCAGCTACCGTGGGGCGCTGGCCGAGGCCAGCTCGGCCAAGGCGGCGCTGGCCGCCGCCGACATCCTGGTCCGGCGCGGTGAGGGACAGGGGGCACTCGAGGTCTTGCGCCAGGCCGCCATCAGCAACGCCGATCCCGAGTCGCGGGCCGATCTGATGGCCCGCCAGCTGGACATCGCCGAATACGCAGGCCAGCTGCCCGAGCTGATCGCCGGGCTGGCCCTCGAGCCGACCACGGCGAGCGCCGGCGAGCGCCGCCTGGTGATCGAGCTTTACCGGCGGGTGCTCCCCGATCTGTATCGACGATCGAGCCAGGACGAGGAGGCCCACGCGCGCTGGCGCAAGCTCGCCGGCAGCGCCAGCCGACCCCTGGTGGCGCTGCTGGTCGACCCGGAGGGCGAGCCGGATCCGACGCTGATCGATCTCGCTGGCATGATCGGGAACCGGGATGTCATCCCGGCGCTGCTCCGGCTGACTGACGCAAGCAAGGACAGCACCACCGACGCCGCCAGGCCCGATCGCGCCAGCCCGGCGGAAAGCCCGGTGCCTTCCGCTCAGGGCGACCGGGTGGGACAGGCGGCGCTGATTGCCCTGGGCCGGCTGAACGCGCGACCGGCGCTGCCCCGCCTGGTGGAGCTGAGCGCGCACCCCGAGGCCAAGCTGCGTGCAGCCGCCGTGTGGGCCCTGGGGCGGCTGGAGGCGCCCGAGGCCGAGGCCACGCTGAGGACGGCGACCCGCGATCCGCGCGCGGAGGTGGCGGCCCTGGCGGCCATGGGCCTGGGGCGGCTGCGGAGCGCGGCGACCCGGCCCGTGTTGCGGTCGCTGGCCCAGGATCCGGCTGCGCCGGTGGACGCCCGCCGTGGCGCTCTGCTGGGGCTGGCCCGGGCCGGCAACGGCGACGGTGCGCGGGACCTCCTGCCCCTGCTGGACGGACCGCAACCGGCGCTGACCCGGACGGCCGCCTTCGTGATCGGCGTGCTGCGCGACCGCTCGACCTTGCCGGCGCTGTGGAACGCGGCGCTGCTGGGCGCGGGTCCGTCCCGGGAGGCGGCGGCGCTGGCGCTGGAGGTGATCGCGGCCGAGCCGGGGGTGCCCGACGACGGCGTGCTGGTGGGGCCGGGACCCCTGGACGCGACCGAGCTGATGGACCGCCTGTGCGCCTTCGGCGGCACCGGGGAGGTGCTGCTGGAAGCGTTGTGGGTCGAGCACGCGGGGGAGATCGCCGACCTGCTCGAACGCGCGCTCACGGGACGCGGTGACGAGCGCCGGCGGGCGCTGGTGGCGCTGGACAGCCGGGGCGATGGACCGGGTCTGGGGCGGCTGCTGGGCGGCTCGACGCCGGTCTCGCCCCGCGGGAGCCGGGCGCTAACCGACATCGCCCGCCGGCTGCAAGAGCCGGTGGCGCAGCTGCTGACCGATGCCGATCCCGGCGTCCGGCTGCGCGCGCTGCGGGTCGCCAGCAAGCTGGCGCCCGAACGTGTTACCACCACCCACATCACCGCCGCGCTGGAGGACGCCGCCCAGCGCGCGCAGGCGGCCTCGGGGTGGGATGGCCTGGACCCGGCGGGGGTTGCGGTGGGAGCGCTGGAGGCGATGGCCCGGCTGGGCCGTCTGGATGCCCGGGAGCTGTGGCGCCAGGCCGGCCCGCTGCTGGACCATCCGGCCTGGGCGGTCCGCCTGGGCACCGTCGAGGCGCTGCGGGTGGCCGGTCGCCCGCCGGACGCGCTGGTGAAGAAGGCACTGGCCGACACCAGCCCCCTGGTCCGGACAGCGGCCCGCCAGGCGTTCGTGCCCCCGCAGACGTCGAAAGGCCCCCGTTCTTATTGACAGATCGGGTCCCCAGGGCATGATCGAATCGGATGCCCGTCGGATTCGTTTGTCCCCAGTGTGATGCCCTGACGGATCTGGGCGTGAGCCGGTGCCCCGCCTGCGGGGCGGCCCTCGGTTGGAATGGGGTTGCCGTGGCCGGAGGAGTCGCCAGAGGGCCCACCCCGCCCGCCGAGCCGACGTCGGCGGGTAATCCGACGAAGGGAGCCGCCCGCATGGAGGCCGCGATGTCCACCAAACCCTGCCCAGGCTGTGGCAATCAGGTGCCCGCCGACGACCGTTTCTGCGGCAAGTGCGGCACCCGGCTCGCCGGGGCGGAGCCGCCACCGCCCGCCACCGGGCCCAGCAAGACGATGTACTTCTCGGGCACCCAGCCGCAGGCCCGCGCCAAGCTGGTCCTGGTCAAGGGCGACAACGGCGGCGACGGGATCAGCTACCAGCTCAATGGCAACGATCACCTGGTCGGCCGCGTCGAAGGCGCCATCCTGTTTCCGGAAGACGCGCTGCTGTCCCCGCGGCACGCCAACTTCATCTACCGCGACGGCAAGCTTTTCGTCCGCGATGAGAGCTCGACCAATGGGGTGTTCGTGCGGATAAAAACCCCCGTACCCCTGACCTCGGGCGGGTTCTTTCTGGTGGGCGAGCAGCTTTTGCAGATCGAGGCCTCGGCGCCCGACTTCGGCCCGCAGCCCGACGCCGAGGGGACCTACTACTACGCCAGCCCGCGCCGGGCGTCGAAGATGCGGCTGATCCAGCGGCTGCGCGGCGGCGGCATCGGCATCATCTACCGGGCGCGCGGCGACAGCATCTCGATCGGGCGCGAGGGCAGCGACGTGAACTTCCCCGACGACCCGTTCATCTCGGGCCACCACGCCCAGGTGGCCATCGGGGCCGACGGGCGCTTCACCCTGACCGACCTGGGGTCGAAGAACGGCACCTTCCTGCGCATCGAGGAAGAGGCCCCGCTCAACAACGGCGACTTCGTCTTCATCGGACAGCAGCTCTTGCGCGTGGAAATGACATGACCCGCGCTGAACCCACTTTCGGGAGTATTCCGTGATCACCTGTTCCCGCTGCGGCAAAGAGAACCAGAAGCACTACAAGTTCTGTCTCGGGTGCGGCGCCAAGCTGGAGGCACCGGCCCCGCCCGCGCCGGCGGTCACCGCGGCCACGCCTGCCGACACCGGCACCGGCCCCGCCCGCTCGAAGACGCCGCCCTCGTCGACGCCCGCGCCCACCGCCACGACCGCGCCCGTGCTCAGCGCCGCGGGACTGGTCGAGGTCGCTCCCGCGGTCAGCCCCGGAATCCCGGGCGCCCACGCCGCCTTTCCCCCGACGCCCTCGGGGCTGTCCAAGCGGCCGGCCGGGATCAGCGGGTCGATCCTCACGCCCACGCCGCCCCCCGGGCCCTCGGCGCCAGCACCCGTGCAGCCGCTGACCGACGGCGGCGGCACCGGCACGGTGGGCGCCCGGGACATGATCCCCTGCCCCTCCTGTGGCAAGACGGTGGTGGCGACCTACGCCTTCTGCGGATCGTGCGGCCAGCGCATGAAGCCGACCGCGGGTGGCTCGGCGCCCGCCCGGACCATGTACCTGGCTTCCGGGGCCCCGGCCGCCCGGCCGGCGCCGCGCGGCCACCTCACCCTCATCCGTCCTGACGGAACCGAGGGGGGCGTGCACCCGCTGCACGAGGCCGAGAACCTGATCGGCCGGGGACAGGGGGCGTTGTTCGACGCCGATCCCTACCTGTCGCCCCGGCACGCTGAATTCAGCTTCACGCCCGAAGGGCTGATGGTGAAGGACCTGCGCAGCCTCAACGGGGTGTTCATCAAGATCATGCAGGAGGAGAAGCTCGAGTCCGCCGACGTGCTCCGGATCGGCCAGGAGCTGCTCCGCTTCGACGTGATCTCGCCGCCGGTGCCGCTGGAGGACGGGACCGAGATCATCGGGACGCCCAACCCCGGATTCTGGGGACGGGTGTCGGTGATCGTGGGGCGGGACGTGGACGGACCGGCCTTCCCGCTGTTCGACGAGACCGTCGTCCTGGGGCGCGAGCGCGGCGACATCCTGTTCCCCGAAGACGGTTACGTCTCCGGGACGCACGCGCAGCTCACCCTGCGCGGCAATAGCGTGTACCTGTCGGACCTGGGCTCCTCGAACGGGACGTTCTTCCGGATCCGGGGCAGCCGGTTGATCCCGTCGGGCAGCCTGCTGCTCATGGGGCAGCAGCTGTTCCGGGCGTCGTTTCGCTGAGATGCCAGCCGACGCCCGGACGCCCTGTCACCCTACGCTGGCGGTCAGGTAGCCGCTACTTCGGCGGCGGCGTGGTGGTGGCGTTGGTCTGGCCGGCCTTGGTGCCGGGCGTGTTCGAGTAGAAGGCGCGCCGGACGTCGTCGGCGCTGCTCGGCGAGACGTACTTGAAGCCCTGCGGGATCTTGAACTGCGGGCCGTGATCGAACATCAAGGTGACGTCCACAGGGCCCTTCTCACCGGGAGGGGTCACGACGACGATCTTGCTTGCCGAGGCGATGCTGACCTGGTCGGCGCGGACACGGCCGAAGCGCACCTCCACCTGGGTCTTGCCCGGCTCGAAGCCCGAGCCGTTGATGATCACCTGGTCGCCACCGGGGGTCACGCCGGTGGCGGGCTGGACGTCGTCCACCTTGAGCGGGCCGCCCTTGCTCTCGCAGCCGGCGACGGCCACCAGCAGCACAAACGTACACAACGAGTGCATATTTTTCATGTGGCTCGCTCCTTCGTCGGCCGGACGATAGCCCGCCGGATAAGGAGGGTCAACGACGCCGCGGGCGACCGGACGCCGCGCCCGCGAGTGGACGCCCCGGCGGACGCTCTGGCGGCTCTGGCCGACGGTGTCTGGTAAAAGGCGTCGTCCCATGACTCTCCCGGCCACCGCTGCTCAGCCCCTGTCCCGGCTGGGGCTGCGCCAGACCCTGCAGGCGCTGCAGGAGCCCGGGCGCCCGCGCCTGGCGCGCGTGGTCGGCGCGGACGGGGCGCTGGGTGCCGCGCTGGCCGGACAGCTGGCGGCGCACCACCGTCCGGCGTCGATCGTCTACCTTGTGGCCGACGACCGCCTGGCGGAGGCGCGGGTGGGAGACATCGGCTTCTTCCTGCCGGGGCGGGCTGCGGCAGACGACCCGCTGGCCCCGCCGCGCGTGGAGCTGCTGCCGGCGCTGGACAGCTCGCCCTACGCCGAGGTCCAGCCCGATCGGCGCACGGTCCTGCGGCGGATGGCGGTCCTCTTCCAGCTGGCCAGCGGCCGCGCGGCGCCGGTGCTGGTCACCTCGGCCGACGGCCTGTTCCGCCGAGTGGTCAAGCGAACGGAGTTCGAGAAGCTGTGCTTCCAGGTGACGGCCGGCAGCCGGCTTGCCCGCGAGACCCTGATCGACCGCCTGGTGCGCGCGGGCTACAGCCGGGTCCAGGTGGTGGAGGACCCGGGGTCGTTCGCCGTGCGCGGCGCGGTGGTGGATCTGTTCCCGCCCATCTACCGCCACCCCGTGCGGCTGGAGCTGGACGGCGACGACGTCGAATCGGTGCGGCTGTTCGACGGAGCCACCCAGCGCACCTTGCGGCAGCTGGAGCGGGTCAGCGTCCACCCGGTGCGGGAGACCATCCTGACCGAGGGGGCGGAGCCGCGGGCGCGGGTGCTGGCCGCCGCCGACGCCGCCTCGCTGCCGTCCAGCCAGACCCGCCATCTGCTGGAGCAGATCGAGGCGGGCGAGGACTTCTTCGGCATCGAGTCGCTGGCCCCCGTCTTCCACCACGAGATGGTCTCGGCCCTGCAGTACCTGCCCGAAGATGCGCTGTTCGTGGTCGAGGACCCGGAGGCGGTGTGGGAAGAGGCGCGTCGCACGTTCGGGCGGCTGCGCGAGAGCGCCGAGCGGCGCCGGGCCGAGCACCGCCTGGCCCTGGCTCCGGGCGAGTTCTTCCTGGAGCCCGAGGCCGCCCGGCAGTCGCTGGAGGGGGCGGCCCGGCTGGAGCTGCGACCGCTGGACCTGCCCGACGAGTCGGCCAGTTCCGGGCTGACCCTGCAGCTGCTGGCCGACTCGAACACCAGCCTGCGCGCCGAGCTGGCCGAGCGGCGCAAGGCCGACACCACGCCCGATACGGCGGGGACGCAGCTGGGACAGGCGCTGCGCGCGCGGCTGGAACGCTTCATCGAGGAGGGCATGGCGGTGGTGCTGGTGGCCAGCAACCGCACGCACGCCGAACGCCTGTACGGGCTGCTGGGGGCACTGGGGATGGAGGCGTTCCTGCCGCCGGCGGGGCACCCCGGCCCGACCACCGTGGATGCTCTGCTGGCCGGGGTGGAGGGGGGTCCGCGCCTGTCGGTGGTGGTGGGATCGCTGACCCATGGCTTCCGGCTGCCGGGCGACCGGCTGGCTCTGATCTCGGAGGCCGAGATCTTCGGCCCGCGCGTGCACCGCGAGACCCGGCCGGCACGCACGCCGGGACTGGGCGACCTGGGCGAGATCGCCGAGGGCGATCTGGCCGTGCACGAGGAGCACGGCGTGGGCCGGTACCGCGGGCTCAAGAAGCTCGAGGTGCGCGGGGTGGCCCAGGATTTCCTGCACCTGGAGTACGACGGCGGAAGTGTCTACGTGCCGGTCTACCGGATCGGCCTGGTCCGTCGCTACGTCGGCGGCCCCGGGGACGTGGCCCGCCTGGACAAGCTGGGCGGCAAGACCTGGCAGGAGAAGCGCCGCCGCGTCTCGACCGAGGCGCGCAAGGTGGCCGAGCAGCTGTTGCAACTGTACGCCCAGCGCCGCGCGCTCCCCGGTCACGCGTTCCCGCCGCCCGAGCTGGTGTTCCGCGAGTTCGAGGAGACTTTCCCCTTCGACGAGACGCCCGACCAGGAGCAGGCCATCTCGGCGGTGATCGAGGACATGCAGCGCGACACGCCCATGGACCGGCTGATCTGCGGGGACGTCGGCTACGGCAAGACCGAGGTGGCGCTGCGGGCGACACTGCTGGCGGTGCTGGGCGGCCATCAGGTCGCCGTGCTGGCGCCCACCACCGTGCTGGCCGAGCAGCACTTCGTCACCTTCTCCGAACGTTTCCGCGACTTCCCCGTGCGGGTCGGCTCCCTGTCCCGTTTCCGCGGCCCCAAGGACCAGAAGCGCACGGTGGCCGCACTGGCGGCGGGCGAGCTGGACGTGGTGATCGGCACCCACCGGCTGCTGTCGCGGGACGTGCGCTGGAAGAACCTCGGCCTGTGCATCATCGACGAGGAGCAGCGGTTCGGGGTGACCCACAAGGAGCGCCTGAAGGAGCTCCGCTCGCAGCTGGACGTGCTGACCCTGACGGCCACGCCGATTCCCCGGACCATGCAGATGGCCATGAGCGGGCTGCGCGAGATCTCGATCATCGCCACCCCGCCGGCCGACCGGCTGGCCATCCGCACCTTCCTGTGCCACTGGGATCCGGACCTGCTGGGCAACGCCATCGCCAAGGAGCTGGCCCGCGGCGGGCAGGTCTTCTTCGTGCACAGCCGGGTCCAGGATCTGCACGAGTGGCGCAAGAAGCTGGAGGCGCTGGCCCCCCAGGCGAAGATCGCCACCGCCCACGGGCAGATGGCGGAGGGCGAGCTGGAGAAGGTGATGTACGACTTCGTCGACGGGCGCTACGACGTGCTCTGCTCGACCACCATCATCGAGTCGGGGCTGGACATCCCCCGCGCCAACACGATGATCGTCAACCACGCCGAACGGTTCGGGCTCGCCCAGCTGTACCAGCTGCGCGGCCGCATCGGCCGCGCGCGCGACCGGGCGTTCTGTTACCTGGTGGTCCCCTCCGAGAGCGGGCTCTCGGGCGAGGCCAAGCAGCGGCTGGCCGCCCTGCAGCGGTTCACCGAGCTGGGGGCTGGCTTCCAGATCGCCACCCACGACCTGGAGATCCGGGGCGCGGGCGACCTGCTGGGCGAGCGACAGCACGGTCTGGTGGCGGCGGTGGGTTTCGACACCTACGTGCGCATCCTGGAGGAGGCGGTGGCCGAGCTGCAGGGCCAGCCGATCAAGCGCGAGCAGGACCCGGAGGTCTCGGTGGACGTGCCCGCCTTCCTGCCCGACGACTACGTGCCCGACACCGGCCAACGCCTGGACCTTTACCGGCGGCTGGCCCAGGCCTCCGACGAGGACGACGTGCGCGCCACCCTGGCGGAGATCGAGGACCGCTACGGACCGCTGCCCGAGGAGGCGTCGCTGCTGGGCGAGGTGATGGTGTGCAAGACCCTGCTGCGCAAGATGGGCGCCCTGGCCTACGACCTTTCGCCCGGGCGCCTGGTGCTCAGCCTGTCGCCGGAGGCGCCGCTGTCGCCGGCCAAGGTGATGCGGCTGGTGCAGGACAAGGGCAGCCGCTGGAAGCTCACCCCGGACATGCGCCTGGCCTACACCTTCGACGACCGCGAGAAGAACGACCGCCTGGCCGCCAGCCGCCGCCGCCTGGACGAGGTGCTGGCCTGCCGTTGAGGCCGGCCGATCAACGGGATCAACTCGACAGGATCTGCTTGCGCAGGGCGATGATCTGGAAGGCGCTGGAGGCCTTGGCCAGGAAGGTCCGGATCCTCTCGAGGTGGCTGACCAGCTGGGCCTGCTCGAGCCCCTGGCCCAGCGCGATCAGCACCGGCGTGCGGTTGTCGAAGATCGGGATCACGGCGATGTGGTCCGGCCGGACGCCAGAGGCGCGGCAGAAGGACAGCAGCCCGGGATCGGTCAGCTCCACGCGGTACGCCATCTGCGCCTTGCTGATCACCTCGCCCAGCAGTGAGCCCGAGGTGCACGGCGCGTATTGCGCGCTGACGTAGGGCCGCCGCTCGGTCCGGTTGCCCACCAGCAGACCCTGCGCCACATCCGCGCGCGGGACCAGCAGCGCCACCCCCTCGAACAGGCGCACGAGGAAGGAGAAGACGATCTCCAGGAAGTCGTCATCCGACATCACGTTGGCCAGCCGCTCGACCAGATCGGCGTCGGGCGAGACGATCTCGGG
>JBKPRZ010000229.1:0-4150 GCA_046734815.1 Myxococcota bacterium | reverse complement strand
GCGGGCAGCATGCCGCGCTCGAAGACCGCGTTGCCGTGGGTGACCGCGCGGACCTTCCGGTTGCTGATCGAGAACGACAGATCCATCACCAGCGCCGCCGTCGGCATGCCGTCCTTCCACGGCGTCCAGGTCGCGGCGCCGTCCACCGAGACGAACACGCCCAGGTCGTTGCCGACGTACACCGTGCGCGGGTTGGCGGGATCGATCGCCAGCGCCGAGGTGGGCACGTCGGGCAGGCCCTTGCCGACGTCGGTCCAGGCCTGCCCGCCGTCGTTGCTGCGGAAGAGGTGAGGCGAGCCGTAGCCCGACAGCGTGATGTACACGACCTTCGGGTCGTTGGGCGCCACCACCAGGTCGATGTAATAGCGGTCGGGCAGCGAGCCGGTCACGTCGCGCACGGTCTGCCCGCCGTCGGTGGAGGCGAACACCTGCGCCCGCCGCCCCGATCCCGGCGTGGTGGCCGCGTACACCGTGCCGGCCTCCTGCGGCGACACGCCGATGGCGACGATGGGGTTGCCGCTGAGCGCGCGCCCGCCGTTGCCGGGCTGCCAGGTGTCGCCGGCGTCGGTCGATCGGTACAGGAACGTCTTGCCACCGTAGATGGTCGACGGCTGCGACGGCGCCAGGAAGAACGGCGAGATGAAGCAGGACCCGCCCTCGAGGTCGGGCAGGGCGGTGAAGGTCTGGCCGCGGTCGCGCGAGCGGCTGATGCGCAGAAAGAAGCTGGACCCGTAGATGATGCTGTCGTCCTGCGGGTCGATGGCGGCAAAGCTCCCGTCGCCGCCCAGCACCGGCCGCCAGTTGGGCGTGCCGGTGTACATGATGCTGCGGTTGTCCTGCAGCCCGCCCAGCGCCAGGTTGGGGTCGCGCGGCGACGAGGCGAAGCCGTTGTAGAACTGCGCGGTGGTGTAACCCTGGTTCATCGCCCGGAAGGTCGCGCCTCCGTCGGTGCTCTGGTAGACGCCGCCGTCGTTGCCCACGTAGACCGTGTCCGGGTCGGTGGGGTGGTCGGCAAAGCAGTGGTTGTCCGGGTGCAGGCCATCGCGCATCTGCAAGGTGGCGCCGCCGTCGTTGGACCCGAAGAAGCCCACCCCGCCGAACAGCAAGCGCGCGCTGTCGCGCGGGCTGACCCGCACGAAGTGCGAATACCAGCCCTGGATCTCGGCCCAATCGGTGCGGGCGGCGATCTGGCTCCAGCTGTCTCCGTTGTCGGTGCTGCGGAACAGGCCCACCGTGCCCGCCTCGTTGGCCACGTCGGCGAACACGGTGATGGGCGCGGTCTGCGAGATGGCCAGCATGGTCTTGCCGCGCCAGCTGGCGGGCAGCCCGCCGGCCAGCTTCTGGAACGACCCGGGCGCACCGCCGCTGGTGGACCGGTAGATGCCGCCGCCCGGGCTGCCCAGGTTGCCGTTCGAGACGAACAGCGTGTCCGGGCTGCTCGGGTGGATGACCAGGTCGACGGCCATCACCACCGGGTGCACCGATTCCCAGCTGCCGCCGGCGTCGCGCGAGCGGAACACGCCCTCGGAGGTGGCGGCGAACAGGATGTCCGGGTTGGTGGGGTGCAGCCGGATCGCGAGCACGCCCCGCTGCTGGTCCTGCGTCCAGTCCAGGCTCTTTTTCCAGGTGAGCCCGCCGTCGCTGGATTTGAGGATGCCGATGCCGTAGCTGCCGCGCGTGTTGCGGATGTGGATGCCGCCGATCGAGCGGCCGTAGCCGTACACCTCGCCGGTGCCGATGTAGATGACCTTCGAGTCGCGCGGGTCGATGGCGATGGCGTTGACCCCCAGCACGGGGAAAAACGTGTCGACGTATTCCCAGCGGTAGCTGTTTCCGGTGACGGTCATGCGCCACAGGCCGCCGCTGGCCGCGCCGGCGTAGACGACGTTGGGGTTCTTCGGGTCCACCGCCAGGGCGATGGTGCGGCCGCCGCGGTTGGCGGGGCCGATCGACTTCCAGGGGTCGGTCACGTCGGCGGCCAGCGCGGTCATCTTGCGGGTGTGCTCGTGGGCCTGGAAGAACCCGGCCCGGGGCAGCTCGGCGCGCGGGTACGAGCGCTGCTCGGCCCACTGGTCCAGCGCCTCCAGCGCCTCCCCGCCGGGTTCGTCTCGCGGCGGCGCGGATGTACGTGCGCCCTGCAGCGCCAGCGCGCCCCCCACGGTGGTGACGACGATGAGCCCGCCCCCGACCGCCCACCCCCGGATCCGGCGTGGTCCCGGCATGGCGCTCCTCCTGCTACGAGCGTTGCTGGGGCCGGCGCAACAAAAACGGAACAAAACGGACGGCACCGTCGGGCAGCGCCATCTCGGGGCGCCTACCCGCCGACTTCCACCCACCATACCAGAGGAGCGCGGTTGGCGTTACAGTGATCCAGCCATGAAGTCGACCGCCGTGACGCTGTTCGTGGTTTCGGGGATCGCGCTTCTGCCGGCGGCGCCCGCGCGCGCGTGCGGCATCACCGCCGGCGGCACCGTCGGCATCTCCGGCTGCAGCCTGGAGGAACACGAGGAGGCCACCCGCCACCGCTGGCATCTCGGCTCCAGCTACTCGTTCACCTCCACCGGGCTGCGCTTCGAAGGCCACCGCGAGTTCATCGAGGAACGTCACACCTCGCTGGTCACGCTGGAGCTGCGGCCCACGCGCGGCAGCGCCCTGGTGGCCGGGCTGGGCGCGTTCCTGGGCGGCAACCTGCGGACCGCGACCGCGCGCTTCGACTTCGATCCCGGACTGGTGGCGATGGTGGGGGGCGGCTGGCGCGCGATCGAGCTGGTCCGCAACGGTCCCTTCCTGCTGCTGACCGGGCAGCTGTCATACGCCTGGTCGCGGAACCTGGGCGCGGCCTACAACGCCTTCGACCTGCGCGCCGGCGCGATCGTCGCCAGCACCTTCTGGCGCGTGCTGACCCCTTACCTGCTGGCGCGCGCGTTCGGCGGGCCGGTGTTCTGGAGCCTGGGCGGCGACGCCATCACCGGGACCGACACGCATCACTACCAGCTGGGCGCGGGCGTGACCTTCCTGCTCAAGCGGCGGCTGGATCTGTTCGCCGAGGCCGTCCCCCTCGGCGAGCACGGTGTGGTCGCCGGCGCCGGCCTGGCGTTCTGACCGGCCCGGCGTTCTGACTGAATTGATCGCGGCTTCTCGCGTTCTGATCGCAGCGAGGTAGAATCTGCGATCGCATCGGAGACTGGGCATAGCTCGCTCAGGGTAAACACTGTCACCCGACACACTCGAACAGCTGTACCGGCGCTTCGCGCCGTTCGTCCACGCCCGGGCCAGTCGCATCGTGGGGCGCGAGGCGGAGGCGGTGGTGCAGGATCTGTTCGTGCGGCTACTGGCCCAGGCCAGCACCGTCGACGCCGCCGACGACAAGCAGATCGCCGGCTGGGTCCTGACGACGTCGACCGACCTGGCGCTGACCCGGCTGCGGCACCGGCCGCGCGACGACGCGGACTGGGAACGGGAGGTGCGCACCGTGGCCGGGCGCACCAACGATCTCGAGGCGCTGCTGGACCGACCCGAGTTCTCCCGGAGGGTCCTTGCGGATCTCGATCGCCGGACGCAAGAGGTGGTGGTGCTGGTTCATTTCGAAGGCCTGACCTCCCTCGAAGCAGCCAGGGCCCTGAACCTGCCGGTGT
Organism: Myxococcota bacterium; assembly: GCA_046734815.1. GTDB lineage: Bacteria > Myxococcota_A > Polyangia > Fen-1088 > Fen-1088 > CAVYGB01. The sequence goes on along the minus strand of JBKPRZ010000229.1, from coordinate 515 downwards.
TCACCGTCGAGGAGGAGCTGGCGCGCTACCGCGAGGTGGCCGGCGCCCGCCTGGCCGGATACCGCCGGGAGCCTGCATCGGCCGACGCGGGAGGTGAGGCGTGAGCGCCCTCGCGCACCGCCACCTTCCGCCGCAGATCACCGACCGGCTGCTGGCCGCGTTGCTACCCGACCGCGTGGCCGACGCCGCCCGCGGCCTGGGCCAGGCCTGCGAGGTGTGTGGCGAGCGCCTCTACCAGGCCGAGCGCGCCCAGGCGGATTTTCTCGCCGCCCACCCCCCCGATCGCTGCGCCCGCGAGCTACTGGCCCTGGCCGGCCGCAAGCGCCGCCGCCAGCTGATGCGTCTGGCCCCCGCCGCCCTGGCCGCCGGCGCGCTGCTGGCACTGACGGTCAGCCGCGACCTCGGTCCGGAAGACTTCGCCCTGGCCCGCGAGTCCGGCGGGTCACTGACGCTGGCGCGTGCGGTCCGGATCCCGGTCGTCACCCCGCCCGCCGCCGCCGCCGCCGCGCCCGCCC